>DAHE01000032.1:0-14507 GCA_002508315.1 Thermocladium sp. UBA166
TCTGGAACTTCTTTAGGATTATGAGCATCGGCACCCCTAACTATCTTTGCTAACTCGAGCAAAGCAGGGTCTTTTAGCCCATACTTCTTTATGATGGCGTCAAAACTGACGTACTCTACGCCGTTTTCATAATAATGGTTCAGTTCGGCTCCTTTAACGTCAAAAGGTATTGCGCCTTCCTTTTCAACAACTTTAAAGACATCTTCTTCCGGCACAAAAATGAATTCTGCTTCTTTATCAATGAACCTTTTTATAAGCCATGGACATGCTATCCTGTCTACCATTGCTTTTTTCCTTGTAACCCATTTCATTGTAATGCTGCATGTTTAATTCAGTTATAAATTTTTGGTCTCGTTCAGCCGTTAATTATTGGATTGGCCAATCGATAGATAGGTTATATACCGGCGGACGGCGAGTGGGCGAATGGGAATGGCTGAGGCGGGATTGCCCACGTGGATCAGGGTCACAATGCCGGCGCGCTCCAGGCACGAGGAGGTGAGGCGGGTCCTGGGCAAGTATAGGTTGAACACGGTGTGCGAGGACGCCAAGTGCCCCAACGTGTTTGAGTGCTGGGGCTTGGGCACCGCCACGATAATGATACTCGGCGACACGTGCACGAGGGCGTGCCGGTTCTGCGCGGTGAAGACGGGCAAGCCGGGCGCTGTGGATTGGTTCGAACCGATTAGGGTCGCGCTGGCCGTGCGCGACTTGGGCCTTAAGTACGTGGTCATAACTTCGGTTGACAGGGATGATTTGGCCGACGGCGGGGCATCCATATACGCATCAACCGTGAGGCAGATAAAGAGAGTTAATCCCGGCACCAGGGTGGAGGCGTTGATACCGGATTTCAACCTTAATCGAGACTCGTTGAGGGCGGTGGTGGAGGCGGGGCCCGACGTGGTCGCGCATAACTTGGAGACCGTGGAGAGGCTGACGCCGTTGGTGAGGGACAGGAGGGCCGGGTACGGCAAATCGCTGGAGGTGTTGAGGACCGTGAAGGAGGTGAGAGGCGGCCAAGTCACTAAGTCCAGCATAATGCTGGGGCTCGGGGAGGAGCGGGGCGAGGTCGTCAAGGCCATGCGCGACCTGAGGGATGCTGGGGTTGATATATTGACTGTGGGGCAGTACTTGAGGCCCACGGGCGGGGCGAGGCACTTGCCCGTCGCCAGGTACATCCCCCCCAGCGAGTTCCGGGAATTGAGGGAGTTGGGGTTAAGGATGGGGTTCAGGGCTGTGGCCGCGGGGCCGTTGGTGAGGAGCTCGTATAGGGCATTGGAGTTGCTCGATTCGTAGGCGGTTAAATCGTCGGGGCGTCGATTGTTAGAATATATTGAATCATCCCCAGCCTAATTAATCGATGGGTGGACTACATAGTTCAAATATAACTGTCAAAAACAGTGGGTAAAGGCATCAATATATTTAAGATGAGGCTTTAAACGAGTGCAATGGCTAGGTACGAGTTCAAGTTCCCGGATCTAGGGGAGGGGTTGAGCGAGGCTGAATTGATAAATCTACACGTGAAGGCAGGCGATCAAGTCAAGGAGGGGGACACGTTGATGGAGGTTCAAACCGCTAAGGCTAACGTAGAGATACCGAGCCCCGTCAGCGGCACCGTGGCTGAGATAAGGTTTAAGGCGGGGGACACCATCCACGTGGGCGACGTGGTCCTCGTCATAGAGATTGGGGGAGAGGCGACTCTTCAATTGAGGAAGCCAATAGAGGCCGCGCAGCAATCCCAACCGCCGCCTCAGCAAGCTCGGCAGGCGATCCCCGCGGGGGTTAGGGCCATGCCGGCGGCGCGGCGGCTCGCCAAGGAGGCTGGGATGGATCTCAGCAAGATAAGGGGAAGCGGACCGGGCGGCGTCATAACAGTGAGCGACGTCAAGAGAGCCCAGGGAGAGCGGCAGGCGGAGAAGATGGAGGCGAGGGCCGTGGAGGTTAAGGCGGAGACGGGGAGCGAGGAGCGGGTGCCGGTGAGGGGCGTAAGGAAAACCATAGCTGAGAAGATGAGCAAGTCGAAGGGATCAATACCTCATGCGTACCACATTGAGGAGATAGATATGACTGAGGTGGCCAGGGTAAGGGAGGAATTGAAGAGGAGCGTTACGGACGTCAAGATAACGTTCCTGCACTTCGTCATGAAGGCCATCGCCACGGCGCTGAGAGAGTACCCGCTCCTGAATGCCTCCTTCGACGAGGAGAGAAACGAGATAGTCGTGAAGCACTACGTGAATCTAGGAGTGGCCGTCGACACCGATCAAGGCCTGGTCGTGGTGGTGGTTAAGAACGCTGATGGAAAGAGCCTGGCCGAGATGGCGGGCGAGACAGCCAGGCTGGCGGAGAAGGCCAGGGCAGGTAAGCTGGAGCTCGGCGACGTCATGGGAAGCACGTTCACAATCAGCAACATAGGGGCGATAGGCGGGATAGGGGGGCTATCCATAATAAACGCGCCGGAGGGGGCAATAATGGCGATGGGCAGGATAGTCAAGAGACCAGTGGTTGGGGAAGGCGATGAGATACGGGTTAGGCAGGTGATGATGGCGACGCTCAGCTTTGATCACAGGATAACGGACGGCGCGTACGCAGCCAGGTTCATGAATAGAGTGAAGGAACTGCTGGAGAACCCATACCTATTGCTGGCTCGGTTGAGGTGAGCGGCGTGCAGGGATACGACGCGGTGGTTGTGGGAAGCGGGCCGGGCGGCTATGTGGCGGCCCTAAGGCTGGCCCAGCTGGGGAAGAGAACCGCCCTAGTGGAGCGCGACAGGCTGGGCGGTGAGTGCACCAACTACGCATGCATTCCATCCAAGGCCCTCCTCCACGTGGCGAAGATAATGGATTACGCCGAGCGCGCCGCGAAGTATGGGCTTAGGATGAGGGTGGAGTCCATCGACGTGGACGCATTGAGGAAGTGGAGGGACGGGGTCGTCAACTCACTGAGCGGCGGCATAAAGTACCTATGCGATAACTACGGCGTCGAGGTGCTGCAAGGCGAGGCGCGCCTAAGGGGGAGGGGGGAGATAGAGGTTAGGAGCGGAAGCGATTCCAAGCAGCTCAGGGCGGGCAGCGTAATACTGGCGACTGGATCCATTCCGGTTCAATTGAGGGGGGTAGAGCAGGACGGGGATCTAGTGGTGGGCAGCCGAGAGGCAATGCAGTTGAGGAGAGTGCCGAGTCGTTTATTGATAATAGGCGGAGGCGTGGTTGGGCTGGAGGCGGCCACGCTCTACTCAAGGCTGGGGTCCGAGGTGACTATAGTGGAGATGATGCCTCAACTGCTGCCCGGCGCCGATCAGGAAGTGGCCAGGTACATAGAGAGAACCCTCAAGCAACGTGGAGTCAAGATAATGACCAACTCCAAGCTGGACAAGCTGGAGAAGAGGAGCGGGGCCGCTGTGGCCACGGTGGCGACGCAAGGGGGAGGCATGACTGTGGAGGCGGATGAGGTGCTGGTCGCCGTCGGCAGAAAGCCCTCCTCTGAGGGCTTGGCCTTGATTGGGCTGGAAATGGATGAGCGGGGCCATGTTCGGGTCGATGCCGGCATGAGGACTAACGTGCCGGGCGTGTACGCCGTGGGCGATTTAGTGGGTCCCCCATACCTGGCCCACAAGGCCATGAAGCAGGGAAAGGTGGCCGCGGAGAACGTAGCCGGGCTGAGGAGCGAGTTCGATTCCCTCGTGCCGTCCGTGATATACAGCGACCCAGAGATAGCGTTCATCGGGTTAACCGAGGAGGAGGCGAGGGCGAGGGGTCAAGTAGTGGTGGGGAGGTTCCCCCTCAGCGCGTCGGGCCGCGCTAGGACAATGGATGAGGCCGAGGGGTTCGTCAAGGTCATAGCCGACGCCGCGGACGGCAGGATACTGGGCATTCACATGGTTGGGTACGGCGTGTCAGAGCTGGCGGCGGAGGCTACCATGTCGATGGAGTTCATGGCCACTCTGGAGGACGTGGAGGCGGTCATACATCCCCATCCAACCCTGAGCGAGGCGTTGATGGAGGCGGCGGAGGCCGCCAGGAAGAGGTCAGTCCACATATTCCAGAAATGACCCCCGAGGAACCGAGCCCCAAGCGACTTGCCGCGCCCGTTGCCTTCCCTTTTAGTTTCAACGTCAAAGCCGTTACGCTAATCTAATGGGTTCTCCGTACTTGGCTGGATCTATTAAGCCCTCCAAATCCCTTAACCGCACCCCCCTGAACTCGACTCCAAATGATTGGGCCACGCCCTCCGTGACCCTGGCCTTCACATCATCGATTGATACATCAATCCCAAGCACCTCCTTCATTGATGTTATCCTGCTCGAATCCAAGCCGCATGGATTTATAAACGAGAAAAAAGATAGGTCAGTGCTCACGTTGAGCGCGAAGCCGTGGTACGTGACTCCCTCGCTCACCGCCACCCCTATGGAGCATATCTTCCTATCCCCGACCCACACGCCCCTATGGCTCGGGTTATGCCTGGCCTCTATCCCATATGTCGATAATGCGCTGATCACGGCGTCCTCCATCAACGTAATGAAGTCACCTATGGGCGACCTCAGCTTGAATATGAAGTAATAGACCAATTGCCCCGGCCCGTGGTAAGTTATGTCTCCTCCCCTCTCCACCCAATATAGGGGGAGGACCGGCTTTAACAGGTTGGCTGCATTCCCCTTCCTCCCAGTAGTGTAGACGTGATCGTGTATTACCGTGATCAAGGTGTCCGGCAATTCATCCCTGACGCGGGCCTCGTGGACGGCCCTCATTATCGCCCACGCCTCCCCGTACCTCATGAAGCCCAAGTCCAGCAGGTAAGCCATCGCGCTCGGCATGATTCACGGCTTAAAATTCATTTTTCGTTGGATCGCGCGGATTATTATTTACAGAAGAAGAGATAATAGTTAGAGTAAATATAAGATACTTGATATTATATACAATTTTCCGTTGACTAACAAATAAGGTTTAATAAGGCTACATAATAATGAGGGATCGATGATCGTTGGCATGCAGGCGGCGGAGGAGACGGACATACCGCCCAACTTCGTGGCTCAATACAAGGAACCCGACGTAATGCGCGTCCTCAACCCGGACGGCAGCGTGAACGAGGAACTGCACAAGTGGGGGCCAAGCATATCGGATAAGGAAGTCGTGTCGTTGCTGAACCACATGATACTCGGCAGGGCCGTGGATAGGTGGGCATGGATGCTTCACCGCCAGGGACGCGTGAAGGGCACCTACGGCAGCTACGAGGGACAGGAGGCCGTGGACATAGGGGCCATCTACGCGCTCCGCGGTGAGGATTGGATAGCGCCGTCCTACAGGATACTGGGCGGGCTAATAATGAGGGGAATAACGTTGGAGGAAGTGTTCTCCAAGTTCTTCGCTAACTCCGGCGACTTGGAGAAGGGACGCAACCTCCCAGTGGAGTGGGGAAGCAGGGCTAGGGGCATACTATCCATCGGGGCCCCAATAGGGCCTCACCTAATCTACGCCGTCGGGTTCGCCCACGCGCTTAGGTATAAGAAAAAGGACGGCGTGGTGATGGCGTTCACCGGGGACGGCGGGACGTCCACCAATGGCTTCCACTCCGCCCTAAACTTCGCCGGCGTCTTCAAGACTCCCAACGTATTCGTGATAATAAACAATCAATACGCCATATCCGTCCCAGTCTCGAGGCAGACCGCCGTGACTAGGCTATCCATTAAGGCGGCCGCGTATGGATTGGTGGGGGTATCGGTTGATGGAAATGACCTGCTTGCCATGTATAAGGCGAGCAAGTACGCAGTGGAGCGCGTGAGGAGCGGGGGAGCGCCTTTCCTGTTGGAGGCTGTCACCTACAGGATAGGGCCTCACACCACCTCGGATGACCCGCAGACCAAGTATAGGCCCAAGGAGGAGGTGGATAGGTGGAGGCAACTGGACCCAATAGCGAGGGTCAAGGCCTACCTATTGAGGAGCGGGGCGGCTGCTGAGGGGGATTTCAAGGCCATGGAGGACGAGGCGGAGGAGAGGATCAGGGCAGCCATAAAGGCGGCAGAGGCCAATCCACCGCCGCCGGCGGAGGAGTTGGTGAGGGATGTGTACTCCTTCACTCCATGGAACTTGGAGGAGGAGTTCAGGGAGATAATTGGGGAGAGGTGAGGAGGAGTGCCGCAGCTACCCATGGCCCGCGCGATTAACCAAGCATTGAGGGAGGAGATGAGGCGCAGCGAGGATGTAGTGGTGCTGGGGGAGGACGTTGGGAAGAAGGGGGGAGTCTTCCTGGTCACGGAGGGGTTGCTGGACGAGTTCGGCCCTGAGAGGGTGATGGACACCCCCCTAAGCGAGTCCGGCATAATAGGATTCGCCATGGGGCTAGCCATGGCTGGATTACGCCCAGTGGCGGAGATACAATTCGTGGACTTCATTTATCAGGGATTCGAGGAATTGATAAACCACGTCGCCAAGCTCAGGTACAGGTCTGGAAACGAGTTCGCGTCTCCCCTAGTCGTGAGGGCGCCCTACGGGCCAGGCGTGAGGGTCGGCCTCTACCACTCGCAATCCCCGGAGACGTACTTCATACACACGCCTGGCCTGATCGTTGTGACGCCCTCCAGCCCATACAACGCAAAGGGCCTCTTGAAGGCCGCGGTGAGGGGGGAGGACCCCGTCGTGTTCCTGGAGCCGAAGCGGGTATACTGGTCGCCGAAGGAGGAGGTACCGGATGAGGATTACGTGGTGGAGCTGGGCAAGGGGAGGATAGCCAGGGAGGGGAGGGATGTCACGGTGATCACGTACGGCGCATCCGTGTGGGACGCATTGAAGGCCGCCGATGAGGTGGCGGGGGACATCAGCGTCGAGGTCATAGACTTGATGACCCTATGGCCGCTCGACATCAATCTAGTGCTGTCGTCCGTGAAGAAGACGGGTAGATTGGTTGTCGTGCACGAAGCGCCGAGAACGCTTGGGCTGGGCGCTGAGATAAGCGCGTTGGTGGCGGAGAAGGCGGTGGAGTACCTGGCCGCCCCCGTGATAAGGGTCACCGGGCCCGACGTCCCAACAGCCCCCATATCGCTGGAGGATCTCTACGTGCCCAATACGGCCAGGATAAAGAGCGGAGTAATGAGGGCAATGAAGTACTGAGCCGGTTAATGGCGATCTTTACTCAATCACTGCCTGGCTCCCCGGCTCTATTACCACGGCGGTGCCGTAAGCTATTATCTCGTCCATGTACTCCCCAACCTCGTTGCTGTCCAGCCTGAAGCTCACCACTGCGTTTGCCCCCAACGCCTTCGCGTGCTGCACCATTCTATCTATTGCCTGCTTCCTGGCCTGCTCGGCCATCTCCGTGAACTCCACTATCTCGCCTCCCGCAAGGGAGCGCAGCCCAGCCAGGAACCTCCCGCCTATCCCCCTGGACCTAACCGTTATCCCCAACGCTATCCCCACCACCTTGGTTACTTTGAAGCCGGGAACGTATGGCGCCGTTGCCACTATTACGTCGCCCTCATTTATAGCCATGCCCTCACCTAAAGGCGTGCCCCTTTAAACTTAACGTTAATCCATTAATCGCGACTCCCCCACGCATGAGGAGCGAGGCCCATTGCTCTTCGATGTCTCAACGAGAGGAGGCCCTCTCATGACTTAGCTGGGCTCAACCCACAGCGCGACCCCATGCAAACGTATTCCACAGCCAATCACCCCCTTCCCTCTCCCACGCGCTTACTCCCATCAAAGCGATGGATCGCCCGTGAGGAATCAAGCCCGCTACCCGTTGGATCGCATTATTTATTGGATAAAGTTTTTAAAGAATTGACGGTGGGCAACCCATGGAGTCCCAAGCATCCCTTCTGGAGGTTAAGTTGAAGTCAATACCCAGGGACCCACGCAACATGTTGGTGCTATCGTGCCCCGAGCCTAGCTTGGCGTCCGTGGTGTCCATCGAGTACGTGATAGACGCGTTGAAGATGGAGGAGATAGGCGCGATAAAGATAGGAAGCATATCGCCGGTGATAACTGTAATAGAGGGCGTTGCTAAGCTCCCCTACAGGCTGTTCTATAAGAAGGACAGCAACCTGGTCACCATTAGGCAGCACGTCCCGATACCCCCAAACGCGTATAAACTCTTCATAGAGAAGATACTGGACTGGGCGGACGAGAACGGCATAACCAAGGTCGTATGTCTCACCTCAATACCGGCCCTCGGCGATGCGGAGACCGATAATGTATACTTCGTAACCGAGGAGAGCCACGTGCAGGAGTTTAAATCGCTTGGATTAGTGCCGCTCAGCGAGGCCACGCTGACAGGGCTGGAGGCGGAGTTCCTGGACGCCGTGCTGTCCAGGGGAACGCTAACGGGCGCGCTCCTACTGGCGGAGTCCAAGCTATTGACATCAATAAATAACCTAGTCAAGACAGGGAAGATAGCGTCCTCCCAAGACGTGCTCTTCATACTGAACCAGACCGTCGGCAGGTTCGGCCCCGACGTGTCCGCAGCCGTAAAGCTGATAAGGGGCATATCGCTGCTCACCGGCATAAACGTATCAACGGATAACTTAGAGGAACATGCAAAGAAGTACGCCTTTCTAATAGAGAAGAACCTGGAGGAGTACTTCAAGCAACCCGAGAAGGAGCGAGTGCCCACCGTCCTCTAAAGCCAATCCGCGGCCTCCGTCAATGGATGGAGAACGCGGCGAAAAGCATCAGCAAGCCCATTATCATTGCGGCGCCGTTCGCCAGCGGGTTGCTGTACGAGGCATGGGCTATCGCGAACCTAACCCACCTACCCCTCCTTCTCACGTATATGCCCCTCTCCGTGAATGCATCCAGAAACATGTGGCTAGGCCCCAGCAGTAGGTTGGTGAGGAGAACTATCACCGCCAGCGGGGTCACCCTCCACTGGGACCCGTAGGCTAGAAGCAGGGATATTACGATGCCAGGAACAATGCCCCAAGCAATGCTCCTCGGAACAGTGTGAGTCAACGGGGTCCTCCTCACGTAACCCCTCCTCTCCTCGTGGCCCAACCCATCTATGATGGAGTTGCCCATCACCGACGTAACCAACGAAATGAACAACGCGCTTGGGAAGGCGGCGCCCATTGACACGGCGACCAATGCTAAGAGACCCGTCGAGAACACGTAATGCGTGAGCAGCTTCAATCCAACCACCCCAGATAGAACCCCCAAGAGAGAAAACGCATCTCCCTCATTCCAATTCAAAATTAACATCTTTATTATTATTTCTTTCGTTTAAACTCTATATGAACCGCGTGTCCAATTTTTGGTAACGCATATATAAACATTACTGAGGATCACTGCTGCTGAACCTCTACCTCGGCCTCCTCCATTGGATTCATCTCTATCTCGTCTATGCCGCACTTGGAGACGTCGCTTGGATTCAGGGCGACGCACATTAATTGCCTCATGGTTAAGGGACCCAGCCTGCCTATCTTCTCAACAGTCTCCGGCGTGAGCGATAAGGCTCCCGCAACTTCCTGCAGGTCATCGGGCCCCACGTAGTCCGGCAGCATAACAGTGGCCAGCCTCATCACTTCGAAGAGCGGCATGTCCACCTTAGCTATTAAATCCACCACGTCGGGCAGCATGGTCACCACCAAGTAAATGGAGTCCAGCAGCCTCATGTTGTTCCTGAAGCCGTGCATTGCCTCTATGAATCTGAAGGCCCGTGGATCGTCTTGGGACAGCAATCCCTCGTCCACCTCCATCACCACCCTCCACCCCTTCCTAGAGGCAGCCTCGTTTAACATCCCCAAGAAAGTTAACGGTTTGAGGCGAGCCAGCTCCACCAAGTCGTATGCGCCCAGCCTTGAGAATGCCTTTAAATCTCCCTTCTCCCTCCTCAGCTCTCCCTGGAGCTCAACTATCTTATCCATGTTATCCATAGCGATTGAGGCGGCCACCGCTGACAGATCCCTATCGCCGGCCCCGGCCATGTCAGTATAGAGACACTGCACGTAGTCGCAGAGGCTCAGCAGGAGGGTTGTCTTGCCGGAGCCCGCTCGCCCAATCACGGTTATTAATTGATTCCCATCCCTCACGTGCTTAATAATCGAATCCCTAGCCCTAATCCAGGAGTAACCCAGCAGCTTTACCTTATTATGCCTGCCAGTCACTAGAGACCTCTGCATTCAGCCCACCCTCTTCACCAAGCCGTAATACGATGAGCCTATCCTTATTTTATGGGTCCCCCCATAAGCCAGGATATAGGACTTGGAGCCTAGCATCGTCTTCACCAGTATCGCCTCGGCGTCTCCCTGGCTAATACCGAGCCTCCCGGCCACTAGCCTTATCACCTGCCCTATGTCGGCGTACCCGGTGATGGGATTAGATGCCTGCCTTATTGCATCGTCGATCGCCTTGACAGCGTCCTCCCGCTTGGGCGGTGACAGCATGGCTCTCACCCTGCCCACCTCCTCCGCGTCCATGAGGGCCACCCTGTAGCCAGCGCCGTGCTTCTGAACGCCTATCTTGCCCTCAGCACTCAATTCCTTTATCAATTCATCCGGCCTCCCCACCCACTTCCCCAGCACCTCCATGTATTGCTTGTACGGAGCATATACTGCGTCCCCATCGGAATCCCCCAACAATACCCCGACGAGGAACGCCAGGCCCACCTCATCCATCTATTGGCCCAGCGCTGCGATGGGATAAAAACCAATTGATCAATTTAAGGGCAACGCGTATTGCAGCCGCACGTCTGGTTAATTTAATTGATATTTAAAAAAACGCGGCCCACCTTAGAGGAGACGTGCTGTGGAGGTACGTGCTGACGATAGGGCACCCATGCATTAACGTGAGGATCGGCAAGGGGATTGTTTCCATAGCCATGGACAGCAAGGGTAGGATAAGCTTCTCCCACAGATGTAAGGGGAGGCATTTGCGGATAAAGCCGTTCAGGTCGGTCGAGAGCACCGACGCCGTGGAGAGACCGTTGATCGGGAGGGGCAGTTTCTATCTGACCGTGTACACGGTTTATAGGGGAAACGCGTTCGTCAACGACGTAACTATAAGCAAGCAGGGCAAGGTGGAGCAATTCAGGGATGAGGCCAATGAGGAGTTAGCGAGGGGGTTGGTGATGGGCGGCCCAGCATCGCGGTACTTAGAGTACATGCTGGACGCGTTGATAGACAGGTACCTGGACACGCCGACCCCCGTGGTGATAATGTCGGCGAAGCTAACCATAGATTCATCCGTGATAGATGGATTGATTAGGCCGCACGCGTTGGATGACTACGCATCAAGCGATTACAGGATATACCACTCGCCGGGCTTCATGGCTGCCGTGAAGTCCATCACCCCGCATAGGAGCGACATAACTATAATAAGCAGGATAGACAGGGCCGAGAGCTTCAAGTCAGCGGCAATGGGGGTTCTCCTGGGCTCCAGCATAATTCACGGAATCACGCTGGGCAGGTCGGGCAAAATACCGGTGGGCATAGATGTGTTTTACCCAGCGGCTAGGAGGATTGCTTCCCGGAGCGATTCACCAAGATGAACCTCCAATACCCCCTCTCCTGCCCCTCCTCGATAACTGAAACCCCGCGTAGATCAGCCACGGACTTAAGGGTCCTTATCCAATCCTCGTCATTGACTGACACCGCGATTGCCTCGCCCTCCCCCAGCCTCATCAACTCCTCTATCACGCTGTACACTGGATGCACGGAGCCACACCTATCGTCCTTATCTATCTTAAGCTCGGTCTTTACCTGCATGGACCTGGGGTGAAGCCGTGATTAATAAACAGTCGCCAGGCGACCAACCAGGTTGAGTAGAATTCATGCTTGGAACTTAGTTCTGTTTCTCAATTTAGCGTTACCAAAAATTGGACACGCAGTCCATCACCGACTAACCCCGTGAATCCTCCATCTCCATAATTACACCAATGAACGGCTAACCCTACCTCTTGGACACCCTCAATTCATCGAACTCCGCGGGGAACCTCGTCAGCACCTCAATGCCATTACTAGTCACCAAGACGGTGTCCGAGTGCCTGTAACCGCCGTGTCCTGGATAGTAGAGACCAGGCTCGCATGACACAACCATTCCAGGCTTAAGCTCCCCCTCGTAGCCTACATCCAGGAAGGGGGCTTCATGCCCCTCTATGCCTAATCCATGCCCCACGTGATGCCTTAGGTAATCCATCACCCCCAACTCCCTCGCTGTTCTCCTGACCGCCGCATCTATGTCTCCCAGCTTCGCACCCGGCTCCATAGCGTTCAACGCGGCTTGCCTCAGCTTCATCATAGCGTTGAATCGCTCCTCGGCCCCCGCTGGGTTGCCCACTATTATTGTTCTCTCGAGCTCGGAGTGATACCCGCCCACGTCGGGGCCCGCGCCGCTTCCGAGCACGTCGTCCTCCTTTATGGGCCTGGGGGCGGCCAACGCGTGGGGGAACGCCGAGTACTCCCCGACCTGTCCCCTGAACCCTATGAAGTTGGGCACGCTGTCTGTGAGGGGCATGTAGTCATCGCCGAGGGCCTTCTTCATCTCCCTACTGGCCTCCAGGCTGGCCTCGAGGGACACCTCCCAATCATACGCGCCGGGCCGTATCTTTCCCAGCAGTATCTCGTGGGCTCTGGCGGCCCACCTCCCGCTTTCCCTTATCAACTCCACCTCATTGCTCGACTTGATCAGCCTCATTCCCTCCACCAACCCCTCCACCTTCCTCGTCTCCAATCCATCCCTCTTCAGGAGGGAGGAGAGATCCGTTCCCTTATACCCCCAGAAACCGGATGCACCTGCGGGATTATCCATTCCAATCACCTTCAGCCCAAGCCTGCCGGCCGCCTCCGAGATAACCTTCCTGAAGAAAACCATGGGCTCCTCCTCGCCGGGGTAATCGAAGTAGTAGTGCTCCTCCGTTACCACCCTGCTCCTGAACCCCACGTGCCCCTTCTCGACCATGGGCCCTAGGAACAACACGTCACCTCCCTTTCCAGATATCAGGACGGCTAGGGGGCGCTCAGTCTGTATCATGAAGTAGCCCGTCAAGTAGAAGATGTTTGGGGCACTGGTCAAGTATAACGCGTCAATTCCATCCAGCGATAACCTGCGCCTCACCCTCTCCAGCCTATCTCTGTACTCAGAATCGGGTAGCCTCCACATAATGCGGGTAACCCGTGCTGATTATTGAATGTTTCCCCCGACGCTGCTCGCCAGCACTAGGCTTATTAACGACACGATTGCGCGGCAGCGCAATGATGCGTTCACGGTCATTCATGGATAGATGGGGCACAACGCTCCAGATATTCATAATAAATAGCGTCATCTCGATACCGGCCCTCGCCAGCGTCTCCATAGGCAACCTATTCACGTCCCTCTTCGCGGTTTACAGGCCCTGGTTCCTCATCTCCTCAAATCCGCTTGTCCCGAACGTGCTGGGGATCTTCATGTCAATGTTCTACGACCCCACCTTCCTGGATTACTTCTTCAACATGTTGACCCTCTGGTTCATAGGTCCATTCTTCGAGTCAAGGTTCGGGACAAGGCTTTTCTGGGAGGTGTACGCCGTGAGCGGCATAGTGGCTGCCTTATCCGTCTACATCTACCCACCGCTCACCGCAATAGCAGGCGCAAGCGGGGCGCTTTTCGGGATAGTGGGGTTCATGATAGCCAGCCCGTATAGGTGGGCCATTCTATCCAACCCGATCAACATAATATCTATAATATTCCTGCTAAGCCCCTTGGCGGCGGGCTACGGCATAGCCTACCTAGGCCACCTACTGGGATTCGCGGTTGGCCTAGCGCTCGGCTTTTACTGGAGCAGGAGGTTGGTGTACAGAAGGACGTATAGGGTTCGCTGGGGACCGTATTAGGGCCTTATGGAGAAGGACGAGGAGCAGGAAGTCTCCCCCGCAATGCAGCGAACCACGTACTGGCCTGGGGGAACCATGTCCCCATCCCCGTATTGATCCCACACCACAGTGGTGCTCTCCCCCGGCCTTAATAATTGATTCACTTGCTTCTCAACGCTTGCCCCGTTGCCCTCTATGATGCACTCGCCGACCCGTATCGAACCGTCCCCGACGTTGCTGATTATGATGAAAATCATCTCGCCCCTAGCGTAGTAATCGCTGCTTAACTGAAGCTTGCACCTCATTGCCCCCACCTCCTCAGGATTTCCTCAACTAT
Organism: Thermocladium sp. UBA166; assembly: GCA_002508315.1. Classification (GTDB taxonomy): domain Archaea; phylum Thermoproteota; class Thermoprotei; order Thermoproteales; family Thermocladiaceae; genus Thermocladium. The sequence goes on from DAHE01000032.1 coordinate 14,106, forward strand.
CGCCCCAACCCTCCCCTCAACCGCTGGGTCGGTGACAGCGTCCTCAGGGTACTGCTTCCCACCGTACTCCTCCGGCAGCTTCCTAGTCGCATCTATGCCCACCTTGCTCCCCAGGTTGGGGGTGGGGGTGGATGGGTCGAGCTCCTCCGTTGGGTAGTCGCTGAGCACCAACACGTCCCTGGCGGGATTAACGTGGGCCGAGACGGCGTATAGGACTTGATNNCATGTTCCGCACGTCGATGTCGTGATCCACGACTATTATTAACTTGCCGTAGAGCGGCGAGAGGGACCATAGCATGGTCATGACCTTCCTGGCCTGCCCCGGCATGCTTTTCCTAATGGAGACGATGTATACATAGCCGAGGCCGCTGGGCGGCATGTAGATATCCACCATCTCCGTCA
>DAHE01000032.1:14586-17017 GCA_002508315.1 Thermocladium sp. UBA166
CGAGCCACTGGGTAGGGCTTCCGTATGCTGTAGACCCCCACGTGATCCCCGAAGGGGCCCTCCTCCGCGTACTCCCCCGTCAGCTCCGCCTCTATCACTGCCTCGGCGTGGGCTGGGTAGTGAACGCCCACTGACCGCCCCTCAGTTAGCTCTATGCCCCGCCCGCCCAGCATGCCGGCCACCAACACCTTATCCAAGGGATGCGGTATCGGCGTGGCCGCCATTAACATTATCAAGGGATCCGGGCCGAAGACCACGGCCACCTCCTTCGATGCGGAGGAGTAATCCGCGCTCCTCCTGTAGGGCATCCAGTGCATTATCATCCTGTCCCCTCCCAGCACCTGTATCCTATAGTACCCGTAATTTATTATGCCGTCCCTCTCTATGAACGTGATGCCCATGGTGTAGAAGAACCCAGGCTCCCCAATCCACTGCCTTATCGCCGGTACCCTCCTCAAATCCACGTCGCTCCACTCAACCTCATGAACGGGCGCCCGCCCCACAGTCCTCGGCAGGAACCTCCCCATCTCCGCCACATCCCCTATCGACTTCAGGACCCCCTGAAGCGAGGCGAATCTCGGCTTCAACATTAGGGATAAACTCCTCTCCAGCGAGTCGATGGATGCATCTCCCATGGCCAGCGACACCCTCTCCCACGACCCGAACAGGTTGACGACCGCCGGCAGTGTTCCCTCCTTGGTTTTCCTAAAGACCGCCGCCGGCCCGTTTCTATACATGAGCGACCTAGCAATGGCCGGGAGCTCCAGATCCAAGCTGACTAAGTCGTCCACTTCAATTAATTGCCTCCTCCTCCTCAATTCATCCATGAAGTCCCTCAAATGCATTGCCTGAGCTGTAATTCCAGGCTTAAAAACTAGGAGCGCGGCTACCCCGCGAACTACCCCAGCCCTCACGAGTGGGGCGCCCCCACCCAGCGGTGGGGCTCCGAGGGCCTTCCCCAACGGGCCCAGCCCCATGGGGCCCGAGAAACCCATCCCAACCATAAAACCCCCATGAGGGCCGCCCACCCCTCCCCTCGCGGAAGGAGGCTTTCCCTCTAGCCCCCATAAAATTAAAACGCGCGGGGGCGCGGGGAGTCGCGTGTCGCTGGATTCACCATGGGAGTTGAGGAGGGCGGTGGAGTTAATGGAGAAGAGGGGATTCAAGACTGTGGAGACCGGAGGCAATTTTGCATTGATGGAGCTTAGGAGGATGAGGGCGGTGGTGATATATCCGCTCAAGGATTACCTGCAATCACCATCCGTGGACGACGTGATAAAGGAATTCATGCTGGACAGAGCGGACTCCATAGTCCTCGTGTCGGAGCGGCCCTACTACTTATCCGACGAGCTGAACTCAGCGATAGAGAGAGCTAACCTCTCGGGAAGAGCCATTGAAGCGAGGGTCTATCCCGTGTACGCGGGGGACGTTGATGGGCAGTTGAACGTGACCATGGGGATAATGCTTGCAAATAATTACGATAAGGTCGGTAACTCCGACGAGACCGATGGGCAGTGCCCGTCGTGCGGCGAGCACATGAGGGTGGTGTTCGATAACCGCGTGGCGGATGAGGGGGAGGAAGCGAGGGAGCAAGTGCTTGTCTGCAAGAGATGCGGGTTGAAAATCCATAGAATCATTAATGGAGCCGGCGAGGCTGGATCCCTAGCGCCTATTCTCCATGGCTAGCTCCAAGTAAGTGCGGGGCTCTATCTGCGATGGAGCCAGTCCCAACTTCTCCTGGGAGAACCTCAATACGTCCTTGGCCATGGCATCAGTCAACTGCTCGCTGCTAACCATCGTTTCCACCTCCACGAACGAGCCTAGGTCGCCGGCATCATCCAAGTAAATGGTGTACTTATCGACTGTGTATATCTCCCTGCGCTTCCTTATGGAGATCACCTCAGAAAATCCAAGCCGCCTTAGGAATTCAACGGCGTTGTTGAAGTCGTCGACCTTAATGTTTATCTCCGCCCTCGTCTTGCCCACGGACCCCAGCCTTGGCCCCTTATAGGTAATAATGGTCTCCCCATCCCCATGAAGCCTTATCCTCACCGCCTCATCGGTGGCCGCGAAATCCCTGCAGGGATGATTGAAGTAGTGATCCTCCTCCTCGCTCACGCCTAGGGGGCTCGCGATCCCCGATACTGCCTCCCTGATGCTCGCGAGCGAGGATACCCTGTATTTTATCTCGACTTCAAACATCGATGCTCCCTAGTTCAGGCCAGGGCCTTACATGGTGGATGAGTTGGATCCTTTACCTTGAATCCAAACAGCAAGCAGAGCCCGCGGTTCGCTCCGTAATATATGCAATCATTGCAGTCGTCCGGCCTACCCATCACCAACTTAAACCCAGCGACCACGACACCGCGGAAGGCGCCCTCCACCTCCGCCTGCCTAAGCGGGCTCTGGGGTTGGGGCTGGGGAGGCGGGG
>DAHE01000032.1:17124-29283 GCA_002508315.1 Thermocladium sp. UBA166
GGAGGCGGAGGAGGCGGAAGCGGTTGCTGCTGTTGCTGTGACGGTATTTGTATGTCCATGTTGAACTCAGCCTTTGCTTCGTTCAATATGATGGAGGTTATCTGATCCATGCTGAGGGGCTCTCCCTCGAATATCTTCTTGTTATTCATCACCATTGCGGGCAGCATCATTATGCCGTCCTGCTTGAGGGCTGATATTAAGTACCGCAGTTGAGGCGGTATCTTCTTCTCCTCCTTCTCGTTTATGTACTTGGCGGTCTCATTAGCGGTATCCGGCTTCACCTTAACTATGGTAAGCTTAACCCTATCCGGGTTCTCCCCTATCTTGCTCAACTGAGTCCGCAGGTTCTCCACTAGGGACCTGATGGACTTCTCGTATTCATCGTACCTCTCCGATATCGTATAAAACTTAATATACATCAACATCCTCACTGTTTCATATTCTAATATAATGGCTTTTTAACTCTTTTGGTTAATATTAGAGAATAGTTTGTTCCTATACAGCATTCGCTCCACCACGGCGCCCCTGGGCTCCAATTCATAGAATATCTGGGTATCGTACGCGTAAACCGGCCCACCGCATCGCTCACAGTTCTTGCCGCACTCATCAACGACTAGCTTATTACAGATGAAGCTGAGCAAATCCCTCCTATCCCTGAACGGCGGGATGCCCTGATACCCTTCCCTCTCGGCCAGCTTCTCCTCTATCAACTTCTGGGGAAGCACGGCCTTCAGGCTCCGCCCGGATTTCACGAGCAAGCCGTGGAAGCCCGGTATGAAGCCATCCAAACTACTTAAATCCACCTCCCTTATATTGCCCGCCAACGTGATCTCAAACACGCACCTATCCACCTCTGACTCCATCAGTGGGCCATGCCTTCTATCATTGAACGCGGCGTACTCGGCGGCCAGGGCCAGGTCCACCGGGAGCCTGTTTATAGGGTATGGGGACCCCATGCTGCCCTTGACCACCCTCCTTATGACACCCCTATCGTTGACCACCTTCTCCAGGGTAACCCAAACCCCGAGGCGAAGGCTGCTCAGGCTCGGCGGTAATTGCGCTATGGATCGCGTCAATCCCAGTCTACTCTCAATAACTGATCGCACGAATCTCACAGCCGCGACTCCCTCCTCTAACGATAATGGCTTGAAGTGCTCCATTAACTCCTTCTCGATCGCGTCAATCGATTTTAAATATTGTGCCGCCAGCAATACATATGGAATTGATTCTTTTACTTATGTCCATTGCTTTATTCAACATTGCATCAATCTTAATGCGATGACTGCCAACCCAGTACACCTTTCCACAATCAACACATTTAAAGAAATCGCTATGCCTAGCCACCACCCCCACGGGCACGCGGCCAGCCACCTCGTCCCTACCCACCCTCGCCAACCTGCCCCCACACTCCGGGCATAGCGTGGACGCCATGTCTATGCTAAAGTCCAGCCCGAGCACCCTGCTCGCCACTGCAAGCCAAGCGGCGTGATCATCCGTGAGCAGGAGAAGGGAGGCGCTCCTCCTCGACCTATGCAGCCCAACATCGCGCGTTATCACCAAGCCATCCACCCCGGATAGAAAAGCATCGCTGTAATTGGAGTCATAATAGGCATGCCTACCCAGCATCCTGATCCACCTAGCCAACCAGCCCAGCATCGAGTCAACATACACATCGCCCCCCACCGGGCCGCAGAAGTTGGCCTCAGCCACGGAGTAGCCTCCATGAAATGAATTAAATACTTGTTTCCCGTCCCTCATCTCGGTTAACGCCATAATCAACCCCACGGACGCGGATCAACCCCCGGGCTGGGCATGGCTCATCATTATCGTGGTTCCATTAATTGAGGCGCAGAGCGGCATGATGGCGCTCGAATTAGCGTTGAGGTGCAGGCACTCGTATTGATATAGGCTGATCAAGTCGTAGTAATTCTGCACGGCTGAGCTGGCCTCGTATTGATACGTGAAGTATTGAATTGAGGAGACCAGCAACACTATTATTCCCATTATGGCCACGAGGGCCCCCAGCGATGATATTCCCCTCGCCACTTGCCGCCGTCGATAGCCGCCTTTTAAGCCTAGATGACATTGACTCCCTTCATGCGCCAATTATTTAAGCATGAAGGCGCGGATGAGCCATGAAGCGAGCAAGACAGAGGAGGGGCCTCAGCCAGGTCGTGTGGGTGGCCATATCGATCACCGTCATGGTGATCCTGCTGGCCGTCCTATGGCCTGCCATAAATAAATCACTCGTCGGGTCAAGCATGGTTGCCGTGTCCGCCAGCACGGCGGGGAGCGACATGTTGGTGGTGAACGTGAAGGACATAGGCGTTAGCCCAGTGTCCATCATGGGCCTCCCGCTCCTAGTCCAGCAGTCGGGCCTGAACGCCACCAGCTGCAGCCCTGCCTCCACGTCTATCAACGGCAACCCAACCAGCCTAAAAGGATCCACCCAGATACAGCCAGGGGACACTATTTCGATAATATACAATGGAGCCGGCTGCTATCAGGTGAGCTCCGTCATAGTGAGCACGTCCCAGGGGGAGTTCACAAGCTACGTAGCGTCCTAGTATGATAACGCTGATAGTGGGCTCCCCCAACTTCCCGGAGCCCCGGGGGTTGACTTGGAGGCGGGGACCGGGGTGTGCCGGGGTGGGCGTCAATCACCCCCTAAACGACTTGGAGCGAGCAGTGCTGTACAGGCTGGGCGATGCAATGGGGTCGCCGCAGGGCCATGTGTCGCTGGATGAGGACTTCAGGGACTTCATAAATAACTGCGTCGGGGATGGGTGCCTCCAGTTGAGGCTGGCAGCGGATTCAGGGTCGGACGCGTTCATTGACCGCTGCTCCTCGTACTCGCTCACGCCGATAGAGCCCGCCGCCACGGTGGTGGGGATGGCCTTGGCAGCGGCATTCAGGGATGTTAATGTGGAGATCTACAGCGATCTATACATGGATTACCTGGACGTGATAAACACGCTCAGGCTGAGCAGGACAGGGGACTTGAGGATATTCACCAATGCATTCCACGAGGAGTCACTGTACTGGGTGGATGAGGCTTACATACCCAACATGGGCATTCCATCGATTCATGAGTTCAACGGTAGATTCAAGGCCAAGGTGCAATTAATAAATAGGAATGAGTATAAACTAATGGATCCAGTCAAGGTAGACGTTGAGGTGTATGGAGGATCTGGTTCAAGCGTGGACCCGGACGTGGCGAGAGTGATCGATGTATTGGTGAATAAGTTGGGAGGCTCCGCTCCCCTAGCCTCACTTATGGATCTGCTATCGCTCAGCGGAGTGCCCGCTCACGCTGTGAGCATCGCCAAATCAATGGGCTTGATCTGGCTGGAGCGGAGGGGAGTAACGACTAGGGTTATGGCCACTACCCTGGGATTCTCCATAGCCAACCAAGCAAGGTGAGGCGGTAGTCACTACGGGGATAGCTGGTACAACCTACATTCTTCCAGCCCCTCCCCCGCGCGGCAAGGCGGTTTAGGAATGAGGATGCTCATGGGAGTCAAGGGAAGTGACGCGAGCTACAACGAAGCATTGGCCCCGGGGTGTTGCGGGGGTTGATCGGCCCCAGCCCCCACGCTTGATGGTTAACCAACGGTTGCCGGGGCCATGATTAGGGGCGGGCTATGGTTTAAAACCCTACCTTGCCCCAAAGGGCGAGGCTTGTCGTTGATTTATAAGAGCAGTGGGGGTGAAGTTCTTGCTAGGTTAGGACAGATTGGTAAACCATGAGCCTTGATTACAGTTTATGCACTGAACAGCCATGTTGCCCCATGGAAGTAGAATTCCAGCCGTTTATTGTGAGGAGACGCCAGCGTTATCTTCACGGGGTTAATTCCATTTATTAATTGCATGGAAGCGGCTTGGGAACATGCTTATAAACTGGAGGCTTTGGTCAATGGATGTATGAAGATCTCGAGTCGCGTCGGTGTTCTGCCCGGGTCCAGGATAAGGGAGACCTTGGGCGCCGTCGATGAATTGAAGTCGCGTGGCGTCGATGTGATAGAAATGCATATAGGGCAGCCTGGACTGCCCCCGGCGCAATCGATGCTGAAGGAATTCTCTGAGCAATTGCTTCACGATTCGTTCGACATGAGTTCCTACACGCCCACCCCCGGCATACGCCAGCTCAGGGAGGCCATAGTGGAGGATTACAGGAAGTACTCGGGAATAGAGCTGGAGCCCGATAACGTCGTGGTGACCACGGGCTCCTCGGAGGCAATAATAGGGCTGGCCATGACTTTAGTGGAGCCTGGAACCAACGTGGTAATGGTTAACCCAACCTACCTTCTCTATAAGCCTACGTACGAGTTCTTCGGCGCTAAGGTGAACGAGGTGAGGGTTGGCGTGGAGAATGGATTTAATCCAAGCGAGGAGGACTTGAAGAGGGCCGTGAATGGAAGCACGAGGGCCATAATACTGGTGAGCCCTGATAACCCAACGGGCGCCGTGTTGAGGGAGGAGGTGGTGAAGACGGCCGTTGATTTAGCGGTGGATAACGATATATTCCTGATATACGACGAGGCCTACAAGCACTTGTACTACGAGGGCCAGCACGTGTACGCCCTCAAGTACGACGTGGAGCACGTGATAGCCATGGATACGTTCTCAAAGGATCCGGCAATGCCCGGCTGGAGGCTGGGCTACGTGTTGGCGCCGAAGGAGTTCGCCGCCACATTCTCCAAGGTCAAGCAGTACATAAACATAAACCCCCCAACCCCTGCGCAGTACCTAGCCATGCTTTACCTGAGGAAGTACAAGGATCAATACGTAAAGGAGGTCCTCCCCGTGTACAGGGAGAGGCTCAACAGCGTCTACGAAGCGATAAGGAGCTACCTCCCCGATGCCTCGGTCATGAAGCCGAAGGCCGGGTTATTCATCTTCCCCAACCTCGATAAGTACTTGAGCAGGCTCGGGCTGAACGATGAGTCCTTCGCGCAGCGGTTGTTGAAGGAGAAGCACGTCGGCGTGGTGCCTGGCTCCGCGTTCGGCGATGCCGGTAGAAACCACGTGAGGATAAACTTCGCCAAGGAGAGCCCGGACAGGTTGATCAAGGGAGTGAAGTTGATGGCGGAGCTCCTCACTCATACCTAAGCGTCTGGGCGGGCGGTATCCTGGCCGCCCTGTACGCCGGCACCAACGCGGCCAGTATGTTTATTGCGACGGGCAAGAGCACGATTATTACTATCACGGTTGGGGAAAGCACTGGAGTTATCCTGAAGCTGCCTCCCGGTATGGAGAGGGATACCACGTGCATCAAGCCAATCAACGCCGCCAAGCCCCCGGCCGCACCCATCAAGCTCAGCATAGTTATCTCAACCACCAGCATTAGGAATATCTCCCTATTCCCGAACCCCATCGCCTTCATAACGCCGAACTCCCTTGTCCTCTGCATAACGCTTATGGTCATTGAGTCGAATATCCAGAGACCCGTTATGAGAAAGCCAATGCTCGCTATCGCGCCTAGGAACAGCTCCAGCTCCCCCATGAATTGATTGAAGGATGACGTTATCGATGATGGGTTTATTATCGTGGAGGTGGGATATATGGCCTGCAATTCATTGGCCACTGATTGAACGTATTTCGGCGAGTCCGCGTAAACTATGAATGCGCTGTAGGTTTGGGCGGGGTCGAAGTACCGGAAGAATGAGGCTTGATCTATGAATATGGAGTAGTCGGGATTTATGGCCCCTATGCTGACCGAGGGCACGAGTATGCCAGTCACTATCATCGGCATGGTCTTGCCCCCCGCCGTCACCGTGATCAACTGGCCCGGACTTATTAATTGAGCCCCGCTCTGGAACGCTACCCCGTTCCCCACTATGGCGGAGCCCGCCACCAACGTGGGCGCGCCATACTCCACCGCACTGCTGAGTGACGTTGCGCCTATCAGGAGCGGCAGCGTGAACTCCGTCGCCCCAACTATGGTCACCCTAACCCTCTGCCCTCCAATATTGGTTACCCCCGTGACTGCGGCGAGTGGAACCACGTTGACAACGTAGGGCAAGTGCTGCACTGTGTTTAGATCCGCCGCCGTCAAGGTAGTCCCGGTTAGGTACACCTCGGTGGCGCCGAAGAGGCGGGCAAACGAGGTCTCAAACGTGTGTTGAAAGCCGAAGCCTATCCCGAGGGCCGCGCCCAACGCGCCGACGGCTATTATTATGCCGATTATGGCACCTATGCTCCTCCCCCTGCTTGCCTTCAAGGATGACCAGGCCAGGTTGACGTAATCCCAGCCCCTCACCGATGACCCACCCTCCTCCTAATCACGAATAGAGTGGAGACCACTATTATGGCCGCGACTACTATCACCACCGCCGCAGCGCTAAAGCCTCCAAACCCGCCTCCCCCTCCGAATTGTCTTCTGCCGCCGGTGGTAGTGGTGGAGGCAATGCCTAGCGTGGAGTTGGTCACGTACACCCTTATGTACCTGCTCACGCTCATTTCATGGCCGTATTGATCCATGTAAGTTATTGTCAAGTTAATGAAGTGAACGCCCGGCTTGCTTGCCTGGAACGTGAACGCTCCCGCGGTGGGGGTCTGCGGCGATATCTCGCCGTAGAAAGTGGATGGCTGGCTCACGTAGGCCATGTCGGACTTCACCGATGCATTCACGTTGTATATGGGGCCTATTCCCGTGTTTATGAAGGTCAGCGATAACGTGATGGGGGAATCAATGCCCGGCGGCGTGGGGGATATCACTATGCTCGATATCACGACGTTGGAGGGGGTCACCACGCTGAAAGTCAAGCTGCCCTGCTCGAGGGATTGACCGTTGCCCGTGACGTAGCTCAGGGAGTAACTCAGGTCGGCGGATGCGCTTGAGACGGGCACCAGGATAGGTATGTCGGCGGTCACTGATTGACCGGGGCCCAGGTACCCCAGCTTGTAGGCGGTGGGTCCAATCAAGGTGAAGCCGGAGTATTGATTTATAGTTAAAACCACGTCGCTTATTGGGACCGGGCTTGGGTTCTCCACAGTAATTACTATATTATTATTACCTATACCGAGCGTGTTGTTTCCAACCCACACGAGGGGCGCTTGGGGTTGCTTCACTAGTGGGGAGAGCGACAGCGTTCCCTCCACGTAATTGCCTCCCTGCACGTAGCTGTACTGAACAGTGAATTGCGCGCCCTGGACTGGAACTGTGATTAACGCTAAGCCATAGCTCTCCCCCGGCGCCATTTTGCCGATAACCAGCTTGGGTGGGTACGTGGAGTTGATGAGCGGGATGGAGCTGACTATGGTTATCGTGACGTTGCTTACGGGGAGCGTGGAGTTATTGGTTATTACTAGATCAAAACGAGTCTGGCTCCCCGCGTAGGCAATGCTGGGGGTCAGGGAAGCCGATATGGCCAGCGGTTGCTGCCTCACTATGAACGCGGCCGTCCCCGCCCCAGTCACTGCCTGGCCCGCCACGTTGATGCCGCTATACGATATGCTAAGCTCAGCGTTGGGCGAGAGGGGGGTGAGCACTAGATGAATTAGGGCGGAGCCGCTTAGGTTGCCTATGTTAACGGTGACGGGGAGGGATGATCCGTTCACGTACATGTTGATCGGGGCGATCGACACTTCAAAGTTCCTCAGCGCGCCGCCCGCCTCCGCCACCACCAAGGAGACCGGGCTACCTTCCCCAAGAACTAACTCCGTCTCATTGACTTCCAGGGAGACAGTGGATTGGAGGTTGGGAGGTAGGGGGGTTATGGTTAAGGCTTGCTGATAGGAGTAGGAGTAGGGCTGGCCGGCAGCGTTTACGCCGCTGGTCGTCACGGTTATCCCGGCCTGGCTTGACGTGGGGCTGACTAACTCGATAAACGATAGCGACGCGCCGGGGGGCAGGTCAGCGCGGTAAATGGAGTCGGAGAAGGAGCCGTTTATGAAGGCGCCGCTGGCCTGCGTTTGAACCAGTAGGTTATATATGGGGCCGCTGCCGTTGTTCCGCACCACTATCTCTACCGGGGTACTCACCAACAGGGGCATTTGGGTTGAGTTCATGGACGCCGATAGAAGCGGAGCGCCTTGGGCGTACTCGCTTATCTTTATTGAAGCGGAGCCCGAGCCGCCTTTCTGCACATATGATTGAGACGATGAGTTGAACTTATAGAGGCCCGTCCATGAGATGGAGATGGAGCCGACGCAGTTCAGCGGAATGCTTGAGTTGACCTGGAACTCCAGGTCGACTGTTTGGCCGGGGGATAGCCAGCCCATATTGATGGGGTTTTGGGACACGACGCTTCCACTGCAGGTTGAGAGCCCCACGGAGACGCCGCCCAAGTAATACGGGCCCGCGTACGTGAGTGGGATCTGGAACGTTATCACGCCGCTGCTCCCGCTCGGCATCGTGACGGGCTGCACCTGGGAAACGCTGAACAGCAGCGATTCTTGGCTTTGTTGGTTTATTATAACCGTTGCCACGTACGATGCATGCATTACCAAGGGTGATGCCGCTATTGCCAGTATTACCGCGAGCATGTATTTATGGTTGACGTTCATTATGTATCCGGACCGATATCGCTTTTTATACTTTTCGGCGTCGATAGCGAAACCGATTAGTATGGATAAGTATAAAAACCGTTATCGGTAGCGATCCACATGGCATCCATGCTTATAGAGGCCAGGGATTTATGGAAGATATACAACGCCGATGGCGTGGAGAGCGCGGCGTTGAGGGGGGCATCCATCACCGTGGAGAAGGGGGAGTTCCGGTGCATAATAGGGCCCAGCGGCAGCGGGAAGACAACGCTCCTAAGCTTGATAGGGGGCCTCGAGAAGCCCACCAAGGGATACCTGCGCGTGGGCAATTACCTGCTTCACGAGATGAGCGACCCCGAATTAACCCGCTACAGAAATGAGACGCTGGGCTTCGTGTTTCAAATGTTCTACTTAATACCTAGAATCAGCATAGTGGAGAACGTTGAGCTGCCCCTCGTGGCAAGGGGAGTACCGAGGCGCGTTAGGAGGGAGATGGCGATCAAGGCATTGGAGGCTGTGGGCTTGGGGAGTAAGCTACACCAAAGGATAAACCAGTTAAGCGGCGGCGAGCAGCAGAGAATAGCAATAGCCAGGGCCATAGTTCACGAACCGCAATTATTGCTAGCGGATGAACCCACCGGCAACCTAGACACGGAGAACACGGGGAAAGTAATGGATCTATTCACGAAGCTTAATAGGGATAAGGGAATAACCATAATTATGGTTACCCACAACATGGAGCTTACGAAGTACTGCGCGGCCACATCCAAGATAAGGGACGGCAGAGTCGTTGAAACCGTAAAGGAAACCCCAATTACCTGACCACTTGGGCGCCGAAACCATGGGCGGGCTTCACATAAATAACCCCTGAACCCCTCAATTCATAGCCTTTACATCACTCGCGGATGGGAGAATCGACGTATCTTCCCCGCATCAACAGATGAGGCGAATTACCCCGTCGCGGGATCTTCCGCCCCTCAAACCCTCGATAGGTTAAAGCATAGGGAGTTGTGACGCTAGTTCCGAGGAGTTGGACTCAAATCCCTTGGGGAGGCGGGGCGCCCCGAGAAGCGGGGACCTAGCACTAATGAGTGCGGATTGCTTGCAGCATTTAATTTTATGGTTTTAATCTATATCTATTATCCTCTACCATTCCTCTACGGCATCCTCTGATTTTACTTCCACCTAAGAAGCGGGGCTCACTGCGTGATTCGCCGGTGGAGGCAGACTCGTTTCTCGCGCTGGATTTGTAGGCAGGCCGACAGATATGGGCGGGGCATTGGTAGTGCTACCGGGTGTTATTGAGTTATACATTATATACCGTTTATTCCTTGACTACTTGAGTGTAATGAGTGAAAAGGTTTAAAAATTACATAGCAATTGGTTCCGCATGCAGGTAGGCGTTCCCTTTCAATCTTTCAGGGAATGCATTGACCCAAACCTAAAGGTCCTGGTTAGGGTAGACATTAACGTGCCCATAAACGTAAAGGAGGGAGTCATATTGGATGATTACAGGATAGAAGCCCATGCAGCCACGGTAAGCAAGTTGGCAAAGTCAGGCATGTCAGTGGTCGTCATTGCGCACCAAGGCAGGCCGGGAGATGATGAATTCACATCGCTTGGCATTCACTGGCGGTACTTGGAGAAGTACGCCGGAATTCGGATGAGCTTCATAGAGGACGTGATGGGGCCGGCGGCCCAAGGCGCGATACGGAACCTCGGCCCCGGCGAGGTGCTGCTGCTGGATAACGTGAGGTTCATCAGCGAGGAGGTAATAGAGAGGACACCACAGCTGCAGTCCAACACATTCCTAGTCCGCAGGCTAGCGCCCCTCTTCGATGTCTTCGTGATGGATGCATTTGCCACCGCGCATAGATCCCAGCCCAGCATAGTTGGATTCCCGCTGGTCCTCCCCAGCTGCGCGGGCCTGGTTCTGGAGAGCGAGTTGAATGCAATGAATGTCTTCTCCTCGTCCAGGAGGGAATCCGCCGTGCTGGCCGGGGGAGCCAAGGTGCCCGACACAATAAAGGCCATAAGCAAATTGCTGGCCAACGAAGCCGCCGGCAAGGTGTTGGTGGGGGGATTGGTGGGGGTAATATTCATAGCGGCGAAGTACGGGGCCAACGGTTGGCTGAGGAAGTACTTGGAGGAGAGCGGCTTCGGTGGTTTGGTCAACGATGCCCGCCTACTGCTGGACAAGTACGGCGATTCCGTGGAGGTGCCCACCGACGTGGGGGTCGAGGTGAATGGGGATAGGGTTGACGTGGACGCGCGGAGAATCAATGCCCCCGTCATGGACATAGGACCGGCCACCATGGATGCCTACTCAAGCGCGGTTAAGGGCGCGGAGGTGGCTGTGTTGACTGGGCCCATGGGGGTTACCGAGAGGAAGCAGTTCGCCGAGGGCACGGAAGCCGTGTTTAAGGCCATGGTGGGCAATGCCAAGTTCACCATAATAGGAGGAGGCCACACAATAATGTCGGCCCGCAAGCTGGGCTACATAGAGAAGATAAAGCACGTGTCAACGGGGGGCAGGGCGTTCCTGCAATTCCTGGTCGGCGAGGAGCTGCCTGCGCTGCAGGCGCTGGCTGAGTCCAAGAGGCGATTCTGGAAATGAGGGTGGGCGTGGTAGGCTACGGCACGATAGGCAAGAGAGTCGCCGACGCTGTGCTGAGGAGCAGCGACATGCAGTTAACCGGGGTGGCGAAGACATCCCCGGACTACGAGGCGACGATCGCTCTGAGGAGGGGCATTTCCCTATACACCGTGCCCGGCAGGGAGGAGGCATTCAAGTCGTTCGGCATGGAGGTGAGGGGCACCATCGGTGACCTGGCCAGTAAGTCCGACGTCGTGATAGACGCCACCCCGGACGGGGTGGGGGAAGAGAATAAGGGCAAGTACTACGTTGGACGACGAGCGGTGTTCCAGGGAGGCGAGGAGGCGCGCGTGGCCGAGGTAAGCTTCAACGCGTTGGCCAATTACGATGAAGCCAAGGGAAGGAGCTACGTTAGGGTGGTGAGCTGCAATACAACGGCCCTCTCAAGGCTGATAGCTGCGCTGGCGTCCAGCGGGCACTCCATTCGTAAGGTGCGGGCCTTCCTGGTCAGGAGGGGCGCGGATCCGCGAGAGCACAAGAAGGGGCCCATAAACGACGTGGTGCCAAATCCAGTGACTATTCCCAGCCACCACGGCCCCGATGTGCGTACCGTCATACCCATAGACATAGTCACGGTTGCCGTGGCGGTTCCCGTGACTGTAATGCACCTGCACATGGTTAACGTGGAGTTCGAGGACAGGCCCAGCAGGGATTCCATAATGGAAGCGCTGGCCAGCACCCCGAGGATATCTATACTGTACTCCAAGATGGGGTTCAACAGCCTGGCCCAGGTGATTGAGTATGCCAGGGACTTGGGGCGGGAGCGGGGTGACTTCATGGAGAACGCGGTGTTCGGCGACTCTATCTCTGTTCAGGGAAACGAGGTGTACCTAATGCAGGGAGTCCACCAGGAATCAATAGTTGTGCCGGAGAACATAGACGCCGTGAGGGCCATGATGGGAATACCGAAGTGGGAGTCCATAATGGCCACCGATAAGGCGCTTGGACTATACTCAAGCGATAAGAGGTATGGATGACCCCGCCCCAGCGGCAATTGGCTCAAGCACATAGAT
>DAHE01000032.1:29328-37936 GCA_002508315.1 Thermocladium sp. UBA166
TTAACCGCTTCTCCCAATATCCATGGCAGAGAAGTCGCCCAGTTCCCTCTTGAACACATCAATGAATGAATTGTATGCGCGGTCATCGTATAAATATATCATGATGCGGGACACGTTCCTCAACGAGTTGGCCTCCTCCCTTATTGCCCTCAACATCTCCCTCGCCGCCGCCTCGTAGGGCCACCCGTATACGCCTGTCGAGATGGCGGGAAACGCCACGCTCGTGAGGCCAAGATCATCGGCTAGCCTCAAGGCATTCTTGACGGCTTCCCCCAGCTTCTCAGGTGGATCTATGCTCCATCGAGGACCGACCACGTGTATGACGTACTTAGCCCTTAGCNNTCCCCGCTCCAGTTACCGCGGCGCCGCCAACGGGAATGGGCCCGTGCTGCCTAACGTATTCCCTGCTCTCCTCCTGTATCTCTGGCCCTCCCTTCCTCACTATTGCGGCGGCGACTCCCCCTCCGTGCTCCAGGTAGGAATTAGCCGCATTAACTATGGCATCTACATTGGCCTCCGTCACATCCCCCCTCAGTATCTCGATTCTTATCCTACCCAGGGGTAAAATCATGCNNTTTGTCCTTTTCCTATCATGTGACTAGGGCGCACATGTTGAATTTAAACCTTTCTTTCTGAGCCGGAATTAACTAAATGGGGCCCATTTCAGTTTTAATTTCCCCTCCAGCAAACGCTGGGGCCATTAACGCGCTGTGCGACCGGTGGATACCGGGTTAACGGCGGTACCGATTTAAATGGACTTATCTTATCACGTATATGGATAAGCTAACCGTGGTTTGGGCGGCGACGTTTTTATACGTTCCATTTCTTTTATTGAGCTACGCCGATTTGCCCGGAGCGGTGGGCAGCGTCGTTGGGCTGCTTGGATCCCCGATCTACTTCATAGCGGTCTACCTACTCAACTCAGCCACTGTTATGGGCGCGCGGCGCAGCGTTGTTTTCCTGGCAGTATCTTCATTGGTTTCATTCCTCTTCGAATTCGTCGGCGTCCACTACGGGGTGCCCTTCGGGTCATATGAGTACACCGCAGCCATGGGGCCNNGTGCCGCTTTTCATCCCGCTGCTATGGGCGTCGCTGGGCTACTTCTCCCTGACCGCCTCCGGGAACTACTACGCGGCGGCCGTGGGCATGGTGGTGCTGGATGTTGGATTCGACCCCCTGCTCTCCGGCCCTCTGGGCCTGTGGAAGTGGAGGGAGGGGGGTCAGTACTTCGGCGTCCCGCTAACGAACTTCGCGGGCTGGCTTGTGGTCTCCTTAATCATATACCTATTATTCAAGGCATCGACGCATTACAGACCCAAGCCCAGCGCGGCCGGCTTGTTGTTCTACATCTCATACTACTCGACGTGGATACTGGCCGCCTTCATGCTTGGGTTGCCGAAGGTGGGATGGGCATCCACGGCATCTCTGGCGACGTATTCAGCCGTGGTTGGGGCCTTATCGGCGATCAGCGGGCGGCGCGGCTCATCAAGGCAGTCCAACGAGCAACCGANNCGACGTAGCGATTAACTGCTCGATCCAAGCCGCGTGGTTAGGATGAACAATGCAGGCATTCCGGGAGCCATCGGTGTAAGGCGGTTGAGCCCGGCGAGGCGGGGGGTTGATTATCTCAAGGATAAAAATTAAAAACCGCATTCCCCATTCTCACGCTTGAGGCGGAGGTAGCTCAGCCTGGTGGAGCGATCGGCTCATAACCGATGCGCGAATGCGCGGGAGAAGCCCCGGGTTCAAATCCCGGCCTCCGCATCAATACTAATGCTTAAATTCGCCCACGCAATCCGCGATTCAAGTGATGATGGGTATCAAATCTGAATGTGATGATCTCACGACGACCTGAGCAAATCATTCATGCATGGAGTGGCACCTCATTCGATGCTCCCCGGCACCTCGCTGCCCCCGCACGTTAATCGCGCGAAGCCGCTGGGCGGGGATGGAGAGTACGCGGAAGGCCGTGCCTCAGGCAGGAATATAGGCTTGGCCGGGAAGGCTTAGATTAACTGGGAATCCCCTTGACTTGGCACTCTAATCCTGTCCTCCGCCTCGCGTGTCTTTTCGTATATTATATAGATAGCGAAGCCATCCCCACCGCCCGGGGGCCCTATGACCACCTCATTGCCCCTTCTATATATTGAGATCACCTTCAGCGGGTCCTTGACTTGCACGGGCTCGCTTGATCCTATTATCCTTATATCCATGCCTCCCCTCCTCACCAGGAACTTATCGCTCTTGCCCATATACAGCATGTTTATTCCAATGGTTATTGGATTTATCGTGGACACGTTTATTAATTGCATCTTGGATTTGGCAATGTCTATGTATGGCTTCACCAAGTCGTTATCCATGGTTAGATCGGCCACTATGGATAGTGCGCCGTTGGCGTTGTATATTCCATCCACCAACCTAGAGAACTTGTCGAGGGGGTAATTGGTTAATAGGTCCAGAGCGCACGTGCACTTCGTGTACTCCAGTAACTCCCGCGGGACGCTGGGGGTGTAGAGAACCACCGTGGAGCCCCTTATTATGCGGTACATCTTGAACGTCATGTTGGAGAGCGTGCCTATGCCTATATCTATGACGTAGACGCCCTTCTTCACCGGGGCCTCCGGCAACACGTCTATTAAGTTCTTGAACAGCAGCCTATACTTGTGGTACCTACCCTCCTCAAGCTCCAGAACGGCCTCCACCAATTCCTTGGCTCTCAGCTCCATTATAGCGTTCCTGGCCGATCTCTGGCTAAGCCCCGTGTTGCGGACTATGTCCTTGAACGTGACGTACTGTTTGCCGTTTATTAAGTGCTCGTACTCCAAGTAGCTCAACACTATCCTACCGGACGGGGATAGGTCCATCCAATCACCTCCTCAAAGTCCTCCACGCGGGATTGATGGCCGGGGAGGGGTATAAACATTTCCATCTAATTCGCGGGAGGGGATCGCGGGCCTAGGGGGTGTAAGACGATAAGTACGGCAGGTATAGATTGTTCAATTTATCTTTAACCACTACCCCTATCTTGGGTTGTATCTCCATTTCATAAATGGAGGGCTGAACCCCCTGCCACCTCATTTTCCTAACGAATAGGTACCGCTTGAACGAGCCATCATTGGATTTAGCTATGCCCAGCACGAATACGCCGGCCGCCAGGAACTCCTCCACGCCGTACCTGGAAATCGCCTGCGAGCCCGTGGGCACCTCCGTGGTTATTATCGTAGTGGCGCCTACGTCCCTCTCAATGCCCATCACCAACGTCCTTATGTACTCCCTCAGCACCTGCACGTCCTTCTCCAGAGTGACCAGGGGCGCTATTGGATCTATCACTATCCTCTGGGCCTCCACGGAGTTGGCGTAATCGGCTATGGCTTGAACCATGGATTTAGCCACGGTGACCGGATCCTTCTCCCTTATCGTCTCTATCAAATCCATCTCCGGCACCAATATCTGGAAATAGCCTTGCTGCATCAATGGCTCCAGATCCCAGCCGAACCTCTTGGTTCCATTAATGAACTGCTCATAGGTTTCATCAACGGATACGTATATCGCCGGCTCGCCGTACCTCATTATTCCATTCAATATGAATGACAATGCCATCAAGGTCTTGCCGACGCCTGTCTCCCCCGTCACCAGATACGTCCTGCCCCTTATGAAGCCGCCGTTGAGGGCCTCATCAAGCCCAGGTATCCCGGTGGGCACCAAGTCGTAATACAGATTAACGCCCTGCTGTGCATTATATGACACACAACATCGCCGCTCGTTTAATCCAGGCTATGTTTAAGAACTTATCGGGCGATCAACTCGCCGGCGTCGTGAGTCGATGGATTGCAGTTATTTTCAATTATAAGAGGGAAAAACCAACCTAAAATTATTTAAAGCGGATGTTTTAATTGGATTTCAGGATTTACAAATGTCAGTTCGTGTAATAGAAAAGAAAATGGAAGATGTGATGGAGATAATGCGCCACCCCGATCAGGTAAGGAACGTGGGGACTCTGGCGCATGTCGACCACGGCAAAACGACTACATCGGACTCCCTATTGATGGGGGCGGGCCTCCTCAGCCCCAAGGTGGCGGGGAAGGCGCTCGCGCTGGATTACGTGGAAATAGAGCAATTGAGGCAGATGACCGTTAAGGCCGCCAACATAAGCTTGTACTTCGAGTACGGCGGGAAGCCCTACCTGATAAACTTCATAGACACGCCGGGCCACGTGGACTTCACCGGCCACGTCACTAGGTCCCTAAGGGTAATGGATGGGGCGCTGGTGGTGGTGGACTCCGTGGAGGGAGTCATGACTCAGACGGAGACCGTGGTCAGGCAAGCCATGGAGGAATTAGTGAGGCCAGTCCTCTTCATAAATAAAATAGATCGATTAATCAAGGAGCTCAGGCTTTCCCCGAACGAGATAATGCAGAGGATAGTATCCATAGTGAAGGACTTCAACGGCTTGATAGACATGTATGCCCCGCCCGAGTTCAAGGATAAATGGAAGATAAGCGTGGACAAGGGGCAGGTCGCCCTTGGCTCCGCGCTGGCGAAGTGGGGAATAACGATACCCATGGCAGCCAAGGCCGGGATAAAGTTCAGCAACATAATAGACGCGTATGAGAAGGACGCCGTGGGCGAGCTGGCCCAGGAATTTCCGCTGCACGTGACGCTGCTCACAATGCTAATAGAGCACACGCCGCCCCCCAACGTGGCCCAGAGGTATAGGATACCGAAGATTTGGAAGGGCGACTTGAACTCGGACATAGGCAAGGCGCTGCTGGAGGCCGACCCGAATGGGCCGACCATCATAGCGGTCAGCAAGGTAAACAAGGACCCGCACGCCGGCCTCATAGCGACGGGGAGGGTGTTCAGCGGCACCATCCATGAAGGCGATGAGTTATTCGTGCTGGGAACCAAGGTGCAGAAGAGGATACTGCAGACGTACCTCTACATGGGTCCCAACAGGGTCATAGTGCCGGCAGTCAGCGCGGGCAACATAGTGGCGCTGCTGGGGATAGATGAGGCGAGGGCCGGCGACACGATAGTCGCGCCCCAGATAAAGGAGGTACCCCCATTCGAGAAGCTGAGGTACATAAGCGAGCCGGTGGTGACCGTCGCAATAGAGCCCAAGAATCCCAACGACTTGGCCAAGATAGTGGAGGCGCTCCGGGACCTGGTGATAGAGGACCCCACCCTAAGCCTGAAGATAGATGAGGAGACGGGGCAAGTGCTGCTCAGCGGAGTGGGCACGCTTCACCTGGAGATAGCCACGTGGATGTTGAAGGAAAGGACTAAGCTGGACTTCGTCGTGTCCCAGCCGTTGGTCAGGTTTAGGGAAACCGTTAGGGTAAAGTCCCAAGTATTCGAGGGGAAGTCCCCCAACAAGCACAATAAGCTATACATAAGCGTGGAGCCCCTGGATGAGACGACCATAGGGCTGGTCCAGATGGGGGACGTCGTGGAGGATATGGATGCTAAGGAGAGGGCCAGGGTACTTCGCGACAAGGCGGGCTGGGACGCGGATGAGGCCAGGGGCATTTGGGCCATAGATGAGACCTACGTCAATATATTGATAGACAAGACCTCCGGAATACAGCATCTCAGGGAGATAAAGGACTACATAGTCCAGGGATTCAGGTGGTCGACCGGGGCCGGCCCATTAGCACAGGAGCCGGTTAGGGGGGTTAAGGTGATCCTCCACGACGCCACTATACACGAGGATCCAGCGCATAGGGGGCCTGCCCAGATAATGCCAGCCGCCAAGAACGCCATGTTCGCCGCCATGATATCGGCAAAGCCCACGCTGCTGGAGCCGCTCCTACTGTTGGAGGCCAAGACCACCAGCGAGAACATAGGGCCAGTGACCAGCGTGATAACCAGGCACAGGGGAAGGATAATAGACGTGTCGCAGAGCGAGTACATGGTAACGGTGAAGGGCGAGATACCCGTCATAGAGTCATTCAACTTAAGCGATGAGTTGAGAAGCGCTGCGTCGGGGAGAGTGTTCTGGAGCCTCCAGTTCAGCAGGTGGGCCCCGGTGCCGGAGAGCATTTTAACTGATCTAGTCATGAAGGTCAGGGAGAGGAAGGGATTGCCGAAGGAGATGCCGAAGGTCGAGGATTACATAAACGCTCTATGAGCGGGAGCCGCGGTCTCAGGGGGAGCCTCAAAAAGGAATTTAAAACTTAATTAACTGATCCCTCAAGTACTCCCCGTGATGGATGATCCAGGCAGTTTGATCTCGCGCGTCGTGAAGGAGGTAAACGAGCACTGCGGCGATAAGGTAAGGCTGAGGGCGTTGATGGAGGAATTATTCAATGAATTGCAGGACTTACTAATAGACATGGGGGATCTAGGCCTCAACTCCGAATTATTCAAGGCTTACCTGGCGGCCTACGCAGTGGTTGGGAGAGCCATCGGTGATTTCCCCCCGCCCACCCAGGACTCGCTCACGGATGACGTGCTGCGATTAATCCACGGCGCCGAGGCGCAGGGATTGGAGCAGTACGATGTGTCCGCCGTGGTGAGGGACATGCTGGGCAGGATAAGGTGCAGCGATTCGCCGTCGCCCATCAAAGCTGGCCCAGGCGATGCCTGAAATTCGCCTGATCTAAGGGAGCGACGAGCCCCAGAGAATCAGCGGAGGCTCCTTCGATTCCTTCTCTCCCTCAACGCGGATGCCAGTTGAATCCCTATGTCCTGGTACTTGGGCTTTATCCTATCATAGACCTCGCTGGCCTCCTTTACTATCTCGTCGTGAACCGCTTCAGGCCTAGCCGTTCCCTCACCTATTAACGCCAATCTCCGCTCCATCTGGGACCTAAAGAGGGGATCCACCAACGCGCTAGCGTTCTCGTTGAGTATGGATACCACGGCTTTCCCAAGCTTAGTCGGTATGCACTGCTTCTTGATCACAGCGAAGTAGCTCCGCTCTATGTTGGTGTGTATGTGGTCCTGCATGGTAGCGTCGGTGCCTATGCCGTACTGCTTCATCAACCTAAGCAATTCAGCCTCGCTGAGGTAAGGCGGGGGCTGCGTCTTCTTTCTAACGGCCTCCACGGCCAGCACCCTCAACTCGTCGCCCGCCTTCACCTTGGTTATGGGCAACCCCTCCTCCCTGGGGGATTCGAATGGGTAGATCTCCAAGTACCCCCTGCTTAGAACAACGAGGCCGGTTGCCTTGAACTCCACGCCATCCAGCCCAGCCACTATCCTTTGCCTCTCCACTATGGCCGGCTTGCTCAGCGTGGCCAAGAAGTGGCGGGCTATCAAGTCGTAAATCCTCCAGTGAGTTTCCTTTCCGAAAATCCTGGTCACATCCCAAGCGCTGGCTCCCTTGGTTGGATGGATTGGGGGATGGGCGTTGTCGCTGGATCCACCCGATGTAGGCTTAAACTCGCCGGACAGGTTGGCCCTTATATAATCCCCATAATCCTTCACCCTAGCCAAGTCCCTCACTATTCGCCTCAAGTCAAGGGTTTTGGGGTATATCGTGGTCTCCGTCCTCGGGTATGATATTAGGCCGTACCTGTATAGATCCTCGGCCACATCCAATGCATTCTTAGCCCTCACGTTGAGGAACCTGCTGGCCCTTCTCTCTAGCTCCACGGTGTCCAATGGCTTCGGCGGCTGCATTCTCACCTTCTCCCCAATGGATTCTATCACCTTCACGGTCCCCCTTGACTTCACCGCCTCAACTATATCCCCCGCCCTCGCCTCTTCATCTATCCTATCGGTGCTCAGCTTCAATTGCTCTCCATCAACATCAACCGTCACCTCAACGACGTAATATGGGGTCGGCTTGAAGTTCTCCCTCTCAAGCGCCCTCTGCACCACCAGGCCTAGAACCGGGGTTTGGCACGGCCCGTAGCTCAGAACCCCCTTCCTTCCCTGCACATCTGCGCCCCCGTCCTTCGCGCTGAGCGTTAGGAACCTAGTGAAGGCAGCGCCCAACTTGAGGTCAAGCTTCATTCGCGTGAATACCTTCCTGGCATAGTTGGGGTTAGGGGTCGTCAATTCATTAAATGCGTTAATAATATCGTCCCTGGTAACTGCGGAGAAGAGGGCCCTGCTGAATTTAATCGATGGATTGACGTTGCTTATCACCATCATGGCTTCAAACGCTATTGCCTCCCCCTCCACGTCGGAGTCCAACGCGAGAATGACGCGGTCTACCCTCTTGGATAGGTATGAAATGGCCCTGACGTATTTGGCGGAGTCCTGCTTTATCGTCAATATAGGCTCCTCGCTGAACAACTCGCTTATCCTGGCCGTGGTCCACTTATTATACCTCTTATCGAAGTCGAACTCCATTATGTGGCCCCGAAGCCCTATGGATACCCACGCATCACCGCTCCTCCTGAACCAGTAGGAGGGCACGTTGTACACGCTCTTCAAGGATACCTTGGACTCCGCCAAGTAATACGCCAATGCCTTGGCCACGCTGTTCTTCTCCGCTATTACCAATACACCTCCACTTCCCATTTGGGTCTTCCCTCTTGGAAACATTTAATAAGGTTTCACGCATTTAGGGCGTATATAGAGTGATAGTGAATGTCCAATCAACCTGAAAGGAAGCCGGAGGAAAAACCGCAGCAAGCGCCTAGGCAGTACCCA
>DAHE01000047.1:0-21151 GCA_002508315.1 Thermocladium sp. UBA166
CCATCCTCTTAATTCTCTTGGTAATTGCTGCCGCCTTGCTTGCATCAATAACAATGCTGCGGAGGGGGGCTCCCCGCAAGCCCGCCCCAGGATCAACTGTTAATGATCAGCCCAGCCGATTGGATTTACCTATAGGAGCCGTGAGTGGTGGGGAGGCTTGTGAAGCGAAGGAGGTCGGCCGGGTTAAGCTTTTGCCTAAGGAGGTCGTCAAGGGATTGGAGGGGTGGGGAGGCAGCGATGTCTTAAGCTTACCGATTCCCAGGGATTTGCCCCTAATTTGGGATTACCGGTACCCCCTGCCGTTCTCGGTTAAGGTGAATCACTCGGTTGAATTAATGGGGGGAGCGCGAGCGAGTGGGGGGAGCCTTTACATGCCGGGTAGGGGTTGCTACGCGCTAGCTGTGAGGGGCGGTGAATTGGAGGAGGTTTTCTTCATTAGGGCGACCACCTATGAGGAGGACGTGATTAACTTCGTGAGGATGAATATTGGAAACCACGAGATCGAGGACTCACGCACCTTAAGGGAGGTCATGGAGAGGCTCAAGGGCGATGGGGCGATAACGGGCGACCCCTCCATCGTAGTTAAGGCGTTTGAGGACGTGAGGTACGGCAATAAGAGCTTGAGCAGGGAGGCGTATGAGGCGTTCTTAACCGCGTTGGGCAAGGCCTTTCGGGAGGCTAAGGTGATAGCGTGTGAAGGCTCTTAATCCCTGGAACGCGGCAATCTGCCTTGCTCTGTTGATTTTAATGGGGCTCCTCCTCGCGCTGCGCCTCCCCCTGGCTTCCTACATCGTTGGTTTAGTCATAATCCCGCTGCTTGCCGTGAACACCATACTCCTTGCAAGCAGCATGGATTCGATACGCCGGAGAGCAGACGCGTACAAGCTGCTTAGGAACGTGGCGGCGCCGTCCGTCTTCGCCTACCTGTTTTTCAGCTCGCTATCCATCATTCTAGGAAGCATGGTGAGCCATTTTGGGGATTATTCCCTCTATGTAAGTGATTTAATGGGATCCATTACCCTGGGGTTGATTGGCTTGTTCTTCCGTAGGGCATCAAGGGAGGCGGGGCCTTTCCTCCATGAATCCCTGACCTATGCATCCCGCTTCTTTCTTTTCTCATCGCTGGGCTACCTCTTTAGGTTGATCTATGACCCAATTCTCTATCCCTTCCTAATGGCTTCCCTGGCCTACCTAGCGGTCTCCCCAATTCCAGTCCTGTCCAGGAGGCTCGGCTTCGATTACTCCAGCGTTAAGGCCAACGTTGCAACGATCGTCGCGGTGGGCTTCATCTTGGGCCTCTTTTACGCGTTGCTGATGATACCTAAACCCCCTCGGTATAATAGCTACATTCTAGTAGCCTTCCTGCTGGCGGCTGCCATCGCCGTATCATACGTTGGGTACAGGTTGTACACCGGCGGGGTAACCACGGTGGAGAGGATGATGGAGGAGTTCTACGAGAAGCATAAACGCGGAATTGAAGTGTCGACCTCCCCCGAGTTCGCCAAGCTTGAGGCCGCCGTGAGGGAGTTCGTTGTGAATTCAAGGAAGGAGTTGCTGATCATATACTTAACGCGGGAGTTGACGAAGGACGGCCTAAGCTACGGCGAGATACTCACTTACTTGAGGGATATCATTCAATACAACCCCCAAGTACCAGGTAGGGCCAGCAGGAAAGTCATTGAGGGCGAAGTAAGCAGTAGAATGGCTATGGTCTCGAGCATTTTAAGGAGGGCAATGTCCCATGAAACGCTTAATAATCCAGTAAAGGATTCAGTCCAGGATGAGGGGGGAGGGCAACGTGAGCGAGAGGATTAACTCGGTCATTGATAAGATATCGGAGCTCTTCATGGGGGATCGGGAGGTCATGGTCAAGGTCCTGGCAGCTATACTGGCCGGCGGGCACGTTCTAATCGAGGACGTCCCGGGAATAGGCAAGACATTCCTGTCTAAAATACTGGCCAAAGTTCTAGGGCTAAAGTACAGCAGGATACAGTTCACCCCGGATCTTTTGCCCAGCGACATTCTGGGCACTAAGGTGTGGAGGCAGGACAAGGGCACCTTCGAAACGGTTTTAGGGCCCATCTTCGCCAACTTCGTGCTGGCGGACGAGATCAACAGGGCCTCCCCGAAGGTCCAGTCCGCGCTCCTGGAGGCGATGCAGGAGGGCCAGGTCACGATCGAGGGCGAGACTACGCAGTTGCCTAACCCCTTCATAGTTATCGCCACGCAAAACCCAATAGAGCTGGAGGGGACGTACCCACTGCCCGAGGCGCAGTTGGACAGGTTCTTGATCAGGGTAAGGCTGGGGTACCCCAGGGATGAAGTGGAGCTGCTCAAGAGGAGGATCTCGTGGAGGACAAACGACCCATCCCCCAAAGTCGAGGCGATGCTGTCGGACGCCGAGCTCCTGAGCATCAGGGATTCCGTGGACGACATCGCGGTGAGCGAGGACGTGATGAGGTACATAGTTAGCTTCAACGCGATAAGAAGGGACCGGAGGGTTTCAGCCGGGCCCAGCCCCAGGGCCTTATTGGCTTTGATGAGCATGGCGAGGGCGGTCGCGTTGATACGGGGCAGGGATTACGTGATCCCGGACGACGTGAAGATGGTGGCCGTGGAGGTATTGTCTCACAGGATTTTCCTGAAACCCGAAGCGGCGTTGGAGGGAGTAACGGGCGAGGACATAACCATGGAGTACTTGAGCAAGATACCCGTACCGAAGTGAAAAGCGATGAGGGAGATCATAAAGGCAATGGTAATTCTAGCAATGATCCCAGCATTCATGGCCCTCCTAGCCACCGTAACCGCCTCAAGGCCCTACATAATGCCCCTAATATTCTCCCTGTTGGTGATTTTCGCGGCGCTAAGCCTCAGCGAGAAGCCCCGCATTGCGCTCTCCCTGGAGTTTGATAAGGACATCGTTCATTTAGGCGAGGAGGTGAGTGTTAAGGTTGAGGTCTCCATCCATGAGGGCTACGGTTTAATCATGATTAGGGGACCGCCGATTCCGAGGACCGACATGGCGGAGGGCTTCGAGTTGGTTAAGGGCACTAACGTGCACGTAGTATTCAAGGGATTTAGGCAGGTCCATAGGGAGTACGAGTACGTCCTCAGGGCGGTGAAGAGGGGGTCCTACCCCGTGGAGGGGGTGAGTTTCGTCTATTACCATCCTTTCGGCATCGTTGAGGACACGGAAGGAAGCGTTAAAGTAAGTGGCGTGATTAAAGTGCTGCCCAGGGTGAA
This sequence comes from Thermocladium sp. UBA166, assembly GCA_002508315.1. Lineage (GTDB taxonomy): Archaea > Thermoproteota > Thermoprotei > Thermoproteales > Thermocladiaceae > Thermocladium. The sequence goes on from DAHE01000047.1 coordinate 3,244, forward strand.
GTTGATCTCGAGACTCCCCGCAAGAGTGAGGCCGAAGGAGGGGGTTCCGAGTTTTTCGCCATCAAGGTTGGGCTCGTACTCCACCGAGTTTTGGTCTGTGAGGGAGTACGTCGTTGGCTACCCTTACAAGTTCATAAATTGGAAGGCAACTGCACGGAATGCCGGGGGTAATTTAATGGTCAATGAATACGAGAGGGAGGGGGTCAGGACCATAGCCCTGCTAATGGATGGGAGCCTGTGGATGAGGTATGGATCCGATGTAGAGAACCCCCTGGAGTACGGGATATCCCTGGTACTATCCCTAAGCAGGGTTTTCCTAAGGTATGGATACAGCGTTGGCTTATGGGTTTTCCCGAAGGGAGCTAAGGTCCCGCCCAGCCCTGATAGCGACCAGTACTACAGGTTGTTGAGGGCCCTCGTCGAGTTCAGGGGATTCTCGGAGATCTTAACCCTGGATGAAGCGGCGATTCGCCGCATTGCCGGTTTAAAGGCCATTGCATTGATCGTGACCAACGTGACGGCGGGTAACGTGGGAGAGATAAGTAGGATCAGCGAGGAGCTGCGTTCCAGGGCGTTAATAGTGGATATAATCCCCGACACCATACTGATGAAGAACATCGTGGGCGACCCTCCGTGCGGCAAATGGTTCGTCAGGGACAGGGTTGAGGGGGTGTACGGGAGACTGCCTGCCTCCGTGAAGGTGATTACATGGGACCCCGCGTGCGAGGGGGTGGGCTCCGTGGTTGCTAAGATACACAGGCACATGATGGTGTGGGATCAATGATGAGGCTGGCGCTCATCTCGGTATCCGTAATATTCCCGCTGCTGCCCTTCATAGCATTGCTCGCCCAGGGCAGTGAAGCGATCGGTTTAGCCGGCATTGCCCTGGTAGGCCTCGTGGAGGCCCTCAGCGCGGCGAGGAGGGGGGAAAACCTTAATCACGCATCCTGGTCGTCCTTGATACTGGTCATGCTCATATCCTTGCTTTCCCAAGGATATATCCCATACCTTCTCCACGTGGCCCTAACCAGCGTCCAGAACATCGCCGTGTTCGACGCATCCATGCTTTTCCCCCAGTACTCCCTGGTAGTATCTTACATTTACAAGTCCTACAGCAGGTATGCCAGGGAGTTAAGCATTAAGGGTTTTGAGGAGGGGGAGGTGAGCGCGGAATTGAACTCCCTCGCCGGCTCCCTTTTGATAATACTGAGCTCAGCCGCTGCGGCCTCAATTGCCTTGTACTGCGCCATAACGTCTTTCAGATTATTTGGCGTAGACCCATTCACGGCATTAATCACGGCCTCAGCGTTTTTCATCCTCACCGCCAGGTACATTATCAACAGAATTAAGGGCTCCCACAATGTACAATTTTAAAACTAATACGCTGAAAAACAGTAGGATCCCCTGAGGGGGTCCCCCAGAGGCTCCGGGCGCTGCATCTCCCCCCCCCCACGCAGCGAGCGCTACTCGGTTATGCGCAATGATGCGTGAGAGCAGCTTCTTCACGCTTCCGACGATAATTCCCGCACTCATCTGAAATGTTTAATGCCTCTTAAATCGCTGCGCGGTCTATGATTAAAAGGACATGATGTAATGCCCACGGTAACGTTTAACCTCCTTATATAAAACGAAAGACGAGCCGCGCCCTTTAGGGCGGGGAGGGGGTCGGAAAGTCTAACTAAAAGAATATTCGACTCGATCTAGAGCGCCATGCACATGATCAGAGCATCTTCATAACCTTCTCTAAAAGAACCCATCTTTGGCACGAATCCTGTCTGTACGAAACCAAGCTTTTTGTAAATATGAATAGCAGGCGCATTGCCAGCATAAACCTCCAGCTTTATCAGCTTGTAACCTTGAGACCGTGCCAACTCGATCAGGAGCCTTATTAGTTCCTGCCCAAGACCTAAGTTCCTGAATTCTTTGAGCACTCCTATACCCAAAGTTCCAACATGTGAAGCCCTGCCAGAGCCTCTCCTTATCTCAGCGTGCGCCACTATTTTATTGCCAGCTATTGCCACTAACGCTATGAGCCGTCCCTCCAAGATCTTCTGTACCTCATCTGCAACATATCTGATTTCTGAAGCGTAAGTTTGCCTTTCGTTTGTCAGTATTGGGGCATCCTCGTCGACTAGCTCGTTTATATAGTTCATGAGCCCCTCAGCGTCCCCAAGATCAGGTACCCTAATTATAACATCCCTCCCGTCTTTAGCCTTGTAAACCTCTATTACCTGTTTTGGTTGCACAATTCCTAAAAATAAACAGCTATATAAAGTACTTGTGATAGCTGAGAAGGGGGCGACGTTGACGCATCGGAGTGCTCACTCGATCACTCGGCCGGTCAAGTGTATCGGCGTCGCGCCGTCCACGCGTACCGTCACGAAGGCGGAGGGGATTGCCTCCCCCACTATCACGGGCCTGTAATTGCCTATCCTCACCATGAATCCCCGCCCCCTATAGCCCGGCTGGCTCACGACCCCATTGAAGATCCCCCCCACGAACTTCAAGTTGCGGGACAGCGAGACCCTGAGCGACTCCTCTGACAACAACTTGCTCCTGGCCTTCTTCACCGGATCCGGGACCTGCCTCATTGACGCCGCCTCCGTGCCGGGCCGCGGGCTGAACCTGGCCACGTGGACCTTATCTATGCCCAGCTCCCCCACCAGCTTTAGGGATTCCTGGAAGTCCTCCTCCCCCTCCCCTGGGTGGCCCACTATTATGTCGGTGGCCACTGTGGAGTCTGGGAACGCGCTCCTTATTTTGATGACCTCCTCCCTGAAGAGGGAGGCGTCGTACTTCCTCCTCATTATCCTCAACACCCTATCGCTCCCGCTCTGGACGGGGACGTGGAAGAAGCGGTACACCCTCCAGTCGCCCCTCACGACGTCTATCAGCCTGTCCAGCAAGCCGCTCAGCTCGAGGGGCTCCATCATACCCATCCTCACGAAGAAGCGGCCCTCTATCTTGAGGATCGCCTCCAACAGATCCACCAAGTCGTAACCCTTATCCCTCCCGTACGCGCTCGTCTCCTGGCCCGTCAAGTATATCTCCCTGGCGCCCCTCTGCACGGCCCTCCTCACGTTCTCCACGACGTCCCTCAACTCATAACTCCGCACCAGGCCCCCGCCTCCCCGAGCCAGCCTCGTGGCGCAGAACGCGCAGTTCCCCATGCACCCAACCTGTATTGGAACAACGTGAACATGCCCCCTCGCCCCGAGGAACTCCGGGAGGTACTTCATGGGCCTCTCCCCGGCGGGGGGGCTCCCCGCTATTGCCCGCTCGAACTCCTCAACTGAGCGGAGATCAATCAACTCCACCCCAGGCGCGGCCTGCCTCAACCTGTCCGGCCTCACCCTCACCAGGCACCCGGAGACCACTATCCTCCTCTCACCGCCGTCGCTCCGCGCCCTCTTCAGGAACCTCACCGCGCTCTCCTCAGCCTCCTGCCTCACCGCGCACGTGTTGAGCACCACGAGGTCCGCCTGGCCGGGGTCCCCCACCCTCTCGTGCCCAGCCGCCTCCAGCCTCTGCGCGATCAACTCGCTGTCCGCCTTGTTTAGCCAGCAGCCCAGCGTCTCCACGTAGAACTTCACGGAACTGGCCGTGGCAGCAGTGTTTAAAATCCTTGGTTCACCTATTCACCAATGGAGATACAGATACTCGGGGGAGGCGGGGAGGTGGGCAGGATGGCGGTGCTCATCAAGGGGTCCAGCCACGCCTTCTTGATGGATTACGGGGTGAACTTCGACGATGAGGGGCACCCCGTCTTCCCGCTCCACGTGAGGCCGAGGGACTTGACGGCGGTGATGCTGAGCCACTCCCACCTGGATCACTGCGGCGCCCTGCCGAGCCTCTACGTGAGCAGCCCCCCTCCCCTCTACGCCACTAAGCTCACCACGGAGCTGGCGGAGTTGATGTTCAAGGACGCAATAAAGCTGAGCGGGTACTACCTGCCGTATGAGGACGATGAGGTGAGGAACGCGTTGAGGAGGGTGGTGCCTGTGGGCTACGGCGACACCGTGGAGTTCGGGGGGGATAGGGCCACCTTCGTCAACGCGGGCCACGTGCCGGGCAGCATGATGACTTACTTGGAGGTGGATGGGAGGGGGTTGGCGTTCACCGGGGACTTCAACCTAGGCGAGTCCAACCTCCTCAATGGGGCTGACGTGAACCGCCTCCCCAGGGACTTGGATTACGTGGTGATGGAGGCCACCTACACGTCGGGGAACCACCCCCCGAAGGAGGAGCTGGATAGGGCATTCATAGAGGCTGTCAAGACCTCCCTGGAGGAGGGGGGGTCCGTCCTCATCCCCAGCTTCACGATAGGTAGGGCGCAGGAGATATTGATGACCCTGGTCAGGAACAACGTCGTCGACGTGCCCATAGTGGTGGATGGGTTGGCCAGGATGGCGAATCAAATAATAGCGAAGCACCCCCAGTTCCTGAGGGACCCGGACATGTACGGGAAGGCCATGAAGGCGAGCGTGGAGGTGCTGGGCAATTACTATAGGAGGCAGGTCATGAGGGATCAAGCCGTGATAATAGCGCCTGCGGGGATGTTGAAGGGCGGCGCGTCGCTCTACTACTTCAAGCGGCTGGCTAGGGATAAGCGCAACGCCGTGATACTGCCCAGCTTCCAGGCGCCGGACACGCCTGGCTTCGAGCTCCTATCCCGAGGAGCCGTTAGGATTGGGAATGAGGAGGTGAGGGTCAACGCTAAGGTCTACTGGTTCGACTTCAGTGCGCACAGCGGCCTCAAGGAGTTGGTTAAGTTCATAGACTACTTCTCCTCCACCACCAAGATAATACTGGTGCACACGGAGCCCCTCAGCAGCCTGAAATTCGCGCAAGCCCTGGGCAGGGAGCTGTACGTCACCAAGGTCAGCGGCGAGCGAATAATAGAGTGACTAAAACCAACCCCCAACAGCCAAAATGCCCGGTTCCAGCCCGCGGATCAATCACCAAGATTAATCGCCAAACTAGAGTTAAAAATAAGCGCTGAAGTGAACCGCGTGCAGGGCTGGTTTGTGTACCGCGATAAGTACAAGGAATTATCCAGCTACGCCTCGCTTATTGAATGGGTTATTAGTGTTAGCAAGCCACCGTACATATGCAGTTTCCCCGGGAATGCAGAGCATTGGGCTTGGTCAATACAATACTCCTTGACGGGCGATCGCGGCTATGCGATTTGGGGAGATGCAGTAAGTGGACCCACAAGCACGAAGGGGGTGAACGATGAGGTCGGCTTTCCATTCAAAAGCTTGGTGGATAGGTATATAAATTCATTTCTAGCCAAGAGTAATGAGGGTAATGGGATTCGATTCTCATTGAAGGATATGAACGACGTAAGGCCGGTGATAGGGGTATTTCGCGTCACCGGGCTGGGTCCTGTGGGCATGGGCTTGGTCACCGACATCACGCTAGATGCAGTGCATAATTTCAAGTACTGGCAAGAAGGCGAGGATAGGCACTGGATAATCAGGTGGAGAATGAGGGTTTTATGGTTGGATGGCGGGGTCAGAAATATACTGAGCGAAGCTGATTTCGCAAGCAAGCTGGGATCCATAACTCTTTCAAGTAATGGAAATGAATTAAGCAAAATACTAAGTGAAGCCAACTTAACGGCTCGAGGCAATACATGCATGGATAAGCCAGAATCCATAGGCGGCGCATGGGATAAAATAAAGGAAATATTGAAGCGTGATGAGGATAGCATGAATGAGATTTATGGAAATGAAGCAAGCCACGAAGCTCCGTTTAATATTAGTGAGTCGGCTAGTGCCACAATTAACGTGAATCCCATTAAAGTAAAAAATCTTAATATAAATCCGAGCGATGTTGCAAATGATATTAGGGGCAAGCTATTCATTAATGGCAATAATGATGTGCTACTAGATACCATTAAAGCTGCTTATTTCGGCAATTTCTTGTTAGTGGGCCCGCCAGGCACCGGCAAGACTACATTGGCGGTGGAGGTGGCGAAACGCATTGGGGGGCGGGGTAATTACATGATCAAGACCGCTAACTCCCTCTGGTTCAGGAGAGACGTGGTGGGCGGGGAGACGCTGGAGGGTGGGTCGGTGAAGTGGCGCGCCGGCTTCCTCATACGAGCCTACAACAAGGCAGTTGAGGGGTACAACAAAGGCAATGCGGCTCCGTTCTTCGTGATAATAGATGAATTGAACAGAGCCGATGTGGACAAGGCGTTTGGGGAGTTCTTCACAGTATTCAAATCGCCTGACCCCGATGATTGGGGAATGGATCCCGGTATGCTGGATGAGATAGAGTCCTACGGCGATGCGATTGACGGCGAAGCCAAGAAATTCACTCGATATTATAAGATGTACGGTGATTCTCCCTTAAAGCTGCTGCGAATAGTGGGGACAATGAATGTGGTCGACATGAGGAATCTATTCATGGTTGGGGAAGCGCTGCTCAGGAGATTCATTATAATAAGGCTCGAGTGCCCCACAGATGACGGGGATTTAGAAATGCTACTTAAAACGAGTTCCCTGAGCAATGACGACAAGGAGTTATTGAAGCAATTCGTGAAGAAACTGCGCGGCGGACTTACTGGGAGGGGCAGGGGAGACGGGCCATGCGTGTCGCCCGGCATAGTTAAGATTGCCATTAAGCTGCTGATGACCTCGACCTCCAGCAAGCAGTTGCACCGCGAGGAATTGCTGAATGAGTTCAGCAAGTACGTGGAGCTCTCAATGGGAGGTATAGACGGCATTAGGAAGAGTAAGTTAACTGAGGCATTAAATACGGCCAAGAACTACGCATTGTCGATTAAATGAAAGCGGGGGCAATGGATGAAGAGGCCGCGCTACATTGGGTTAAGGAACCTATCCAGCATAGTTGCCAAGTACTACCTAGCGAATCCCCACACGTTCAAGATAATTGAGGGAATGCTCGGCAACGCTGGGGAGCCGTCGGTTCAGGTAAACGAAGCCGCCATGCGTTACCTGTCCATGCTCAGCCTAGATCTGGCAGTCAAGCACATGACCGAAGCGATAAAGAGGGCCATTAATGATTACGCGATAGGCAAGGAGTTCCGGTCGGAGAGGGGGAGGGAGGTCTTGGGGGTTCTTGACATATCCAGGACCGTGGTTACTTATCCCAGCCTATACTCGTACCTAACGTACGTGCCAAGCAATGCTATACCGGAGTACGCCATGCTGAGGAGGATGGCTATATTCGTCAAGAGAACTGCTTGCGAATCCACGTCTTCAACGGCTCCCCCGCTAGATGATCAGGCCCGCCAGGATAATCCCCTTAATATATTATTGAGGAAAATAATGGAAAAAATGCGCAGTAACTGCGTTGTTCTCTCTAGAAAGATAAATGAATTGCCCAGAGCAACAGGCCTCGGCGAATTGCCATCATACGTGAGGCTCCGGGGGCCCTACCTACCACCGTGGTTCCACGCAGCGTATAAGGCATACAGCGTCACGCGCAGGATAAGGAGGAGACCTAACTATGAGGCAAGCATGAGACGCGGATTTGAGGGCAAGGACTTCGTGCTTCTAGGGTGGAGATTATACGAGTTATTCATAATGCTGCTGGTGCTCGACGTGTTCACGGAGCTCGGCTACTCGGCGGTATTAAATGATAATTACGTTAAGTTGACTAGAGAAGGCGAAATCATTAGGTTATTATTCAATAGGCAACTCGACTCATCAATAATAGAGTCCGTGGATGGGGATGGGGAAATCGCCGGCTCGATACGGGGCAGGCCCGATGTATCCATAGATAAGAACTCCGAGGGGGGTAGGTTAATAGTGATAGATGGTAAGTTCTCGAGGTCCCCTGCTTACATCACGGCTGGTAGATTCAAGGTTATGGCTTACATGTACGAGTATAACGCGGATCTAGGCGTAGTGGTGTTCCCGGGGCTCGATGAGTCGCGTAAATATGATGAGGAGGAGGAAGCAACGGTGAAGCTTTGGATGAATATGAGAAGTAAGGGGTACTCCGAGATAGTCCTAAAGAATGGAAAGAGAATTTACATGGTCAAGCTGGATCCAGGGGAATCAGAAGACCCAGGACTGGTCTGGAGAAGTTCCAGGAAGACCCTAGAGGAATTGTTGGGGAAGCACATTACTGGCTGAGCCTCTTCAAAGACTGGGGGCTTTTAATGCGGGGTCGGCTCGAGAAGCGACTCATTAACAGGCTCACTGCCCCTCGATGAGCTTAATCTATTGGGAATGCCTTTATGTACAGATATGGAGAAAGTATATTAATGGATAAATTATTGGTTAAAGCATGAAGGTTTTACCCATAGCCGTAATAGTTGTGGTGGTAGTGGCTGCCGTGATCGGGGTATACTACGCGACCCGCACATCGCCAACCACCGCGACTACTCAACCATCACTCACATCCCCCACCACTACATCCACTACCCTCCCCACCACCTCTCAGCCAACCACCGCGACCTCGCAGCAGACGCAGTCAACCCAGCCCGTCACCACCGCAACCACGGCGACGTCGCCGCCCCCCGCCTCAACCACAACCCAAATCACTACTACTACCACCACCCCCGCCTCAGCTTCCCAGCAGTACGAGGAGGCCCTTCACAACTTCGCCAACTCCACAATACAGCAGGCAACGCTTTTCTACACGGGATACGCCTCAATAGCGGGGACTAGCATTACCGGTAACTCGACGGTTAAGATAAGCCTGCCCAGCGTCGAGTTCTCCTACTATAGGACCGCGGCCGGCGTGGAGCTGTACATCAATTCAACCATCTCCATAACGGCGCCCAGCAATGGGGTTCAGATGAGCATCACAATCCCGGCCCAGCTTGGGGTAGTGTTGAATCAATCGAATGGTTGCTTGGCCATTGGATCCCCACTGCTCAAGACCACTCCCGTGAACGCGTCGGCCATCAAGTTCTGCGGCAAGAGCAACTACACCAATACGAGGGAGCTGGGCAACTTAACTCCGTTCGAGCTGGATCTAACCTACGTGGGCACAGGGAATTGGAGGGGGGAGACCACGTACTGCTTCGCCACGCTGAAGCCATTCACGTCATCGATAACCCCCTACCTCTCCGCCGCCGGCAACGTATCCACGTCGACACTCGCCTTTAACGCGAGCCAATCCATTGACGTCACCAGGCTATGCCTGTTAGGCAATGGAGTGCCGACGGAGATAGAGGGCATCTTGACCATTATGGGGGCACAATCCGGGCGGTCGGGGGAGGCCAGCATGGGGTTCTCCATAAACCTGACCGGCATGAGCCCCGTCTTCGATAGTCAATCCCTCAACCGCTTGCTATCCATCGCCGTGAACGGAACCCGGTTACTGGCCCAATCAATGCCGCAGTCGACTACGACGCCCACAATCGCGCTGTCCCAAGCAGTTGTGGCGGGCGCGGGAACTATGATGCCCTCATTTAACATAACGGTGGAGAACCCCACTCAGTACGACGCCGCTATAAATGGATTCGACTTGGGCGGGCTGCTGTGCTCGTTCAACTCCCCCATAACGATCAACGCGGGATCCAGCGCCCAATTGTCGCTGCGGATGACCGCCAGCGGCGGCAACTTGACGGGCGTGGCAGGGATATACGGATCCAGCAACGCCTCGGTGCCCAGCGGGGACGGCGCGTCCTGCATCGGCATACAATCGGCGGCTCCCGGCACGTTCATAACCGGGTACTTGATCGTCAACGTGGGCCCAAACAGTGGGCAGTACCCCTTCACAGCGGTAGTGCAGTGAACCGCGGCTCAGTTCCCGTTAGGGATAAGCTTAAATAGATCCGCCGCGCTGGAATCGAATGAGCGAGGAATCCCTGGTGGCCGGCTTCATAAAGGCAATAGAGGGGACGAAGAGCACCGCCGAAATAGTCTTCGATAACCTAACCATTAAAATCCAAGGAACGAACACGTCAATAGTGATAAACGGCAGGATAAGCTTCACGGCGGTTCCCCTCCAGTCACAGAAATGAAGGACGGCGGAGCTAGGATAATAATTGAGTCGGGCAGGGCCGTGATCTCGGTGAACGGCAAGCCAGCGGCCATCGTCTCAGCTAACGGGAATCAATTATCCATCTCCATGGATGACGAACAGCTCAGGGCCGCGGTGAGGCGGTTTGGGTTAAGCATCAGCGCCATTAAGCTACTGGGCAGGGCGTCCGAGGCGCTGGCCAAGGTGGGCGTTGCCGTGGAGGTGCGGGACTCCAAGGGAGCGCTGATCCAGCTGGGCGCAGGGGCCTACTCCCCAACAACTAAGTTCAAGGCAAACCCAATAAGGCTATTATCGCTAATGCTGAGTTGACAACACGCGGGCGAAGGCAATTAGGGAAGAGGAGTAGGGGGTTGACGGGTTCCACTGAATCCGCTTGGTTGTGGGTTTGGGCCGAGTGTTCCTGTCAACTGAACTCAACTTAATCACCTTTTATTCACAGGCGGGGGAGTAACATCATGGTTAGGGAGGGAGAGCTTGCTCCGGACTTCGAGGCTGTTGCGCATGATGGGTCCAAGGTACGGTTAAGCGATTTACGGGGAAGGTGGGTGGTGCTTTACTTCTTCCCAAAGGCATTCACGCCGGGATGCACGCGGGAGGCGCGGTCGTTCTCCGCAGAGTGGGGCGAGTTCAGGAAGATGGGGGTGGAGGTAATGGGGGTGAGCAGGGATGACCCGGCCACGCTGGCTAGATTCGCCGAGGCTGAGGGGGCGGGCTTCAAGTTCATCAGCGACCGAGATGGGGGCGTAGCTAAGGCGTACGGGGTCCTCGGCATGCTGGGGTTGGCGGATAGGGTTACCTTCGTAATAGACCCGGAGGGCAAGATAGCCGGGGTAGTCAAGGGCTTCAGCGTGAGGCCAGACCAACACCCAGAGACCGCGCTCCGCGTAATTACACAACGCGCGAAGCAGTAATGAGGAGCTTGAACCATGCGAGGCCCAACACGGCTATAAGCAACTCGGATTGGAGGCCCTGCAAGTCTAAAACACGCAATGTACGCGGCTCAATCCTTGGAGCCGGAGAGATATGGTGATAGATTAGTTTAGCGGATTACTTGGAATGCGTGTCCAATTTTTGGTAACGCATATATAAGCATTGCTGNNCGATTGCTTGCCATTGTGCACGGCTTGGGTTTTATTAATGGCAGTGATTGCCTAAAGGAGCGGGCAGCGGCGATATTGGTCTTGGTAGATGAAGAAGTACCAGCTTCATTTTGCTGGGGGCACTGGAAGGCAGCATATGGAGCCTCGTCATTCATGGTATGAAAAGTAGTTTGGATTCTGGGGTTGATGGTGGAGGAGGCGGTTGGGGTGAATGGAATTGGCGTGGTGCTATGCGCAGCAGGTGGTTGGAGGTGTTTAATGAGACCACATATATGCCATAGGTATCCTCGAGAGTTGATTTCTGCCGTTTATGTATACTCCACCCAGGGTGTGGCGTGAGTATGGCGATACATACATCGTTATTATCTTGTTTATCAGCATGGAAATGCGGCAATTCGGCGGAAAAAGCGTCTAAGTAATGAGTTAGTACATTTCCTTTCTAGACAAACTAACAATTGCTAACTTGTTGGACTTGTTGGAAATATTTATTAATTTTTGACTATGCCTAGCTACATGGCCAGCGGTAGAGGCGTATATATTAGGCTTGGGGCTGGCCTAGCGGTCGTCGTGATAATTGTGCTAATAGGCATCTTTACCCCCCTCGTGACTCTACTCAATCCAGCCACGGGTGTGGCGCAGAACGCCGTTGACTTGCCTGTGGTTAACCGCCAGGTCAGCGTTAATGGACTCACGAATGCCGTCACCATTATTCAAGACGTTAACGGCGTCTACCACATCTATGCCTCCAATGATCACGACCTATTTTTCGCATTGGGGTATATTCAGGCCGAGAACAGGCTATTCCAGATGGAGGTGTTCGCGCTCACGGGACTTGGCAACGTGTCCTCGATGCTCGGCAGCTCGTACGACAGCTATGATAGGTTTTGGACAACCATAGGCGCCCCGCTCACGGCGATTAAGGACTGGGAGCGCGTGCTGGCTAACGCTTCCGTGAACCCCACGGACAACCTAACCGTGACCGCGCTTGAGGCCTACTCAGAGGGAGTGAATGCCTACATAGCCTACGCCGAGGCGCATAACACGCTGCCAATCGAGTTCAAGCTCTTGGGCTTCAAGCCATTCAACTGGACCCCGGTGGACTCATTTGCAGTTCAGGAGGTGGAGTCCACGCTTGAATTCGGGGACGACGGCCTAATATTCGCGCTCCTATACCACGTGCTTGGCAATGAAACGTACGCCCTCATACCTACGTTCTCACCCATCCAGAACTACTACTACGCCGGGTACAACGGGCCGCCCAACCCCTACGTCCTCGCGATGTCGCACCACACCTACCCCGTTAACTCGACCCTGGCATACATGGCCTACCGCGTCGCCGAGGAGTGGGACCCGCTCAGGCTCTCGATGCTTAACTACTTCCTCAACCCGACCACGCACAGCAATGAGTGGGTGGTCTCGGGGAGCAGGACCAACACCGGCTACCCAATCCTGGTGGGCGGACCCGTCCTGTCATTCAGTCTGCCAGCGATCTGGTTCCAAGTCCAACTCGTGGATCCAACCTACGATGTGTACGGCGTCGTCCTCCCCGGCGCGCCCGTCGTGGTTATAGGCTTTAACAAGTACATTAGCTGGACGCTCACGGACACGCAGGCAATATCCGATGGCACGTACTTCTGGGACCAAGCCGTGAGGAATGGGGAGTACCTTTGGGACGGGGAGTGGCACCCCATCATTCAATACCACATCAACGGGTTCACGGTTAACTGGACCAACCTCGGGCCCATCCTCTACCAGAACGGCACCAACGCCCTCGTGGTGACTTGGATGGGTAACGCCTACTCTAACGACATAGGCGCGCTTCTAAACGTCATGAAGGCCAAGAACTGGGAGGAGTTCAGGTCCGCGCTGGAAATCTGGAAGGCCCCCTACCAGAACTTCGCCTTCGAAGACAACACCACGATCGCGGACATCTCCCCCGCGTGCTATCCAATATTCAACTCCACATCCGGGCTACCGTACAACCCCTCAAGCATAATGCCCGGCGACGGCCAGGAGTACATAGGCGGATGCATTCCCTACAACATGGTTCCCCAGGTAGTCAACCCGCCCCAGGGATTCATAGTGAGCTCTAACCAGAGGCAAGTAGGCCCTGCCTACCCCTACTGGTTCGGTAACACCATGACCCCCTCCCCCGGCTTCCGCGCGTTCATGGAGGTCAACTACCTGGAGACCCACCCCACGGTGAGCGTCCAGGACATGATGATACTGCAAAGCAATAACTACACGGACTACGAGGCGGCCCTAACCCTGCCCTACATAATCAAGGATCTATCCAACAACACCAACCCGCTCGTGAAGCAAGCCCTCAGCGAGCTGAAGTCGTGGAACTACGAGATGAACACGAACTCGACGGCCGCCTCAATATGGTTCTACACCTACATGTACCTCTTCAACGACACATTCACGCCATACCTCTACGCAAAAGGAGTCCTGCCCGCATATGAGAACGTGATAAACCCGTCAGGGATGGGCGGCAGCTTCCCAGGCACCACGGGGCTAAGCTCCATGGACGTCGACCTCGCGCACATCATAATGACGGGCAACCCATCGCCCTTCTCCAACGAGACGCTGTCAGAGCTCCTCAGCGAGGCCGTGGTTCAAGCCATGCACTACCTCACGTCAAGCTACCCAAACGGCAACTACACCTGGGGCCACTTCTACGGCTTCTACTTCCCAAGCCTGCTCGGAGTGCCTGCGCTGAGCGTCGGCCCACTCCCACGCGGCGGCGATTATAACACGCCCAACGACGCCTCAGGAGGCGGCCCACCATCCAACTGGCCAAGCGGCGGCCAGAGCTGGACCATGATTGTACCGGCGGCGAACATCTCCGACTCGTACGGGGTCTACCCCGGTGGGCAAAGCGAGAACCCGGCTAGTCCCTTCTACTCAAACTACGTCTACATTTGGATAAGAGGGGGATACCTACCGCTCTACTTTATACCATCGCCAACGCTCTTCCCCAAAGCCTTAGTGAAGGCCACGGTGATCCTAACCCCGGGGTGACAACGCGTGGAAGCTAAACTAGCTGTGGCCGTGTCCTTCATCGTGGGCGTAGCGCTGGGCTACGCCTCACTCCTATCGGGGGTCTGGTACCTCATGATGCTAAGCGGAGTACTGGTGGGCCTAATACTCTCCGCTAGGTGGCTCTACCAATTCCTAGCGCTCCTCGCAGCTGGCGCAGTAGCGAATCTAGTCTACATATCCCCGCTCCTAGGGGACGGGCTTCTCAAACTCATGTATGACGTGGGCCTCATAGCTGGGATAAACGGCGACATCCTACTCCTGCTCATGATCGTGTTGAGCGCGGTAATGAGCGGCGCAGGCGGGCTCGTGGGCTCCTCAATACGCGAGATCGCCAGAGCAAGGTTAAGGCAATGATGAAAAACGTTAAGTCAATAATATTAAGGATAATAAAAAGCCTCACCCCCCACCTCCCCAACCCCGCCCAGAGACGCGATTCACTTCGGCGTATCGGGGCTAACATCACGTCGAAAGGCCCCGCTGCGAAAGGAATGCCATGCTCACGCATGCATGCAGCGGCAAGACGCCCATGAACGCTCCCCGTAAGCTTCTTCTCCGCTATGTGTGAGCCCGGTCGGACGCGCACAATGGCGGGGAACTGGGAAATAGGCTATATACACCGCTATACTCACCCATTAAACTATGGAGCGGCGGGCACGAGCCCATTCCCCCACGCGTCCCTCTTCATTTGGAGATTGATCACGGTGCTTAAAACTAAGACGCGGGGGATCGAGTCGCGAGAAGTAAGTCGTCCACCGTAATTCGGGGGGCTTTGGGTTGTTGCTTAAATTGGCCTGGCGTAACCCCTAAATCCATGGACTTTGACTTGCTTAAAGCGTTATCCGATGAGTTCGGCCCCTCTGGCTTCGAGGATGGGGTCAGGAAAATAGTATCGTCACGCGTGGAGGGGAGCCTCACCGTTGATGCTATGGGTAACTTGATCGGGCAAGTCGGCGAATCGGGGCCCCGGGTCTTGATAAGTGCCCACATGGATGAGGTGGGGTTCATCGTGTCGCACGTGGATCAAAGAGGCTTCCTACGCATAGCCCCGCTTGGTGGGCTTGATGCTTGGACAATGCTGGGCCAGGAAGTAATGCTTAGGAGCAGGAGGGGGGAGTTGGTCAGGGGGGTGGTGGGCGTGGATCCTCCTCACCTCAGGAGGGAAAGGCCGCCCAGTAAGTTCGAGGAGCTGTACGTGGACGCGGGGTTCCCCTCCAGGGAGGAAGCCGCTAGGGCTGGGGTAATGCCGGGAACGCCAGGGACTTTCCTCACCTCGCTCGCCGTGTCCGGGCGCACCGTGATGGGGAAGGCACTCGACGATAGGGTGGGGACCTACGCATTGATAGAGGCCATGAGGCGGGCGCGCGGCGTCAACGCATCCCTCTTCTTCGCCTGGAACACGCAGGAGGAGGTGGGGTTGAGGGGCATACAGGCCGTGGTGAATAGGGTGAACCCCGACCTGGCGATCGTGGTGGAGACGACGACGGCCGCCGACGTGCCTGGCAATCCCGAGGAGCAATGGATAACGACGCTGTGCGGGGGAGCCGCCGTGAGGGCAATGGATAGATCAATGATAACGAACCCAGCGCTCCTATCCAAGTCGCTGGAGGCATTGGAGGCGCGCGGGGTTAAGCATCAAGTGCAAGTGAACCCCTACGGTGGGACAGATGCCGGGGCGGTGCACGTGCATGGATCTGGAGTGCCTACCCTAGTAATATCGACCCCCGCCAGGTACATTCACTCGCCTAGATCAGTGGCGTGCATTGATGATATAGAGCAGGTTGTGAATGCATTGACGGTCATTCTTTCCAGCGTGGATGCATTGATGGACTCAATCACCAAAAGAAGATAGCATTTGCTTCACACCGCAATAGGCTAGGCCGTCACCACCTTGGATATATTGCGCGGGTTATCTATGTCCACCCCCCTGGCAGTTCCCAGCCTATACGCCAGCAGCTGAATCAAGGGGGCGTATATTAATGGGAGGATCAAATTATCGTTAACGCGATTCACAGTGATCAAGTAGTCATTCACCGTTTTTCTCCCTTCCTGGGACATGACCACCAAGTAACCGCCTTTATGCCATACCTCGTTCAGTATAGGCTCCATGTCCCCATCGATCGAGCCCCCGGGCATTATGGCGACCACGGGGAACTTAGCCCCTATGAGCGTCATAGGCCCATGCTTGAACTCCCTGAAGCTGAGCGCCTCGGCATGTATCTGGGCGGCCTCCTTCAGCTTGAGCGCGGCCTCCATGGCGAGGGGCAATCCCAGAGGCCCACCCGATATAACGTACATGTCGCTGAATTGAGATAACTCGCTGAGCATTTTCTTTGGCACTTTAGCTTCGTTCAACTCATTTTCTATGATGGGAACCATAGCCAATACCTCATTTCTTACTTGGTAAAGCTTATCCGTGGACATGGAGGCTAATTGAATCAGCGTGACTAGGGACGCCGTGAAGGACTTGGTGGCTGGAACGGCCATCTCGGGCCCAGTTCCAATTGGTAGGTAGACGTTCGACTCCCTCATCAATGTGGAGCCGAGCCTATTGACTATCCCCAACACTATTGCGCCCCGTCTCTTCGCCATCCTCACCGATCGTATTATGTCCGCCGACTCCCCTGACTGGCTTATTGCTATTATCAATGTTCCAGGCTCCACCTTACTTAATCCATTGTATAGGAATTCGCCGGCCGGAATGCTCTCGGCATCTATTCTGCCCATTGAATTAAGGTAGTGCCGCCCTATCAGGGCCGCGTGGTACGATGTGCCCGACCCAATTATCATTACGTTCCTTGACTTCTCGAGCATCAGCCAAGCATCTTGCAAGTACTCCACTTGTAATATGCTGGCCGCTCTAGCTATTTCCTCCGGCGTGTCGTATATTTCCTTCAACATGAAGTGGGAAAACGATCCCTTGGATACCTCCACCTCTATTTTCTGAACCTTCTCCGGCTTAGGGGTCACTGCGTTGAGGGTGGATACATCAACTATCTTCGGCTCCATGTCCTCACCAACAACTGCGAATTGGCCTGGCTCCACGTACTGAATCTGCCACTTGCCCGATGGCAGCGCTTGCTCCTCTGACGATATTATAACCTCATCACCGTCCCACGCCACTACCAATGGATTCCCCGCCACCAAGGCATAAATTCTCGCGTTTCTTCCATCCAATAGGAGGGCGGTGAAATACCCGGGTAGCTTATATATGGTGCCCATCGCGGCCTGGATGTCGTTGTTGGAGGCGATTGCGTCCTCCGCAATGTGTGCGATCACTTCCGCGTCGGTTCTGGAGGAGAAGGCGTGCCGNNCAAGACTTGATTTAACTTCGCTATAGTTAGATATCACTCCATCCATTACCACCGCTATATTCCCGCTGCAATCAAGTAGGGGATGAGTATTCTCGTATACGGGGCGGCCGTGCGTGGCCGACCTAATATGGCCTATTCCAATGTAGCCCGGCATATCATCTAGGTTGAGCTTCTCATTTACATCTTTGATCCGCCCCGCATCTTTCTTTATATATATCTTTCCGTTATATAGAGTAGCTATGCCGGCTCCATCAGTGCCTCTATGCACTAGCCTCTCGAGACCATGCCTTATAATCGGGGCCACTGGCGTTGATCTGGATATCACCGCGAATATGCCGCCCATATGATCTTTTCGCTTACCATTACTTAAAAATATTTATGAAAATATTGAATGATTAGGTCTATATATTCGGTTCAAGCCAATGCATTATCTGGCTCCCTCCCCGCCTTGAGGGGCGAGGTTTGTCCTTTTCCTAT
>DAHE01000047.1:21188-34450 GCA_002508315.1 Thermocladium sp. UBA166
GCATGGTTAATGGCATCAAGAGGCTCCACGAGCGTCATATATGATTCATAGGTATCATTGTCTTCCAAGGATAGATACCCCAGGTAATCAAGTGAATACCCGGCGACCAATGCGATTGCCTGTGGCCTTTTTTGCCTAACATGCTTCTCTATTTCTATTTGAACATTAAAGAGGGGCTCGAACGGCATTAGAACGAAAATGATGTCGCCAAGCCTTAGAATGGCCATTCTCGCAATCAACTCTCGGCGCAACCTAGATACGATGGTAGCTACAGCGCTCTTCTCGAAGGCATCCATGGAGCTGCTGTTAGTTATGGCATCTATGTTTGGCCGTCGAGTCCTTACATTAAACCCATCGCTGAGGAAAAATAACTCGCCTGCATCAATCTGCTCCAAACCGTCATTGATCCTTCCTAAGATTCTATTAACGATTATACTGCTGAGTCTCTCTAACTCTTCGACACCTCTTTTAACCCTAGAATATCTAGTGCTTATATTGCCGGCGGCTCCATTAATAAATACAACAGTGCTTCCATATATGGANNGGACTCCAATTTCCGCGTTATCCAACCAGCTATATCGCTTGATATCATTGTATTTTCAGGTCCAAGCGTGGTTGGATGGCAGGGAAGGTGAATCATGAATGGCTTTACCTCAACCCCGCTCTTGAATGCAAGAATGGTGGCATAAACGTCAATGTTTTTACCTGGGTCATCTCTGTCCCTACATATATCGCCAACGAAGACGCGCCCCACCGATATATTATCGACCGGGAATTGATTATCAATGGCACCGCCAGCCGACCTCCTAGCATTTAACCCAACTGATTCGACATAGCTATTCTCCTCATCATTGCACTTACTGCCCCAGTTAAGCACTTCATTGCATATTATTGGGCCGGAGTGCGTATGAGTTGCTGTTAATACTACATTCCCCAAAGCATTGACTGAATCCTGCCACAATGGATTCACGCCAAGTAAGTCAAGCGATGTGATTGTTGCAGTATTATTTCCAATCCGCATTGAAACGGACTTGGCGAATAATTTATCTAGGATGCCATTAGACACGGAGCTTCTTTTTGCGTATCCATCCATCCTAATCCCAATTGACGGAGTTATATCCACCTTACTGATGCCTATCATCATGAAGTCTCATCCCTTATTCTAACTTCATTTCCATTATTAATCAGCATGCTGCACAAGGCGTTTGCGGCCTCCCTTGCATCCTCGCCATCAATCTCTATCAATATCGTGTCGTTGAAGTTTATATTCAATTTAAGAATACTCATCAAGCTCTTCCCATTAGCGTTACTTCCATCCTTCTTTATTACTATGTTACTTTTATATTCCCGGGCTATGTTAGTGAATTGCGCGGCGGGCCTCGCATGCAATCCAACTTCATCCATCATCTTAGCCTCAACTATGATCCTCATTGGGATCACCGCTGATCCTCCTCCATAGCAAGTTGGGGCAGTTCTATTCCATGGTCCTTAATGAATTTCATCGATTCCTCACGAACGATCTCCGGATCCGGCGCATCCATAACGTCCTTGGCCAAGTTAATCGCCTCCCTCATTTTTATATTCCGTATGATATGCTTTATCAAAGGCACGTTGACGGGCTCCGAGCTCAAGGAATCAACGCCTAAACCAACTAGTATTGGCACCATCAATGGATCGGATGCCGCCTCCCCACATACCCCTACTTTTATATTTAACTTGTGACCGTTTTCCGCGACTTGACCTATCAATTTTATTACTGCTGGAGAGAATTGACTATATAGGTCTCCCACGGATGTGGACTCCCTATCCACAGCCAACGTATATTGCGATAAGTCATTCGTTCCTATGCTCACAAAATCCAACTCCCTCATTAAATTACCCGATAGCAATGCAGCAGCCGGCGTCTCTATCATAGCTCCAATGCCTATTCTACCATGCTCAATGCGATCGTTATTCAATAATTCATTGATAATCATCTTCACTTCAACTACCTCCTTCGCACTAACAACCATGGGTATCAATATCATAGCGCCATTGCTATTATATTTACTGGCCCTTATAATGGCCCTCAACTGCGTTGTTAAGAGATCTCGTTCCTGTCTAAGGAGAAGCCTGATGCCCCTCATACCTAATTGAGGGTTTCTCTCTTGTGGTACCTTCAAATAAGCAGGCATTTTCTCCCCACCTATATCTAAAAGCCTAATGATCACCGTCTTATTTTTCATCCTGGATAGGACGTACTTATACACCTCGTACTGCTCTTCCTCGCTCGGCGGCGAGTCCTCATTCATGAAAATGAATTCAGTCCTCAAGAGGCCTATGCCGTAGGCATCATTTCGTATGGCCAGCTCCAAATCGGCATAATTATTTACATTAGCCATTATGTCTATGCCTATATTATCTATGGTCTTGCTGGGCATTTTTCTCGCGTCAAATGATTTCTTATAGATATCTTCTATTTTCAACTTATATATAGTGTATCTATTTATGACATCAGGGCTGGGATCGATTATCACAAAACCACGCAATGCATCCACCACCAATGATTCACCATCATTGATGGCCGTTATATTAGAGACCTTAAAGAGAGTCGGGATGCCGGCCGATCGTAATAGGATTGCTGCATGGGATGATGCTCCCCCCTCCTCGACGATCACTCCTTTAACTTTATCCTGGGCGAAAGCTATTTTCAAGGCTTGAAAAGGATCCAGCTCCTTGCAAATTACTATTGCATCATTAATAGCTATGTTAAAAACAGAACCGCCACTCATGGAACCAAGCAAAACGTTTTCCAATCCTTGAATATCGATTGCCCTCTCCCTGAAATAGGGAGATGATTTAGCCAGCGTCTCGCCATATTCGGCCAACGCGTTGTGAATTGCGTCTCTTAATTTGTAGCCATTTTTCAATAATCTTATGACGGCTTCCTTGAATTCCACATCATCAAGCAACGATTGTTGTACGTTTATTATCTCTAGCGTTTCATCATCTACGGCCCTTCCTTGAAGCAATGATAAATCATCCATTGCATTTTTGATCAATCGGTTGAACAGGGCTATCCTTGAATCGGTGTCGCTGGGCTCTTGGTAATCCACTGCTTGGTTATTCCTTAAAACATATGCATGGCCAACTCCAATGCCAGGCGATATTATGACTCCCTTTAAGATATTATTGAGCTGCATAATTCTTCTGGGTTATGGCGTTTATTAAAGGTTATAGATATATAACTATTTTAAAAAAATATTTTTATTATATATTTTGAACCAGCACGACCGGTTATCAGCCCAATATGCCAAGGGCTCCAAGCACGAATGCTATAACGAAAATTATTCCAAGCACGTATACTATCCTCACTCTTCTAGAGTATAAGTAATATGCGAATCCAGCGAATAATACTTGAATGAGGCCCGGGAATATATCGTTGATCAATGAGCCCACGGCCACAGTTGTTTTGCTGGCGGTAGTTATTGTTATCGGCACGGTGACTGGAACGTAGGTATATATCAGTGCAGCCACCACGCCAACGCCTACCATTCCAACGACCTCCGTCAATGTTCGTAGCGTTTCAGTAAATGATGATATCTTGGTGAATCCCTCGTACCCCCACCGCAGGAAGAAGTACCTAATAGGGATCAGAACTATTAGGCCATAAAGTATCTGCGCGGGCCAAGCCCACCATAATCCCGATAAAACCAGGGATGCAGCCAAAGCCAGTATTACAACATCAAGCGTGGTGTAGAAGAGAGAATCCCCGATCCCAGCGAATGGCCCCATGAATCCCGACTTCAACGATGTTATGGCCTCCTCCTTAAGCCCCTCATTCTCCTCCAGAGCTATATCCATTCCCTGTATTATGTAGTGGGTATTTGGATTAGTATTATAGAATTCTAGGTGTTTTTGATATGCCTTCTTTCTAGTATCTGGGTCCTTATAAAGCTTGTCAAGTATATGGGTTATATTATATAAGTAATCTAATGCCTGCATTCGCTCGTAATTCCACGCTACTTGGAAGTGGAATAATCCCTTTATATAAGTCCATGTCAAATCCCTTCGAGTTATCTTCCTATACGGCGCCACATTCTGGGCAGCGACATTGTTTTCCGGATCCGCGGCATTCCCCGCTTGAGGCTGCTTAGACCTAAGTATTTCCAAGTATATTAGCGCCAAGCCGCCTATTATTATGGATATTCCCAAAATCGGCAAGTGAAGGTAAGCCGCAAGAGCATANNATAACCTATTAATGCGAATGCAAAATACTTCCTGAACGGCAAATAGATAAGCAGCAATGATAGGCCAACGACGGGTAAAACATGGCCAACCGTGACGAAGCCTGAATTAACCCAAGTTGGCATTACCTTATCTATGAATGTGGCCAGGGAGGGACCAAAATAAACTGCGAGGAATACTGGAATGAATCTGCTGAAGCCCCATGGAAATAGACCATACCACGATATCCATCTTATGCTCCTAAGCTTGCCAAGAGCAACCGCCCTATCAGCCATATGTATGAACGCCGTATTTATGGTCCTAGCAAGAACATCCAGCTCTATAAGGAATACAGCTATTGGAACCGCTATTCCTATTGAAGTTGTTGGAGACAGATTCAGCGCGACGGAATAATAGGTCGCGATCATGGAGGCACTCATGAAATCCGGTATCGAAGCGCCTCCATACGTATAGAGCCCAAGTGCGGTGAGCTGCAGCGTACCGCCTATCGCCGCAGCTGCGCCGTATGCCGTTACGGGGTCTGCATAGCCTAAGCCGACCAGCACGGAGGCTGTCAGGAAAGAGGCGACTAGGGGCGAAAACGCGGCTCCTATTAACGACATAGTTAAAGTATCGTATATGAAGTAAAACGCCAAGGTTCCCAAGGCTAGGGCTGCCACCACTATTGATAGCATATTTTCTCGCCCCCTTAATCCTAGCCATACTTTTAAGTCTTCTTATATATATACAATGAAAGATTCCGTCCTTTATCCCATTTTATTAAAGTAAAGATTATTATCTAAGTAGATAAACTTAGATACTGAGTCAAATCGCGTATATTATCCTTTGAATCATCAATTATCGTATCAATAAATGAATGAACCGTGGCATCGGCATAATCATTAGTTATTGCTGAAATTATCATCGCTAAATTAAAACCACTTATCAGCACTACTCTATTAATCAACTCAGGCCTTAATTTACTCTTAAGTTGAGAAGCTAAAAAATTCGTTGTGCTTCCGCCAAATAGGTCAGTCAATATAAGTACTCCACCATTATCATAAACTTCCTCCACTGTTTTCGCCACAGCATCAATAAATGATTGGGGGGACACGCCCTCTACCAGTGATACATTGGCTATTTTGACATCTATTTTACCCACTATCATGCTGGCAGTGCGTATTGCCTCCTTGGCTAGGTATCCATGAGATACTACCACTATCCCGTACATAACCACTGTTAAGATTATTCGATTAAAAATATTACATTATATAGAATAACCTATCTAGTAAATAGTACGATGTTTATTAATACCTCCTCGGCTCTAATTCACATGAATGATACCATTCCAGCCAAGCTAAAGGCGCGATTGGATGACTTGTTCAACATGGTTATAAACGAAGAAACAGAAAACATACGGAAGGCGGCCGCATTATGCGTTAAGTCGTTGTACANNTTGATATATGTATTTGGAACGGGGCATTCAATGCTCCTGGAATTCGAGATATTCAATAGGGCAGGGGGGCTTGCGCCGGTTTATCCGGTAATAGATCCAGACCTGCTTGGAATAATGGGCATGACTAGGGCGGGAAAGCTAGAACGACTCCCAGGGTACGCTAAGGTGCTCCTGGAATCGGTGGAGGTAATGCCTAATTCAACAATGATAATAGTTTCGAATTCTGGAAAAAACGCTGCGCCGGTTGAGATGGCTAGCGAGGCGAAGGCCAAAGGCCTAAACATAATTGCAATAACATCCATTAATTACTCGAGAAACGTTCCCCCTGAGAACCCGCTGGNNAAATAGACAATAAAATCCCAGAGGGCGAGGCCGTCTTTGAGGTGGGGAGGTACAGAATGGCGGCGGCATCAGTAATAATAAATTCATTTATATTACACAGCATTGAGCTGGAGATAGCCAGCAAGATGCTGAGCGACGGCAAGGAACCCGAAGTATGGCAAAGCATAAATGTGCCGGGAGGCCGTGAGTCCAATGAATCGCTTAGACGGAAATACGGGCAAATAATTAAATACATCTAAAAAAGCAACGGATAGGTGATGTTGAGTGCCGATAATACATGTGAGAATAGACGATAGGTTAATACATGGACAGATAGCGGCTGCTTGGGCCAGGGTTCTGAACGTGCAAAGAATAGGCGTTGTGAGCTACACGGCGGCAGCCAACAAGCCTCAACAAGAATTNNAAAATGAGCGCCCCACCTGGAGTTGCAGTAGACGTGCTTTCCGTTAATGATGCGGCATCAAAGATACTGGCCAATTCATATGATAGAGAACGGGTAATGCTAATAGTGGACTCCCCTAAATCGCTATACGAGCTAATAAGGCAGGGAGCGCGGATAAGCGAAGCAAATCTAGGCAATCTGGGCGGGGGAAAGCCTGGATCCAGGAAATTAACAAAATCGACATACCTAACCGAGGAGGATGAGAATATTTTAAGGGAACTCCTCAACATGGGAATCAAGATAACGGTGAGAATGATGCCGACAGACAAGGAGGAGAATTTATCCGCTCTTTTAAAGAAATAAACATCCATGCATTAATTACGTGGCGGAGTAAATTCTCTCTCCGCCTATGAATGAGTGAATCACCCTGTACTTATCATCCAGCGCCACGAAATCCGCCGCGCAACCCGGTCTCAAGCACCCCACTCCCTGAAGCCCAAGCGAGCGGGCTGGCGCCGCGGTTGCCATGCTGATAGCCGTGGTGGGCTTGATTCCCAAGGAGATCATGTTCCGCACGGCCCTGTCCAGGGTCAACGTGCTGCCGGCAAGCGTTCCATCCCGTAAGGTGGCCTTACCATTAGCAACCATCACCCTCAGCCCGCCTAGCTCGTACTCCCCATCGCTGAGCCCCGCGGCTGCTATCGCGTCAGTTATCAATACAATCCTATGAGGACCGGCGTACCTCACCGCGAATAACACGGCCTCCGGCCTCAAGTGTATTAAGTCCACTATTAGCTCCAGGTATACGTTCTCGTTGTCCATCAACGCCATGACTGTGCCCGGATCCCTGTGATGTATCCCCTTCATGGCATCGAATAGATGAGTGGCCCGGCTTGCTCCAAGGGCTATGGCCTTGGTCGTGGTCTCATAATCCGCGTTGGTGTGGCCCACGCTGATTATCACGCCGCGCGAGACTGCGCGCTGTATCAACTCCATTGCGCCCTTCACGTCGGGAGCAACATGCATGAGAAGAAGCATATCGCCCACCATATCCAAGTACTGCTTAAGCTCGTCCAGATTAGGGGCGCGTATCGCCTCTGGATTCTGGGCTCCCCGCCGCTCCGGGTTTATGTATGGACCCTCCAATCCTATCCCCACCGCCTTGGCGCCCTGCAATTCCTTTCTTCCGCTTATCAATAGATTAAGAACTCTAAGTATGTCCTCATGCCGCGCGGAGACCAGCGTGGGCACGAACGAGGTCACCCCGAACCTAGCCAAGTTGATCGACATTCCATTTAACTCCTTAACGCTCGTGGACCTCGTCACGTCAAACCCGCAACAGCCATGTATGTGGGTATCAATATACCCAGGCGCAATCGATAAACCCCTCAAATCAACATCGCCGGGCATCCCTCCAGCATCGCGTACTTCCTCTATCACCCCGTGGCGGATTATGATGGATGCATCATGAATTGATTGATAGGGGGTATACATGGTATCTACCTTGATTACCTTCTCAGCCATGCATGTGAATCATCGCGTCCCTAATAAATATTGATCTATATATTTGAACGCATTAATGGATCGGCCCCCCTCCTCCTTCCACATTACTGAAAAGCTAGCTCGTCCCTCCCTTCATCAATGAATTAATCGCCCCAAAAAGGTTTATATAGAGTTTTTCCTCGTTAAGGCCATGTCATTATCCCTCGGCAGTTTAGAGCTTGCGGGAGATGTGGTTGATGAGCTCAAATCCAAGCTATTGGACGTCATAATAGTGGGCGGGGGGCCGGCTGGCCTGAATGCCGCTTTATACGCCGCCCGCTATAAGCTCTCGACCGCCGTGATAAGCGAGGACGTGGGGGGCCAGGTTGGGAAGGCTGGGTGGGTGGAGAATTACCTGGGCTATGAGAGAATAATGGGGCCTGACTTGGTCAGCAAGTTCGAGCAGCACGTGAAGAGCTACGGAGTGCCGTTCCTGCTGGACTCCGTGGTGGCGGTGAGGAGAGACGGGGATTCATTCGTGGTGACGACGTCCTCGGGCGATGACTTGAGGAGCAGGACGGTGATATTGGCGGTGGGGGAGAGGAGGAGGAAGTTAAACGTGAAGGGTGAGAAGGAGTTTGATGGGAAGGGCGTGTCCTACTGCGCGCCGTGCGACGCCCCGCTATTCAAGGATAAGGTGGTGGCCGTGGTGGGGGGTGGGGACGCCGCCGCCAGCGCGTCGCTCCTACTGACGGAGTACGCCAAGAAGGTCTACATTATACACAGGCGAGACAAGCTAAGGGCAGAGCCCACCTACCAGGACATGCTGAGGCGGAACCCCAAGATAGAGATACTGTGGAACACGGTGGTGAAGGAATTGAGGGGGGACAAGCTACTGCGATCCGCGATCCTCCAGAGGACCGATACGGGGCAGGAGTACGGCTTATCCATAGACGGCATATTCGTGGAGATAGGGGCAGAGCCCCCCGTGGAGTTATTCAGGGGGATTGGGTTGAAGACGGATGAGCGGGGATACGTCGCCGTGAATAACTTAATGGAGACAAGCGAGCCCGGCATATACGCCGCCGGGGACGCGGTCAACATAACCCCGCTTGACTTCAGGCAAATAACTGTGGCGGCGGGCCAAGGCGCATTGGCGGCCTACTCGGCCTATAACTACATCCTGAAGAGGTACGGCCAGGTAAGACAATGATACGAGTGGTGAGTAATCCAGCCGAGGCCGAGGTAAGGTTCGAGTGCACCATGTGCGGGGAGTGCTGCTTGGGAACCAGCATGGAGCTGCTGGCCGATGACTTGGAGAGAATAACTGGGCTGGGGTATGCATTGAATCAATTCGCGGCGAGGGGGAGCGATGGCGTGTGGAGGCTTAGGAACGTCGATGGGCATTGCGTCTTCTACGACCCCAACTCCAAGCGATGCAGTATATATGAGAGCAGACCCATCGGCTGCAGGCTCTACCCCCTTAACTACGATGACGAGGAGGGGGCCGTGGTGGACAAGGCGTGCCCTGCCTGGCGAACCGTCCCCCCATCAGAGAAGAAGCGGCTTAGCCGAGTGCTTCAACTATTCGTGGAGGAGACGCAGCGCACAGACGACGAGGTAAGGCTGCTCAGGCTGATGGGCAAGCTGTAACCCAAGTTACTTGGATTGATCCCCCCACGGTGGGCAGTACCTAGAGAAACGCCAATTTAGGCCCTATAGTGGGCAAAACCATGCAGTCAAGACAACCTGTTCAGTCGAGGCCACGCTCATCGCACGTGGACAGCGGGGCGTTCTCCGCAATCATAGTAACCTACGCGTTGGCGTTGTCCACGGCCGCTGCGTTGGGCGACCTGAACCCCGCGAGGATAGCCCTAGTGACCCTACTGGTCGCCGCTAATGCGGCTAGCCTAGTGAGGGTGCACCTTAGATTGGTATCGAGGCCCAGGAAGTCCGACTACGCATTGCTGCTAATCAACGTCGCGCCGTACCTCTACATCCTATACGCTGCGCCCCAACCATGGCTGGCCCTATCCGTGATTCCCCTCGCCGTGTTCTTATGGGAAGCACTCCACGGAAGAGGGAGGGGGGGCGTGGCCAACGTCGCTGGAACCGCGCTGCTTGCATCCGCCTACCTGCCTTGGCTAGTCATGATGGGAGAAAAGCCTTCCCTGGCCGCCATAAACGCCGCATCCATATGGTTGGCGTACCACGTGTTCTCGGCGATATACGTGGAGGGAAAGCTTCCGTTTAGGGCCATCAAGCCGTGGGCCGCATCCATATGGTGGTTATTAGTGCTTCCGCCGCTGGCGTACACATCCATGAGCACAGGCCTTTACCTGGCCCTGGCGGAGCCAACGGTTAGGGCCGTCTACTCCCTCAGGGAGGGGAAGGTGAACCGCAGTGGGTTGCGAGATAGAGTGAGGAGAATCGGTACCGCGCTGCTGCTGGAATCAATAACCATCGCGGCGCTGTTGTCAATACTGCTCATAAAATGAAGAACAAAAACCCGCCCTTAAGGGTGGGGTGGTTCACACTACTCACTTAACCGAACATCGAGACTACACCGTGAAGCGAAAGAGCCCCACTGAAAGAATAGAATATTCGCTTAAGGAGGTCCCCTCGTTTAAATCCTCTCTGTTCCGTGGACGGCGTATTATTTCAGTGAAGTAGTTGCGTGTCCAATTATTGGTAACGCAATTAACAACGATTAAACAAAGATGAATTCAATACTAAACTTCGCGATGACTGACCTCCCCACCTTAAAAGGCGGGGTTTCGCCGTTGATTTTATCTGTGAAGCAATAAATCTGGGGGGAGGGGGCGACGCTGATTAATGTGAAACGAGGCTGATAAGGCCCCACCGCACCTAGGAGAAGAGTGGGAGTGGTGGCTCTAGTCGTTTCGTGGGGTGGGGTGCAAGGGTCTGAATCGCCTAGGCTGGGGATTGCCTATCGTCAGCGGCGGTGATTCTGCGCCCGTGGTCGCGTGGGATCGGCTTATTAACGCCGTTCTCTTCGACAATTCGTGTTTGATCTATACATAATCGCCGCGGGATTGTTGCTGGGCGTTGCCCATGGGGTTGAGCCTGATCATTTGGCTTCAATATCCCTATCTAGGAAGGGGCGATGGGTGGTCTCTACTTTGGGCTTGGGCATGGCCTTGGCTTCCTCGCGATAGCCCTCCCCCTGGTTCTGGTCATGCGTTCCTTGCCGTACAAGGCGGCCGTCGACGATGCCGCTCTAGCTGTGTCCCTGGCCATTGCCTGCGTTGCCGTTTACTCTGCGGCGAAGGGGATAGACTTAGAGCTGGGGTTCCGGGGCGCGCAGGGGCTTGGAGTGCTTCAGGGAGCCCTAGCCTTAACGCCGACCAAGGTATTAGTCATCGCCCTGGCCGCTGCCGTCAACGTGTATATCGGCATAGCTACATTGGCCGCGTTCACGCTGGGGTCCGTGGCCGTGATGGTGGCGTATGGGCGCGCCAGGGCGGCGATCCCCGGTGGGTTGGATAGGGCCATAACCATTGCCGTATCCCTGGCATCCATAGTGTACGCCGCGCTGGGGTTGCTGGGGGTGGCGTACCTTGGCTAGATCCTTCACCTAATGGCCTCACGGAGCTTGCTCCATTGCTCCCTGAACTCCAGCGAGGAGAACACCACCAGGGCGGCTAGGGGTATGGCCGCCATTGGGTCCAACGCGATTGCCTTCACGGCCACGGCTACGGCGTAGGACGCCGCCAGCGAGGCGCTGAAGCCCAGGTAGAACGCCGCTCTCGGCAGGGCCTTGCTGCCTATTATTATCAATCCCTCAACCACCCCATTCCTCCTAACCGCGACGTACCCGCCCTCCTCCTTCACGGCCAGTCCAAGCCTCCTGAGGCGCTCCAAGTGGTGATAGGCAACGCCGGGGCTGGATAGTGAGAGGGACCTCTGAACCTCCCTAATGCTCATTGGCCTGCCCTCGCTCACCAATAATAGGTAAACCCTAAGCGCGGTGTCCCCCAGCTCATTGCCCACGCCATTGCGCTAATTCAACTGCTTAAAAAACTAGCCGCTCGACGGGCACGTACCAATCCCTGGAACGCGAGGCGAGGCCCGCCCAGTCGAGGCGCGCGGGGGATTAGTAATATTAGGGGATGCAGTAGTTCCTTGCTGCATGAACTCCATGGAGCTCGCCCGAGCAATGGTCATTGTAGTTGCCCTCGCGGCAATGTCAATCACGTGGATGGCGCACGCCACGTCTCAAGCCAACCCTCTCAACCGCATTGATGGAAACGCCGTGACGGCTAATTATTACTTGGCGAACCCCAACGCCAGTGATGCCCAGATGCCCACCGGCAATGAGTCGCAAATAAACATTCAACTCCTCGCTCACCCGGGTAATTATACGATTTACGCGGCTTCACTGCTCAACTCGAGCGGTTGGCTGGATGGATACGCCATATACGCCCTAACCCCTCATGGCGCTGCCTTGATGGCCAAGGCGATCAACGTCGAGCCAGGCCAGCGGTACCTACTGGTGGTGTACGAGGTCAACTCCACGTCGACTTACCTGGGCTATGAGTGGCTGCCGAGCGGCGAGGCGTTGAGGCTAATAAACGACGCGGCTTGGACGAGGGCGGTTGCCCTGCTCCCCTTAAGCGATTACGCGAGGGGCGGCGTTGAGGTGAGGGTAATGCTTCCCTCCGGTCCCGCCGGCAACGGCACTGTGTGCGCGATACCCCCAATGGAGGTGATCCCGATTCCCTACATTGAAGGATTGAGCCTGCCGACCCAGCAATGCAGCTATGTCTCGAACGGCGTGGCGATAATAGACGGCATTCCCTTAATCCCGTACGTAGTGACGTATAGCTACTCCATTAACGTCGATCAATTGCTCGGCGTATCTGGAATAAACGAGTCAAGCACGTACAACGAGACAATACACGCGCTGGGCACCAACGTGAACGTCACTGTTAGGAAGATAGTCTACTACGAGGCGAGCCCCGGCGTAATAGAGGCAATCGGCCGAGGATTATTCGTTCCCGGCCAAACCGTCAAGATAAACGCATCGATAATCGAATACCCATCCCCGCTCCCGCCCTACGTGCCGGCTATGGTTGCGGAACACGTTGCCCAATATGAGACGCCGACGCGGACCATGAATGAGACGCGCGCCGCACTGCCCGCGCCGCGTGAGTACTTTAACTACGGTTATGCCGCCGCCATGGTTTTGATGGCCATAGCCGTGGGCGCCGCGGCTGCCATTGCCGTGGGCAGGCGGGTCAACTCGATTAATGGTGGGAGTCAAGCCTAGGTCGAGACGGGAAGGAGCTTAGTGCCGGCGATTCACGCCATTGAGGAACCCATCAATTGCCGTTACCCATAATGGCTTGATGCGGCCGCCGGGATTTGAAC
>DAHE01000037.1 GCA_002508315.1 Thermocladium sp. UBA166
GGCGATCTCTTTAAGCCATTCATCTATCTTGGCCTCCTCCCTCCTAACGCCGCGCGGCCATAGGGCATCGACGAGGACTCGAACGCCGTCATCCTCCTCCGCCCCATCATACACCCGCTTAACCTTAATCATAGGCCTAAGGAGCCGCGGAGCATTTTATAGTTTTTCTGCGATACCATAGATAATGAGAAAGCGGGGGCCAGTAACTACGTCAAATTAACTCACCGACCCCTCGCTAGCCGGCCTCCTCNNGGGTCCCCCGCCCCTAGAGGCTGGGCTTTCTGCCCCCCATCACCCTTACGTAAATTAGTCGAATTGAGTTTCAGGGAAGGCTCCACAACTTCAGGCAATGATTCATATTAATCCAGTTACTCCCAGCCATTACGCTGGACCGCGCCTCTCCCTTGCTTTGACAACTCCGTCACCGAGGAAAGCCTTCCACTCCTCATTCCGGCAAGAGAGGCATTGATAGATTCATCCTAACCCGAGCCCTCCTCCAATTAATTAAGTCCTTGGAGCCACGCCTCACGCGGTAGCTGGGGCTTGGGCTCCGTGAACCGCATTAGCTTTTTCACGCGATTCCCATTCCCGCTGAGCGGAGCAAGATATAGGCAATCGAAGCATATTTAAGTCACCGCTCGAGGCGTTAAGCGGTATGTCGGTTACTCCCTCCGACTCGCCTCTCTCTCCTCTGGAGAGGATGCAGTTATTGGTTCCGGGATTTAGAGGGTACAAGATAAAGGACTTAATAAGGCAGGATGATTTCCTGGTCAGGCAAGCCATAGTGCAATCACTGGAGGAGGCGGGCAGGCTATTGGAGGGGCAGGCCGCGGAGAAGGCTATGGAGGACCCCCTGAGCGCCGCCGTTCAGGAGTATGAGAGATTGCTATCGGAGTTGAGGAGCCTCGCGTTGGATATAAAGAGCGCGCCGTTGGGGGACTCCGGCATGCATGATAGATTCAAGCTATTCCCGGAGGACTTGGAGAAGATAGTTCAGTACGACTTGGGGCTAATCAACGCTGCCAGGGCCATACTGGATGGAGCAAGGGCTAGAAGGGAGCCCGCGGCGCTGATTGGAATGATAAGGGAGCTCAGGAATAGATTCGATGAGAGGAGCAAGCTACTCATTCCAGGCCCACTGCGTTGATCCGCTCGCCAAGCGCGTCTTAGAGCTCACCCGGCAAAGGCGTAAAAAAAGCCCACGTGCTTGGAGCAAGTATGCTGGTGAACATGGGTTTCTATTACAGGGTTAAGAAGGGGCATGAACGCGAGTTAGAGTAGGAGGTCATCAAGGTATTCTATCAGTTAAGGAAAAGCCACCCGGGCTTCAGGGACGCAAAGCTGTACAGGTGGATCAAATAGGCGAAATTAAGTATAGCATTCACTGGAAAATCCTTGCTGTCCAAGGAAGACTGAAGATTTTAAAAATCATCCCAATAAAATCATCATTAATGGAAAAAACTATGCATAGTGCCAAAAGTTAAACAATCTGGCACTTTTCCAGCATTCCTCCAAATATTCCTTACTCTCAATCACCACGTAACCTACTCCTTTTTAGTCCTTATCTTGCATTCCCTTGTATAAACTCTACAAAGAGGCCATTAAAGGAATATGTTAACCAATCTTATCCCTAGATCTCCATAAACTTTAGTTGTTTGGGTTTTTAGTCGTCTGGACAACTTGAGAAATAGGTAGATTCATTAGGCTGGTGGAGTNNTATTCCACATATGAATGTTGAAGAAGCTAAAAGGATAGTGGCAGATCAGAAGGAGCTGGTAGAGGAAAAGTTATCAATGAATTACATTAAGAGGGAAGTAGGAGACATCTCGAGGTTTTTAGTGATCCCTAATGTTCTGGCAATACTCGGAGTTAGGAGGTCTGGAAAATCCATATTATCCTTACTGTTATAAGGAATTAAACGTAAAATTCGCTTATTTGAACTTTGATGATGAGAGCCTTTACGGGTTAACAACCAAAGATCTAAAGAGCATCGAACAAGCCATTTATGAGATTTACGGTAATGATGCGGGTTATTTAGTCTTTGATGAAGTACATAACGTTAAGGGGTGGGAGCTTTTCATTTCTAGAGTAAGGGAGACTAATTAGAATAAATAATTAAGAATTTCNNTTAAGAATTTCTAGAATAAATAATAAGAATCGCGGTTATGGAGACGACTATCGCATCAGGCTTTTAGGGATTCGTTAGAAATTATTTTTCCTTAGCTAATATATTGTCATAATTATTATAGATGTTTGGAGGTATTGTTGCTTCATGGTTGGCTTGGCGTCTAGTCGACGGCGGTGGCTTGGTTGGCGCGCTGTGGTGTTTATGTGTGCGTTACCAATTATTGGAAACGCAGTCAGCAACCTTTAATAGCACGCCCCCTCATCAACTCCCAATGAGGAGGGTAATGCTGGCATTGCTAGTGGTGGCGGCGTTCGCCACATCGCTTAGCGCTGCTTCCCCGTTGATAGTGATAGGACCTGTTTCCGCGCATTACCAGTCCTTTACAGTAAGTGAGGCTGCTGGTCGCCTTTCGATTCCTGTGAGTAACTTCACGTTGGTCACCACGATTAGCTCGGCGGTGCCCTTCAACGCAACCATTAAGTTCAGGGCGGGCAATTACTCGGCGGTGCGTGAAGCCGTTATTAACGGCTCATCGCTCATCTCGTTCCCGGTCTCCATGAGGTTCGGCGAGTACCCGGCCTCCATCACCGTGTATGAAGGCGGGGCGCCGTTGGCTTCCCGCAACTTCACTTTAACGCTCTCGCCGCCCGAGATATCTAACGTCACGATATCATCGTGCGGCGTATCCCAGGCGATGCCGGCCTCAACGCTATTCCCAACGGCGTCCATCTCGTTCACCGCCACGTCGGTTGCCCCCATAATAGTGAACGCGTCCCTCGCCGTGGGGGGGTCCTCGCTCTCCACGTCCCTCCTGCTCAACACTTCATCGACGGCCAGCGAGGCAATTCAACTGCCGTTGGGCAATTCATCGCTCTCCATCTCACTGGAGTATTATGGGGAGGAGTTGACCGCCTACTCCTCCTTCGTAATTAGGGAGCAGCCGATGCTCTCCGCGTCGTACTCCTACGGGAATTACACGGCCCCGCTCGGCAACGGCACTGAGGCCATAGTGTCCACGACTTACCCCCTCTCAATTCACTACCAAGCCTCTAACGTGCCGGGAACTAAGGTGCTCACATCGTTCAGCAACGGGGCGCAGGGGGCATCTGTGGTGTTCGGCAGTCCAGGTAAGTACTCCGGGCAGGTGGTGCTCGCATACGGTAGCTGCGGCGTGGAGTCGATACGCTTCTCCGTGGTGGCCATAAGGCCCAGCGTGTCCGTCGCGCTGGTTAACGATACGCTCCCAGCCGGAATCCCCTCCCCCCTTTACTTGAGCGTCTCGTTCAATCAATCCCTGATCAAGTACGTGCTGTTGAGGACCGTGGGAGGCGTGGGCGTGCAGGTGTCGCCGTCCAACTACGTGCTTAGGTACCCCGGGCTGATCCCCATACCGGTCACCCCGTACTCTATAGGCGCTGGCTCAGTTTCGTTATCGTACTCAGCCACGGATTACGCGGGGCATGAGTATGGCCCATTCAATGCATCGATGATGATAAGCTCGATCGCTCCCAGCATAACTATTCAAGCCCCCTCGGTGACGTACGGGGAGGGGGAGAACTTGACGGTGGCCCTCAGCTTCATGGGGAGCCCCATAAGATCGGCTGGCATTCAGGTGACGGTAATTAAGGGAGGGCAAGCAGTGTTTAATTACGTTGGGGAAACTAACGCTGAGGGGCGCCTAACCGTCGAGTTCACGCCTCCATCCACCGGCACCTATATAGCCTCCGCTAAATTCGTATCGCAGTCGCCGATACCTATACAGAACTCCACTGTTTTCGCTGTCCTGCAGGCGAGGCCCTCCCTCGCCGTTAAGCTGAACTCAACCCGGGCGGTTTACGGCGAGTCCGTGCTGATCAACGCATCGCTGACCCCCAGCGCGGCGGCGGGCGTCATATCCATATTCGTGAACAACACGCTGCTCGTCTCTAGAAACGGCACCTCGGCGTCATTTCTATTCACACCGCCGACCGCCGGTAGGTACTTGATAATAGCCCAGTACTCCGGCAATCAGAACTACATGCCGGCGGAGTCCCAGGAGTCGTTGATTGTGGGGAAGGCGGCTTGCTCAATAAGGCTGGAGGGCGNNGTGTCGGGGACTGTGGGCGAGCCGCTGCTCTTGCGGGGCGTCATATCCCCCACCCCCTCCGCCGCAATAACGGCGGAGATCAACGGCACGAGCCTAGGCCCCATACGCGCATCGCCGTACTTCTCCCTCCAGTTCACGCCGCAGCTGCCCGGCATCTACGTGGCTAACTTCTCGTGGAGCGGCAACCCCAACTTCAATCCATGCTGGTCAACGGAGCTGATAAAGGTGTTGAAGGCGGTCCCCAGCGTCGAGTTGATCCCATCAACGTATTACGGGGTCGCCGGGGGGCTGGTGACGCTCGACGTAATAATAAAGAGCAACGCATCGCTCCCCACAAACTCATCCGCTGTGCTCGAGTTGAGCAGTGGAGGCGTCAAGCATAGAATCCCCATGACGGTGACCAACGGGACTCAGATCAAGCTGATGCTTAACGGGTCGACGTCTATCTACCTATACTACTTGGGCAATGAGTACTACGTGGAGGGCATTGGAGGGCCTGTAGAGATAAGCGCCGCCCCCGGCATAGGCGGCTTGCCGCTGTACTCAATAGTGGGTTACCCCATTGCCGCCCTGCTCGGCTTGTTGACCGCCATCATTGCGGAGAGGACCGGCAAGGGCGGGCGTTAGCCTAACTACCTCCCCGTCGAGCGAGCGCATGAACTCGGCGATGCTCCTCCCCGCCCCGCCTCCCTCATTCCATCGACGCGCGAACTCCTCGAACCTCCTCCTGGCGGCCATGGATGACTCAACCACGGACGCCTCGCCGCTCAGGTCGTGATAATTACCCCTACCCACGCCTGGGCAGTAACCCACGGCCCCGCTGAATAACTCGAACGAGGCAATGCCCTCCGCCCTGTAAATGAAGGGGTAGTACCTGCAGGAGAGGGGCCTGTAATCGTGTATGGAGCATGCAAGCCTACCCCCCTCCCACTTCGTGAATATGCAGGCCCCGTCCAGCTTCTTGCGCAGGACTAAGTAGTACTCGCCTCCCTCCACCTGAAGCGATGGGTAATCCCAGCCCCCAGCCACTGTTTTTGGGTATAAAGCAGAGACTTGGCTCGGGAGGAGGCCCAGGCGGGAGTATATCCGCGCCAAGTCATCCAGGTTAACCGTTATCCAGTAACGCCTGCAGCACTCGCCGCAGAGGATGCATTGAAACCTTATCTTTGGGCCAACGAACTGCATCTATTCACTTACCCAAGGCCTTCCTCAGCTTCTCCTTGAGGACTGGGATGAATTTGTAGAGGTCCTCCACCACTCCGTAATCGGCGTACTGGAATATGGGCGCGTTCTTATCCGTGTTCACCGCAACCACTATCCTGGACTCCAGCATTCCGGCTATGTGCTGCGGTTGCCCCGATATGCCTATCGCCATGTACATCTTGGGCCTCACCTTGTGCCCGCTCAACCCAACCCAGTGATCCTCCGATAACCACTTGAGGTCAGCCGCTATGGGCCTGGAGCAGCCCACCTGCGCGCCGAGAACCTCGGCTAACTCCATGGCCAGCTTCAAGTCCTCCTGCTTCTTGAATCCACGCCCCACCGACACTATCAACTCCGCGTCCTCTATCTTCAGCGAGCCCTTAGCCTTCTCCTCCCTCCCCGTCAACTCAACAATGGGCGCCGCCCTCCTCCTCTCCACCGCGGGCTTGCTGGGCTTCTCCGCGGGCTGGAACCTCTTGGGCTGCACCACGAGGGCGACTGGGCCGTCCACCTCAACCTCCTCCGCTCCCCTGCTTCCCATGGAGTACTTGGAGAACTTATTGGGCGCCAGGACGTCGACCACGTCGACTAGGTTGGGCACGCCGAGCTTTCCAGCCACGTAGCCTGCGATCGTTTTTCCATCCTTGGTGGCCGGGAAGACGAGGTGGGTGAGGCCGCTTAACTCCCCCGCCACAGCGTCGTAGAGAGCCGCTGGGTCGCACATGGCTCCGCAATCCACCAGCACAACCCTCCCCGCCCCGTACCTGCCCGCCCTCTCCGCCGCCTCGTCACCCCCGTTGAGGATGAACACCAACGCGTCGCCGCCCAGCTTCTGCGCGAGGCCCATCACCTCCAGCGTGGATGGGGTGGCGAATACTCCTATCACTCGCATCACCTCGGGGTTACCACTCCCTCCTGTGATAGGTACTGGATCAATTTATCGGCCTTCTCATCAACCGTTCCGCTCTCTATCAGCACCTTCTTGCGCTGTATCTGAAGCGGCTTTAGGTCTGTGGTCCTGGCCCTCCTCTCCACCTGCAATCCCAGGTCGCCCAGCGAGACCTTGCTGAGGGGCTTCTTCATGGCCATCCGTATCTGGAGGAGCGGGGGTATTCTCGGCGTGTTTATCTCCCTGGTCACGGTTATCACGGCGGGCAACTTGGACTTCACTACCTGCACCTCATCCTCCAAATCCCTCTTCACCACCACGGAATCGCTTCCCACTTGGGAGATCTCCCTAACGTAAGTTATTATGGGTATCCCCAGCTCCGCAGCGATCCTAGCGGGGACTTGGCTGCTGTACCCGTCTATCGTGGCCTCCCCGCCTATCACCAAGTCGAACTGCCCCACCTTCTTCCTAACTACCTCCGTTATCGCCTTGGCGGTGGCGGTTTGATCCGTTCCGATCAATCCATCGTCGATCACCAGAATGGCTTCGTCGATGCCCATCGCCAACACCTCGCGGGCCAGGTTCTCCGCCTCCCCGCCTCTCTTGGGGGTGGGCGGGTACTTGGACACCATTACGGCTATGGTCTTGCCTCCCTTCATTTTTTCCTTAATCCTTATGGCCTCCTCCGCGGCGTTTCTATCTATGTCGCTTATCTTGAGGGGGGTGTCCTCCACCATTATTTTATTAGCGGCTGTCCTCAGATTGCTCGTGTCTAGGGCTGGTTTTACCAGTACCACAATATTCATATGTAGAATAACCAGCGGATGGGCATTTATAAAATTTGCCTTAACGACATTGGAAACAGCGCCTTGACTTATGGGGCGAGCGCTTTACGGGCGTAGAATAATGATGAGGCGGAGGCAATAAGCAGGCTGGGCCGCACATGGATTAATCTTAAAAACCCCAAAAGCCTGTCTGTAGGCATATGCCCATTGAGCGAGTGACGGAGTATAGGATATCCGTGCCTTACGAGGCCGCGCTCGACGTCATAGCCAAGATAGGCGAGACGGGGGTCTTCATGTTCATGCCGCGCCCACCCGAGATGCCGTCCCCGCCCATACCGCAGGACGTGTACGATAAGGTGAAGTACGTGGAGGAGGCGTCCAGGGAACTGCGGCAATTGGTGCAGGGGGTGGAGGGGAAGGCGGTGGTTTACAGGTTCAAGTCGTTCGGCGACATGCTGGCCAGCGTGTACGGGGACTTATCCAACGTGATGCTGAGGATAAAGCAATTCCAGGATAGAATAACCACGGCATCGGCCGAGGTGGATAGGTACTCGGCATTGCTGGCGGCCTCATCCGCGTTGAAGGCGGCGCCGAGCGACCTCAAGCACTTCTCAGCCGCGCTGGCCAGGGTTCAATTAAAGGACCTAAGCGACCTGGGGAGGGCTGTTGAGTCGATGGATGCCATAGCCATGGAGGTATCGCGGGACCAGGGCAGGGCCAGCGTCATAGTGCTCTACCCCAAGTGGATGGGCGGGCCAGTCATGGACTCGCTTAGGCTATTCAACGCCGAGGTGATGGACTTGGCCGGGATCGATGCGTCGCGGATCAGCGAGGCCGCCTCGAAGCTGGGCATGGAGAGGGAGGAGGCGGAGAGGGGGTTGAGGGAGTACGTGGGGAGGGAGGCGCCCAGAATCGCCGCTCTGGTGGAGCTGGCCTCCTCTGCGTCCGACGTCTTCAAGACCTACACGGGGAATGCCTTCGAGGAGGGCGGGGAGTTCCTGGCCAGGATAGAAATGCTCAGGAGCTCCGTGGATGAGCTGAGGAAGAGGGAGGAGGAGTTAACTCAGGTGCTGGAGTTCCTGGGGGAGCTGAAGCGGAATAACATAAACTCCATAAAGCTGGGCGCCATAAGGTACAGGGTGTTCCTGACTAAGGGGGAGGTGCCCCCAGACCTGGAGAGGCTCGCGGGCTACGACATAAACATGGGGGGGTACTACGCCTACGTTGCAATAAACCCCCCAGCCCAGCTCAGGGTTAACGCGATAGAGGTCAACCCCGACCTATTATCCAACGTGGATGATGGGATCAAGATCGTGGAGCGGCAGCGGGAGGAGACTGGGAGGAGGGTGGGGGAGTTGGAGGAGGAGTTGAGTAAGTTGATCGAGTCATACAATCAAGTGTCCAATTTCGGGGTGGAGGGGGCTAGGAGCATTGAGGGCGGGAGGGTGGTAACGCTGAGGGGCTACGTCATCGAGCGCAATGCCGAGAAGTTCGAGGACGCGCTCTTCAAGATACTCTCGGTGCTGGCCGTCGATGCCAAGGTCAGGAAGTTCTCCAAGGTAATGCAGGTAGCGGAGGTTAACCCCAGGGAGGCGCCGACGAGCGAGTCCTACCCCTCATTCGTGGACGCGTTCAAGAACATAGTGTACATGTACGGGGTGCCCGAGTACAGGGAGGTCAGCCCAGTCCCCATAGCCGCGCTGTTCTTCCCCATATTCTTCGGATGGATGTTTCCAGACGCGGGCCATGGCCTGCTGGTCCTCTTGATGGGGCTCGCCCTATATAAGTATAGATATAAGGGCGGGAATTCCCTGATGAGGAGCATATTCGGGGGGAAGTACAGCACGTGGGGCCTCATATTCATGCTGATGGGGGTGATGGCCATCGCGTTCTCCGTGATATACTCGGGAGAGTTCTTTGGGCTGGACCTAATACCCACGCTGACGGGCCTCCACATAATAGAGCTATCGGCGAGCGCTGGGTTGTCCCCCTCAATGGAGTGGATAGACTACACCTTCACCGCGGCCATACTGTTTGGATTGATCATCCTTACCTTCGTCCTGATACTCACTGTCATCAATAAAATCAGGCTGGGGCACGTGTTGGATGGAGCGATACTGACATCCACCATAGTCGTATTCATCGGGGCCGCGTTGACCTTCATGTCCGTCGGCTTAGTCCCAATACTCTACCAGCCGATCTTCAACTACGTCAAGTCAATGTACGCGGTGAGCATCTCGCTGTTCATAGCCGGCATGGCTATGTTCGGCGCGTTGGTGGGCTACGTCAAGTACAAGTACAGGCACGAGAGGCTAGACATGGGCGAGCTGGTAATAGCGTTCGCGATAGAGGGCATACTGGCCGCGCTGGCCAACGTGATCTCATTCATGAGGCTCGGCATAGTCGCGCTCGTCCACTCGCTCCTCACCGCGATGAGCATAGGCCTGGTCGACGCGATGGGCGGGTTAACCAATCCCGCCGGCTTCATCGTGTTCGTCGCGTTGAACCTCCTAATAGCGCTGGGCGAGGGGTTCCTCACCTTCATTCAAGGACTCAGGCTCCACTACTACGAAATGTTCTCCAAGTTCTTCGAGGGGCTCGGCACGCCTTTCACCGCATTCAAGATAGGCGGGAGGCTAGCGATGATAGAGATAGGGTGAGCCCCCCTCCCTCCCTCCCACAGTCGAGGCCGCCCAACGAGGATGCTTTCCCCCAGTCGTGGGGGCGCCGCCGCGGAAACATTTAAATGAGAGGGGGGCTGGGAATCCCATGGAGCTCCCCAGGGTCAGCGACGTGATGCGCGAGGTGGCCGTCACAGCGAGCGAGTCCGATTCCTTGTTGTCCGCGGTTAGGTTAATGATGGATAATAAGATAAGCGTTGTGCTGGTCACGGATGAGGCTGACGCGCCCGTGGGGATCCTCACTGAGAGGGACGTGGTTAAGGCCGTTGACTCCAGCGGGGGCTCCGTTGCTGGAATGACTGTGGGCTCCATAATGACTAGGTCGCCCATAACCATAACCAAGGACGCGAGCATATTGAAGGCCATCCACATGATGGCGAAGCACGGGATCAGGCACCTCCCCGTCGTCGATGAGAATGGGTTCCTGGAAGGCATTGTGTCGATCAGGGACGTAGCCGTGGAGGTGGCTAGAATGTTGGTGGACGTGGAGGTGATGGGGGTGACGGCGGAGGAGAGGGAGTTGATTCGCTCCCTGCGGGACGAGGTGGATGTTAACATAGATGAGGGGCGGGGATTCTAGTGGAGTTGCTGCCCAGTTCCCGCCATGCAGGCCCGAGCCGTGCGTCTTAGTCGGGTTTGAACCCCCTAACCAAGCTAGACTACGGCCCCTCGGCGTGGCAATGCCTGGTGCGTTTTTATTTTTTATCCCGAACCAACCCCGGCCCGCCTCCCTGCCCAACAGCAATCTTTAAAACCGGCCCTGCCCGAATCGTTGCCAGTATGGCGTACGTTCCCAAATCATTGATGCTGGGGCGGTGCTGGAGGTGCGGCAGGAGGATATACAAGGCCGATGACTACTTCACCTGCCCCAAGTGCGGATCCATGTACTGCACCACATGCGCTAAGAAGCAGAGGGGCAAGTGCCCAATAGATGGGTCAGAGCTCATCCCCCACTAACGCCCCCTCAAACCAAAATAGCTACAATAAAGGCGGGCGCCGATTCCTTGATCGCTCTACAGGGTGGATGAGGCCCCGCCCGCTGCCTCGCACGGTAAAATTTAAATGGCACCCCTCATCGGCGTCATGGGCGGGGGTACCCGAGCATGGTCAAAGGGGGCGGGTTTAGGTCCCGTTGGCGAAGGCCTGCGTGGGTTCAAATCCCACCCCCCGCCTCTTATATTATTACCCAAAAACTTATCAACAGCTCGTA
>DAHE01000013.1:0-3700 GCA_002508315.1 Thermocladium sp. UBA166
CGCGGAGACAATATACAAGGCGATAGGGTACATAGAGCCCAGGGAAATAACCGAGCTTGTGAGGCTGGCCCTTGGCGGGGACTTCCAGGGCGCCCGGGATAAGTTGAGGACCATAATGTATAATTACGGAATAGCGGGGGTGGACGTGTTGAGGAGGATTCAGAGGGAGCTCATAATAAATGACTCCGACGTGAGCCTCCCCCTCGAGGCCAAGATAGAGCTGAGCGACTTCATTTCGGAGATAGACTTCAGGCTGGTGGAGGGCAGCGACGATGAGATTCAGCTCAACGCCATGCTGGCCAAGCTGGTGTTGATGGGCAGCAAGTACGGGTTGAGGGCGGGGAAGCCGGAGGCCAAGCCTGAGAAGAGGAGGGGCAAATGAGGATTCCCTGGGTGGAGAAGTACAGGCCNNAGGAGCTTGAAGGACGTGGTTGACCAGGAGGAGGCCAAGGCCAAGCTGGAGGAGGTGGTGGGGAGGTGGTTGAAGGGGGAGCAGCCGCGTAAGGGCGTGCTTCTGGCC
Organism: Thermocladium sp. UBA166; assembly: GCA_002508315.1. GTDB lineage: Archaea > Thermoproteota > Thermoprotei > Thermoproteales > Thermocladiaceae > Thermocladium. The sequence goes on from DAHE01000013.1 coordinate 521, forward strand.
GGGCCCCCCGGCGTCGGGAAGACCACTCTGATTCACGCGCTGGCCAACGATTACGGGCTGGAGGTGTTGGAGTTGAACGCCAGCGACGAGAGGACGGGGGATAGGATCGGCCGCATAGTTGGTCGGTCGATACGCGAATCATCGCTGTTCGGCTTCAGGGGGAAGCTGATACTGTTCGATGAGGTTGATGGGCTTGACCTCAAGGAGGATAGGGGGGGTGCTGGCGAGATAATAAAGGTGATTGGGGAGTCGAGGTTCCCTGTCGTCCTCACGGCCAACGATCCCTGGGACCCCAAGTTGAGGGACCTCAGGGAGAGGTGCGAGATAATTCAATTAAGGCCGCTGAAGGAGAGCGACGTGGTGANNGCTGTTGAGGAGGATATGCGACGCGGAGAAGATACGGTGCAGCGATGAAGCGTTGAGGCTGTTGGCCAAGGCATCGATGGGCGACGCGCGGGCAGCCATAAATGACTTGGAGCTTGTGGCCAGGGGGCGGAGCGCGGTCACCGAGGAGGACGCGGAGGCCATCAGCTACAGGGCGCATCAAGTGGACATGTTTCGGGTGGTGGACATGGCAATCAAGGCTAGGAACTTCGAGGAGGCCAGGAGAGTCACGTCGCTGCCCAGCTTCGACTGGGAGAGCTTCTTCACGTGGATAGTGGAGAGCGTGCCCGCCGCGTACGGCAGCGCGCCCATGGCCTTGTTCGACGCCATGAACAACCTATCCAGGGCCGACCTCGTCAGGGGCAGGATAAACAGGCTGCAGGAGTGGGAGTTGATGAGGTACATGCTGGAGTTGATGACGGCCGGCGCGGCGTTGGTTAGGGAGAAGCCGAAGCTTCCATTCTTCATAAAGTACGGCTACCCCGCCAAGATAAGGCTCCTCAACAAGATGAGGGCCGTGAGGCAGGTGAGGGGGGTGTTGATACGGAAGTTAAGGGAGGAGGCCCACCTTGGGAGCAGGGTGATAAACCTGGAGGTGCTGCCCATGCTTAGGCTCTTGATAAAGGGAGAGAGGGGAGGCAGCGTCTTGGCGGAGCTGAGCAGGTTGACGGGGCTCGGCGAGGAGGAGATCAAGCTAGCGCTAAGCACGGATTAATCCACCTCCTCCATCTGCTTCAACTCATCGAACATGGAGCGAATCACCTTGACGCGGGGATCCTCGTCCCTTATCCTAACTATCTTTATCTTCCCGAACTGCTTCTCCTCAACTATGCCGAGCCCCCTAAGGGCGGCTATGTGCTGCCCCACCGATCTATGATTCAGCTCCACTATCTTGCCCAGCCTGGTCACGTTTATCTCCCTCACCTCCAGCAGGGCCCTCAGTATCCTTATCCTGCTCCTGGAGGCGAATACCTCCTCTATGAAGTCGCCCAAATCAATCACCCAAGTCCCTCTTAACCATGGACTCCACGGCCTGCTTCATGGTCTCCAGGGGCTCCGTTGGTATGGATATGAACGTGGTCCTGCCCCGCATCCCCTTGCCGGAGAGCCTCGTCTCGAGAATCCCCCTGGACGCCATGTCCTTGACGTAGTCCCACAGCTGGGTATGCTTGCGCGGCTCCTGGCCGTACTGCTCGCAGATCATCTCGTACTCATCCTCCGCGTCCCCTATGGAGATGTAGGGGGTATCGCTGCTCCGCATCAACCTATTCACTATCGCCAGGAGGAGGAGCTTCTCGTGTAGGGAGAGACCCATCAACTCATCCTCCCTCACCCCGTGGAGCGTCTGCATGACGGCCTCCCTGACGTGGCTCGGCATTATGCGGGGCGAGGCGTTAAGCTCTGCCAGCTTGGATGCGCGCCACAATATGTCGAGCGCGTACCTGGCGTCCCCCCTCAACGCCGACTTGACTTGATCCTCGGGATCCACGCCCGCCACGTCCGAGATCATCTCCAGTATCTCCTCAGTGTACGCCGAGTCCTTAAGCGCCTCCCGGGCCCTGTTGAGCAGTATCTCGAATATCTGGTCCTTCGTGTATGGGGGGAACTCTATCACGGCGCTGCCCAGGGAGCTCTTAACCCCCCTGTTGAGTTGATCCATGAAGGACTCGCTCTGACTGATCAGGAGCAGGCTGAACCTGTAACCCCTCCCCGAGTACTCCTCGCCCAGCCTCACCAACGCGTCTATCGAGTCCGGGCCGCTGTAGTTGAGGAGGTAGAAAACATCGTCCAGCGCTATTATGGCGTACTTATCCTTGGTGGCCACGTCGTCCAGTATCAACTCCAGCAGCTCCTCGCTTGAGAACCCCCTGCGCGGGACGGGTAGGCCCAGGGACAGGCCTATCGTCTTCAACACGCTGAAGGATGTCCTATGCAGCGCGCAGCTGACGTGGACGAACTCCACCCGACCCTTGGAGGCGGCCCTCACGTAGGAGCCGAACTTCCTGCTTGTCACTGTCTTCCCACTGCCCGACCGCCCCACCATGACTGCCTTGACGTAGATGGAACCGGGCAGCCGTATGAACGAGTCGAAGTAGGTCTGAAGCAGCTTGAGCTGGTCATCCCTGAAGGGCAGCTTATCCGGCACGTAGTCAGGCGTCAATGCCCCCTCGTTCTTGAAAATGGCCATGTACACTTTCACCCAACCAGGTAAACTTAAAGTTTTCTTTTACAGTGTTATAGCTAATGCATAATTAACCGAAACTTTTGATTAACTAGAACTCCCTCACGGACCTGCCCTTACCCTTATACTCCTGAATCAATTGATTCGCATCCCCCTCGCTCAGCTTTATGGTAACCAAAGCCTTCTTTGTCCTGGCCTTCAACTTCACCACATCGCCTACCTTCTTAACCCTTATCTCAACAGCGGCATCCGCGTACCGCCTCCACTCATCCACCGAATCGACCTCCATGGGCATGGAACTATCCCGCCGCCGCTCATTTAAAAATTTGCCCCTCCCCCAACTCGCCGCGGATCTTATCAAGCGTCTCCCGGCTCACCTGCACCCTGCCGGAGATTATATCCATGAACAGCTTATACCTCCTATACTTATCCTCAGGCGAGAACCTGGGCGGGTGAGGAACCCTCAGCTCCCCCCCACAGTAGGGGCACTTATCCTTCCTCAGAGTATACCTACCGCAATCCCTGCACCTCCTCAAAATGGAGCTAACCAATACAATCCCCCGCCGCCAGCGATGCTAGCCAACGCATTGCAGTCGATCCACCGCGCCACTTGC
>DAHE01000013.1:3761-4495 GCA_002508315.1 Thermocladium sp. UBA166
CCTCCTCCATGGCCGCCTCAAGCCTCTTGGGATCCCGCCCCCTCATTACCACCTTATACCTGGGCGGCCCTATGGTGTAGATCTCCACCTCCGCGCCCATCTTCACCGCGGCGCTCCTGGCCGCCGCCAGTATATTCCTTATGCTCTCCACGCCGTTGGACCCTATGTTTATCAGCCTCACCATGCCCTTCAACTCCACCCTAGGCACATCCACGTGCTGGGCGGCCACCTCCTTTATCGCGTTTGCTATATTCTCAGGTATCCCCAATCTACCAAATGCCTCGTCGCTCCTTACTGCCGCCTCGAATATGCCGTACATGTCCCCATAGTAATCCTCCACCCTCCAACCAACGTCCTCCACCAGCTTCTGAAGCGGAATGCCCAGCTTCTGGGAAATCGTGTTGAANNAGCCTCAAGGCCTTAACCGTCCTCTTCCACCTAAGCAGCATCTTCTCCCTCTCCTCATCCCTCACCTTCCTGTAGGAGAGATCTATTAATCGACGCCCCCGCTCCACGCGTATCACCTTAAACACCGCCTTCCGCCCAACATCCAAGTAATCCGTTATATCCCTGAACAGGGTCGGAACTATCTCATTCACCGGAACGTACGCCTCCATTCCACTATACTCATCAAGCCTCACGTAGGCCCCGTGCTCAGTTATCTTGGAGACGGTGCCGATGACCAACTCACCCAACTCCGGCATGTCCCTCCTAGCTATCCTCACTTGGGGCAG
>DAHE01000013.1:4645-9218 GCA_002508315.1 Thermocladium sp. UBA166
GGAGGGAGGGAGATGCACGGCAAGTCCCTCCGTGGGAAGGAAGCCACCAACGCGAAAAGCACGGGACGCCTAACGCACTGGAACGGGTAGTTCACTCGCGTCGAACCCAGAGGATCTAGCGGAATTAACAAGTGGAGGGAGACCCTCCTCAATCCAATTCCTTAACCACTGCCCCTATAAATCTTCCCCTGCCGCCGCTGGGCTTCACGAGGGTAGCGCCGCAGACGAGGCACTTGATCTCCATAGAGGGATGCGAGAACACCACCTGCTCNNTTTCCGCAGCTGTTGCACCTAACCCTAACGAACCTTGACTTGGGGAGGGGAACCAACACCTTGCGCAGACTCTGCGGCATTCAAATCACCTCTCAACTATCTCTATCTTCTTCAAGCGGCCCAGGGTCTTCATTGACACGTAGCCACACTGTCTGCAGGTCAGCTTGAGGGTCACTTTCTTGGTCACCTTATACAGGGTCTTCTGCTTTGGCTTCCTGGTGGATCCATAGCCCTTCAACTTCCTCAAGTACCTCCTCTGACCCTCGGACAACGTCCTCCTCTTGCCGCTGCTGTAGGTGGAGACGCTGTGATCCGTGTACGCATCGCACTTGGGGCAATACATCCTAACGGTCTTCGGGAACTTCATCATCACTCCGTCCACGTTCTCCCTTTAAAACTTTTTTCCTTCCTGAAAAGCACGGACACTATCTTCCGCTCCATCAAGTCCTGGGCGTCCTCCATGGGAATGACGGCCAAGTCCCCCGGCCTGAACGGGCCTAACTGGTTGCCGTTACTGGTGCGTATCCTTAGGAACTGAACTCCAAACGAGACGATCCTGACGCGCCCATTGTAATCCGACCTAGGCATTAAGGGCTCCAGGTAACTCAACGCGTTCACCAACCTCCTCTCCTCTGCCAGCAAATTCCTCGGAACCTTGCCGCCCCTAACCGCGGCGAGTATCTTATCCATCCGCACGCGGATCAACGCCGTTACGGCGGTCCTGGCGTCCCTCGAATACGCCCCGGCCAAGGCGTTCTCCAGCGCCCCGCCCACGCTGAGGGATGAGCCTATGGAGGCGGCCAGTTCCCTGTATGAGCGGAACGGAAGCCTAGTGAGCCCCGTNNAACTCATTGAGCTCCCTCAAGTCCATGCCTCCCCCCTCGCCAGATCCGCCGAGCCGCTCAGCAATAAATACACAGCGGCTCCCTGGGGGAGGACCGCGACCGAGCCCGCGCGACCCTTGACGGACTCCCCCAGCACCTCGCCCACGGGCTCGTTGAGCTTGACCGCAATGCTTCCCTTGTTGAACGCGATGGCCTTGCCGAGAACCGCATCGACGCCCCTCTCCACATCCCCCAGGCCCAGCTCAGCCACCTTCAACCCCGTCTTGCCGTGAAGCGTGTTGGGCATCCTAATCAGCCTATTGATGTCTATGGTGACCACCTCGTCTATTGTGACCCCAAGCCTCCCCAGCACCTCCCCCTTCCTCCCCGCCACGTCGGCTGGCTTGGGCTTGCGGCCCAGCACCTCCAGCACCGCGGCGAGGACGCGCGCGGGGCCCCCCATGTCCCTCCTCATGGATTTAGCGTCGATTACGTCGAGCATGAACTCCCCCCCAGCGATCAATTGCCTAGTTAAGTCCACCTTCGCCGTTATGTAGTTAACTATCTCCCGCCTCTCCTCCTGGCCCAGCTGTACCACCTCCCTGGCCTCCACGTGGACGTGGAAGCCCCTGTTCCCGGAGAACGTCGTCCTCATCGACGCCACGCCGAACTCGTTGGTTAGTATGTCAATCAACTTAATGGTCTCCAAGCGAGCATCCTCGAGGCAGGCAAGCGTCATCAACTTAATGCCCATGCAGTTCCTGGTTTGAAGGTGATCACCGTCTATGTCGAACACGAGGTCGGCCCCCCTCCACTCCTTCAGCGACATGTCGGGCTCCCCGGGCCTCTCGAAGTAGGCGCTGGAGTAGTACGCATGCCTCGGCGACGCCTCGGCGAACAGCCTCCTCAGCTCCGCCTCCCCGGAGACGCTCTTGTGGCGAATCATCGAGTCGCTGCCGAATAATTGGTAAGCTATCTCCCGCCTCCCAATTCCAGGCACGTCGGGGGGCTGGAACGACCGCCTATAGTAATCCTTGAAAAGCGCGTGGACGTACTTCGTCGACATCCTAATCCATGCGCGGCGCTATGTAGTAGGCCAATTTACCCCCCATGGGTATCTCGAACGTCAAGGCAATGGGTTTCTGGGTGGCGAACTCCAGGGTCACTATGTCGCTTATGGAGGACGCCCTAGCAACTGCGTCGGCCAGGTAATCCGTTGAGTAAACGGCAGCGGCTGTCTCCTTCAAGTCGTACTCAAACATGACGTCGCCCTCCTTCTCGAACTTCACCTCAACGTCGCCCTTATCGCTGGATGCCTTGACGTAGATGCCGTCCTCCTTCCCCTCGAACTTTATGGCATCCGCTATTATCTCCACGTCCTTTATTGCCTGATCCAACGCGTCGCTTGCCAGCTTAGCGGTCACAGTGAACACTACCTTGGGCGTCGGCAATTGCTCTGCCCCTATGTCCAGCATGGGCATGGTTATGGTCCTCGCCGCCTTCCCCACTAACTTCACCTTCAGCTTGCCGTTATCGGTCTCCAGCATCACCTTATCATCCTTGCGGGACCTCTTCAACACCTTCCTCAAATCATTGAAGTTAATCCCAATGTGCTCCTCGCCGCCCACGTCCGGGTACTCCTCGAAAGCCTCCTTGGGTATGAATAGATCCACCATAGATGTCCTGGATGGATCCAGCGCCCTCAACCTAAGCCCGTCCTGGGCCACGGAGAACGTGGCCTCCTCTATCAAGACCGCTATAGCGTCCACTACGGCCGCCCACTCCCTGGCATCGGGGTAAATCAACCTCATGGAAGGGGAAAGCCGGCTGCGCTTTAAAAAGCTCCTGTTTCACAATAAAACATAATCTCCCGCTTTGATGGAGAACAACGCCCCCACCCCCTTCAAGGCCTTGAGAGGGGCTTGAGATGTTGGGCGGGCTGCAGTATTACCTTAAGCAATTAGAGTTAAGCTTTATTTAAAGGCCCCGGCTTGCCTTTACCTAATGACAGAGGAGGAGAGGGAAAGCAATGACGTCACCGAGAAACAAATAGAGGAGATAGCGAAGGGACTGCCCGAGTTCGGCAGGTTCGGGAGGGAGCTGGAGACCATAGGGATACTGCCCATACCGAGCAAGATGCGCAACTTCTCGGCTTGGAAGCTATTCATATTCTGGGCCATGGCCTCGGCGTCCGCGACAACGCCGTTGATAGGGGACTTGCTGTACAACATGGGGCTCAAGTGGGCCATCGTGGCCATGTTCCTTGGCCTGGCCCTCGGCATAGCGCCCACTTGGCTGTTCAGCGAGATGGGGAGGCAAATGCCCCTCACCGCGCTCGTGGTCGCCAGGAAGACCTTCGGCTACGGAACCGCCCAAGCACTGTCCGCCCTCTACACCGTGATTAACGTGGGTTGGTTCGCCCTCAACAACGCCGTGGGGGCCGAGATCCTCTCGTCTATAACTCACTCGTCTATATACGTATGGTACGTAGCCATGGGGGTCATACAGATACTGCTGGTACTGTTCGGGGCCAAGTGGCTGGAGTACTTCTATAGATTCACGTCGCCCATATTGATAATCAGCTACGCCGTGCTGGCGTATTACTTGGTGACGACTTACCACGTGAATTGGGGCGCGCTCCTCGCAGGCTCCCCCAACCCCTTCACGCTCAATTGGGGGAACGCCGTGGGCCTTGTGCTCGCGTTTGGGATGCTGTCGTGGGCCTACAAGACCACCACCACGTCCCGCTTCGGGAAGCCATACGATGGGTTCTCGTGGAGCTACGGCTTGGCCACTCCCCTCGGCATATTCCTCCCCATACTGTTGATGGGGATCCTCGGCTACGCTGGTCAGCACTACGCCGGTAATTGGAACATAGCTGCCCTCAGCTACGGCGCAGCGCCCGCCTGGGTGATCGCCGCCTCCCTGGGCGCGTCGCTGGCGATAATTCACACGAATGCCATGAACCTATACCCGTCCACCATAGACCTGCTGGTCGCCGTGGATCCATTGATTGAGAGGAAGGAGGGGTTCAGGGCGAGGCTGCTTCAACCAGCCACCACGGCCTTCCTGGGCATAGCTGCGGTGCTGACCTCAATATTCATACTGAGCTACGTTAACGACTTCCTCAACCTGGTGGGCGACGCCATATTCCCGCTGACGTTCATTTTAATATTCGACTGGTACCTGAGGCTTCGCGGCAAGGTTAAGGTTAAGGAGTTCTACGACGTGCCGCGCAGCGCGGCGGATCACGTGAAGCTGGGGGCAGTGGTCTCCTTCATAGTGGGCATTGCCCTGATATACGCGCTGCCCGATATCGCGCCTACAGTCTTCAACTACGTGCCGGCCCTCTACGTCGGCCCGCTGATAGGGGGATTGCTCTACGCTGCAATTATAAAGGCAAGGAAGTAGGCGGGGCCTGGACCGGCTCGCCACGATTACGCAATTAGCCTCTTTTTTACCTCTTCATACCCATT
>DAHE01000013.1:9282-15910 GCA_002508315.1 Thermocladium sp. UBA166
GCGACGCTCGCCTCGTCCTCTATCCCAGCGTGGGGGTCGAACTCGTTTGTCTCCCTGTTGGCTATCACAGCCATAATGGCGCCCGCCCTCAACCCATACACGTTGGCCACGGTCAAAACTATGCTCGCCTCCATCTCCAGGTTAACCACGTTGAGGCCCCGCAGCCTACCCAGTAGCTCCGCGCCGCCGGGGGGGAGGTACCCATTAAAGCCAGGCCTGCCCTGCCCAACGTAGAAGGTATCCGTGGTGGCCGTCAACCCGACGTGGTACTTAACCCCGAGGGACTCCGCCGCCAGCACCAACGCGTTCAACACGTCCGGGTGGGGGGCGGCGGGGTAGCCCAGCGGCGCGTAGTTTGAACTGGCCCCGTCCAGCCTGTAGGCCCCCCTCGTAATTACTAGGTCCCCCACCTTTACGGATGCCCACAGGGAGCCCGTGGTTCCCACGCGGATTATGGTCCTGGCCCCAATCATGGCCAGCTCATCCATTGCTATCGAGGCGGCGGGGCCGCCTATCCCGGACGACGTGGCCGTTACTGGCGCTCCCCTGTAGGTGCCTAGGTACGTCCTGTACTCCCTGGATTCATTCCTCTCAGTCACTTCATCCCACTTGGATGCTATCAGCGGCACCCTGTCGGGGTCGCCGGGAAGCAGTACGTAGGGATTCACCCTGGAGGCCCTGAGGTGGTATATCCTGCCCTCCACTGATGGTCTCACTGCCATGAGGTGAGGAAACAGGGCCGGTTTAAAGCTGTGCAGACCCGTCCTTCTTCTTCTCTTCCTCCTCATCGCCGTCGGACGGGGCTTCCCTCAACATTGAGAATGCCTGAACCGCCTTCCTCAGCATCTCCGCCTCCCTCTTCAGCCGGCGGTAGACCTCATCCGATAACTCGCTGCGGGCCTTGGCGTCCTCCACCTCCTTCAGCATGTTGTCTATCTGCTCCAGGGATGTCTTGGTTATGTCAATGGATCTCAACCAGTGATCCGTGACCAGGGAGGACAGTTCCTCCAGCTTGGAGGATAGGTCCTCGTAGGTCTTGGATAGGGAGGTCATTATCTCATTCAACTCTGCGGAGGACTTGGCGAACGCGTCCTCATCTATCAATCCAATATCCTTCTGGGCAGCCAGCAGCTCCATCTGCTTCCTGAGCTCATCTATCTCCCTCCTCATCTGGTCCAGCCTAGAGTGAAGCATGGCCTCGTCGAAGTCCCAATTCCTCTTTATCTTGTTAACTATGGATTGGTAAGCATTCCAGGACTCCTGTGCCCTCCTCAACTCATCGCTGTACTCCCTGTACTTGTCCTCCACTAGCCTCCTTATATCGTCGAATAGCTTGGATAGGCTCTGCATCACGATGATCCTCCCTGCACCAGCTTCTCAAGGTCTCCCTTAAGCTTCTCGTAAATGTCCCTGGATATCTTGCCGCTCTTCAGCAAGTCATCGAGCTTAGCGAGGGACATGCGTATTCTGGCGGACTCGGGGGATTCCGACGTGGTTATCACCCTCCTGTAGTGATTCATGACCCTATTGCTCAAGTCCCCGTACCTGTCCTTGAAGTCCCTCAACTGGCCGTCCAGCTTGTCCAGCTTTCGCCCCAGCTCATCCTTCAACTTCGAGTAGGCGTCGGAATCTATGGTGCCTATCTCCTTCCTGAGCTCCACCTCCTTCAACTCATCCCTGTACCTGGATAAGGCTGACTCGAGGAGGGATAGGTATTGGGAGATGACTGGGGACGTCTGGTCGAAGTACCCCTTCACCTTCACCGTGTACGACTCGTACTCCCTCCACCTATCCTCCACATTGCGCACCTCCCCGCCTAGCTTGTCAATTAATGATTGAATTGAGCTTATTATGGCGTCCTCCGGATCACTCGCTGGGGGGGCTTGGGTAACTACTGTTATGGGCTTGACCTCAGGCTTCCTCTCCTGCGGCTGTGGCTGCGGCTGCGGCTGTGGTTGGGCCCTTGATTGAGCTATGTAGACTGGACAGGAGTAGTAATCGCCGAGGCAGTACCAATTAAATGGATTCACCTGCTTATTGGTGTACCCACATATAAAGCCTCCTGCACCTCGCTTAAGCGCTGGACACGTGCTTGCACTCATGAAACTTGCGGGCTACTCTCTCTTTTATAGTTTTTGATTCTAAATATTATACATTATTCCCCAGACGCGTCGGCGCGTTGCTGAAAGCCCCCAAGCCCTGCTCCAACAGGCCCAGGTAGTCATCCACAGTCCCCACGTCTTTCTTAACGCCTCTCGCCTCGTACCCCCCCACCCTGTACCCCTTGCTGAGCAGCAGGTTTACGAAGTCGTTCATATCCATGAATGAATCGGGAAGCTCCTGTATAGCCCTACCCCCGATCACGTAGTTGCCCGCCGATATTGATAACTCAAGCATCGGCTTCTCCCTCCACTTTATTAACTCGCCCGACTCGCCGAAATCCAGCACGCCGAACCTAATGGGTTGCCTCAGCTTCGTCGTCATTATGGTCATGTCCCACCCCCCAGAGACGTGGCTATCCAACAATCCCCTGAACCCCTCATCGATCACTATATCGCCGTTAGCCACCACGACTAAATCCTCGTCGCCGACCACCCCCTTGAGGAAGCCCAAGTGGCCCGCCGTTCCCATCAACCTATCGTGCACCACTATGCCCACATCCAGCCCCAGCGCCCTTCCCATGGATTTAACCGCCGGTATTGCAAGGTCCGCCATGTAGTGGAGAACCACGTATACCTTGGCGCTCACCTCGGCCAGCTTCCTCATGGAGCCCAGCATCACCGGCCCATCGGGGGTGGGCAGAAGCGGCTTGGGGATGCTCAAGGTCAACGGCCTAAGCCTCTCGCCGAGCCCAGCGGCCAGCACGACGCCGTAAATCATATGTAATCATCCATTCCCATCTTCTTGAGGTGGCTCTTCACCTTGGAGTACTGCTTATCCATGTCCTTGGCCTCCTTGATTAGGTCCATTGTCTTGGGTCTCTCCCGCTCCAGCAAGCACCTGCCCCTGGGATCCATCACGTGCGCGTTGCAGAGGGAGTACTGACACTTATACCCAATGCACGGCCCATAACCCCCGTTGGGTTCCTTGGCGAGGAGGCACATCGAGATCAACTCACTCCCTCTCCTCACCACCTTCAACGCATGCTGGGCGCATGAGAAGTACTGACACTTATACCCAATGCACATGTTATAGGTCCTGGACGACACGGGGAATCCCCGACGGCGTTTTTCCAGTTATTCAATATTTAAACTTTAACCGATGAGCCCCGCGAAATGCTTTTACGCGGCGACGGCGTTCTCGATGCATGTTGATATACGGCCACAGAGGGGCTAGGGGGCACGCGCCCGAGAATACAATACCGTCGTTCTCCCTCGCCAAGGAAATGGGAGTGGACGGCGTGGAGCTGGACGTTCATTTAACCAAGGACGGCGAGGTGGTGGTGATGCATGATGCAGCCGTGGATAGGACTACCAATGGGTCGGGCTTGATATCTCGGATGACCATGGAGGAGGTGAGAAGACTGGATGCCGGCGTTAAATTCGGGGAGAAGTGGGCAGGGACGCGCGTGCCTACGCTGGGCGAGGTGTTCTCCTCAATAGGGCGAGGAATTAAGTATAAGGTGGAGATAAAGCGGGGAAGCGATTTCTACCCAGGCATAGAGGAGAAGGTGTTGGACATAATAAGGAAGCACGGAGTTGATGCTCAAGTAATTTCATTCGACTTCGACGCGCTGGAGAGGGTGCGGGAGCTGGACGGCGGGGTGGAGCTGGGCTTGATATTCGTGGGCCGCATACGGTGGTTCATAGAGCCAGCCCGCAGGCTGGAGGCGCAATGGCTTCACGCGTCGCATGAATTGATTGACGGGAGGGGAATAGCGGAGGCCCATTCCATGGGCTTGAAGGTGGGGGCGTGGACCGTTAATGACGCCGAGGCCGCCGTCGCGTTGGCGGGGATGGGTGTTGACGACATAACAAGCGACTACCCTGATTCCGTGATTGCGGCCATAAGGAGGGCTGGGAAAAGCCATTAACTGTGGCGAAAAGTTTTAATACAGTAGATATCGATTTCGATTCATGAATGGATACAAAATACTACTATTATCAATATTAACGCTGATCACAGCCATCACAGTGCAAGCGGAGGCCGCCTACGTCGTGGCCCACCCCACCCTCATGGCGCCCGGGGAGACTGGGGTACCATTAACGCTCACCATAATAAACAACGAGGAGTACCCCATGCTCAACGTGACGATTAAGCCGATATACACGTTCCCATTCGGGCAGTACAGCACCATCAATAGAACCAATATAACAATACCTGTAATACCCGCCGGATCCTCCGTCAACGTAACGCTGCTGATCGACATTAACCCTAGGGCGGTTGATGGGATATACGTCATGCGGATAAGGCTGTACTACTCCATTCCAAACCCCAAGCTTCAATCCATTTCCACGCAATCAACGCTTCCCCAGTCGATTAGGAACGCCACTCTCCTCAACGCGTCGAAGGCATTACAGCCCTATATCCACTTGAACTCCACCGTCAATACGACCGTGCCTGTGCTCGGCTACGTGAGAATAGGGGCCAACACGCCGTTCTGGGGATCCACCTCATCCCCAATACAAGTCTCCCCAGGCATTGGCGTGGTGCCTCTTGTAATTCCCCTAATAAACACGGGCAATGTGGCGGCGAGCAACGCGACCGCCTACATACGCGTCGGCGATGGGTTGGCGGCGATGTCCAATAAGACGACGATAGGCTACATGCCGCCCGGCGTGCCCGTGTACGCCGTCTTCCTGATAAACGTGACGAGCAAGGCCGTGGGAGGCGCCGTGAGCGGTTCAATAACTGTTAAGTACTTCGCCAATTCCACGCAGGAGAATGAGGTGGTGATACCAATAACGGGCAGGCCCGTGTTGGTGGCTCAAGGCGCTGTGTGGGGATCCCCGCAGAGCCCCATAACGGTGGGGCCGGGGTACGGCGTGGTACCTCTTGTGATCCCCATAATAGACACGGGCAATGCGGCCGTCACCAACGTCTCGGCCAAAATAATGCTCCCCCCTGGATTAACGCCTCTCTACTCCTCGACGCCTGTGGGGAGCCTTGCTCCGGGCATACCCAACTATGCCGTGTTCATGGTTAACGTGAGCAACGTGGAGCCGGGCACGTACTACGCGTACCTTAGCCTCGACTTCAACGGTGGGAACGCCTCGGCAAGCGTGCCCATCGTCGTATCCGGGTCCCCTGACGTTGTGGTTCAATCCTACTACACAGACCCGCCCAATCTATTCCCCGGCTACCCCGCCGCGCAGTTGGTGGTGTACCTAGCCGACGTTGGCACCTCAATAGCCAGGAACGTGAAGGTGGAGCTGGCGGGAAATGACCACGTCAAGGTCATCGCGCCATCCAACGGCGTCGTTAATGTGGGCAACCTGCCCGTGGGGACTCCCGTCCCCATAAACTTCGTCATATCCACCAGCGATTATCTGTACGCGGAGACCAAGGCGAACCTGACTCTGTACGTGAATGGAACGGGCTTCTCGCGCAAGTACGTGATACCGCTTACCGTGAAGCCCAAGGCATTGCTGGAGATAACCAATGTCACGGGCTCCCTTACAGCTGGGGCCAGCGATGTGCCTCTCTACATAAGCATAACCAACATGGGCAACATAACGGCCAGGAACGTTGAGGTGGTGTTGAATGGGCAGGGCGTACTGCAGCCGTACGTGAGCAGCAGCAATCCCCTCAGCGCGTTGACGGCGGGGAGGTTGGAGGTGGGGGACCTGGAGCCGGGCCAGAGCATTCAAGTGGTGTTCATGGTGGACGCCGAGAGCGGCGTGAGCCCGGGTAACTATAAGGTGACGCTCACCATGCTGTGGAACCAGAGCGGTTCGTTGATTCCCTTCATCCAGAACGTGCCCCTAACCGTCAAGATACAGCCATCGCTGGGGCAATCCGTCGCCAACCTACTCGTCCCGAGGAGCATCGCCTCCATAATGTTCTACGTGGTGGTGATACTGGTGATAGCCCTAATAGTGGTGGCGATCAGGGCGAGGGCCAGGCGGCCCGCGTGATGGCTGGAAGGGACCTTTGGGATGCATCTTAGTTTTTTTCACTCATACCAGCCACGCGAAACGCTTAATAACCCTTTCATCTATGCATGGTAGATGATTCAACAGAAACTGGGCAGGCAGCGGCCTAAACTGCACGGCCCCGAGGTTAGGTACTGCGTCTCATGCGGGAGACCAATATCGCCCAGCGAGAGGGCTACTCACTTCCTGTGCCCCAACTGCGGCCAGTATGAGGTGTGGAGGTGCGAGAGGTGTAGGAGGCTTGGGAATCCTTATAAGTGCCCCGTGTGCGGGTTCGAGGGTCCGTAGGTGAAAGCGAGGTGGCTCAAGTATACATGGTTTACAGGGTGCTGCCAAGCTCATCTGACGTGGATTACGCCAAGTTAATACAATCCATAAAGTCCGCGCTGGAGCCGAAATACACTCTGGATAAGGTGGAGGAGGAGGACGTTGGGTTCGGCATAAAGGCCCTCAAGCTGCACCTCAGGATGCCCGAGAGCAGCGAGGAGCACAGCAGCGATGACGTGGAGAACCTGCTCAACGGCATTGATGGT
>DAHE01000013.1:15938-16156 GCA_002508315.1 Thermocladium sp. UBA166
ACCGCCTCGTTCATGGGCGTTAACAAGATGCATATGTTTAAAAACCCAAGTTGAGCTAAAGCCCTCGATAATATGGCGTATTCATCTTCAAATGATTGGTTGGAGCTCAGAGTAATGGAGGCCAAGCAAAAGGATGCTGGGAAGCCCATAGTCAGGATAGACCCCATAGTAATGAATGAGCACGGGATAGAGCCTGGCATGGTGGTCGAGATAAGGGG
>DAHE01000013.1:16221-16439 GCA_002508315.1 Thermocladium sp. UBA166
GACACGGTGAAGGTGAGGCGCGTCGACCCCAAGCCCGCTCAACTGGTTAAGCTGGCCCCCGTCTCCATGGCTTTGAGCATAGACCAGAACTTCGAGCAGTACATAAAGCAGAAGCTGAAGGACTACGTGTTGATGGAGGGCGACCTAATACAGGTCACGGTGCTGGGCCAGCCCCTTACGTTCCAGGCGGTGCAGGTGAAGCCAAGCAACGTGGCCAC
>DAHE01000016.1:0-24661 GCA_002508315.1 Thermocladium sp. UBA166
CCCTCACAAACCAAGAGGGGGCCTCGCCGTTTACGGCGGGGTTTTTCTTTAATGCCCGCAATGGGATATTATCTCCCTTCTTTAAATCCACAATGGCGGCAAGAAGTTTTTAATTTTATTAGTTATTCTTGGAGTTGGCGTGTGGCTGGTCCAGCAGGCGATGAGCGCGCTGCCAGTTGCCGGCGGGGGCATTGATGTGGCGCCGACCCAGTGAGGGGCTCCAGGTAGATGATAGCTCCAGCTGGGGCCAGAAACCCCTCAAGGCAGGGAGCCGTCAGCCACACAGCGTGCGCCCAATCCGGGGCTCGGGGGCATTGATGCCCGGCTCATCACCGCGGGCCTCCAATCCCGAATCACTTTCCGGGGAAAAGTTTTTATGTCCAGCAGTTAAGCCGTTTGCGTCGGCTCGTTGGGATTCAGGCAGAGCGGGGGTGACCCCCCTATACGGTGATGCTTGAAGGACGAGCCGCGGGGTCGTTCATCTTTTCCTCAATTAAACTAGTGGATTGTGGAAAGGAACGCGCTGTCCTTCCAATGCTTAATGCTGGAGCGGCTTGATTAATTGCCTAGCGTTAAGGGATGTCATGGCGTCCAACGCCGTCCTAGGCAGGTCCAGCGACAGGAACGCGCGGAGGTTCTCGCCCAGCCCCTTCACGCCGGGGCTGCCCACATCGCTTCCGTACATCGACTTCCCGCTCAGCTCCTCTATTCTCGGCAGGTATGAGAGGAGTCGGCTCGGCGGTATCCCGGACAGCTCCAGGTAAACGTTGCTTCTTATCCTCGCCAATTGAAACGCGGCCTGCATCCAAATCGGCCTCCCAGCGTGAGCGAGCAGTATGGGTAGCCTGGGGAAGTCCACGGACACGTCGTCGGCGAGCATGGGGTCGCCGTACTTATTCCTGGCGGGCGAGAACGCGCTTGTTCCCGTGTGTATTGTTACCGGCAACCCATTGTCCTCCGCGAACTCGTACGCCGCCTCCAGGGATCTCAACCCCCCCTCCTCAGGCCTGTAGGCGTTCGGCTTAACCCATTGATGAACTGGGTGCACCTTCAACCCACTTATCCCAGCCTCGTACTGCCTTTCCAACTCCCTCCTAGCCTCATCCGATTCCCTCACCCTCTGAAAATCCACCCCGCCGAACACAGCGAACCTATCGCCGTACTCAGCCACTACCTTAATCACCTTGATCGGCAAGTCACCCACATTGCCGTATATAGAAGCGGGGTATGCCATTATTACAACGTAATCGATGTCGAGCTCATCCATGAGCCTCACCACGTCGCTTGGCGACCCATAATCGATGGCGGTGAATCCATCCCTCAACTCCCTCCTCAATGCATCCACGTCCACCCCTATCAATCTAGGAAATATTAGATGGGTATGGGCGTCGATGAACCCCATGAATAGTGGGGCAGTGGGTTGTTTATAAGAGTTCATTAGATTCGTGACTGCGTGTCCAATTTTTGGTAACGCACTAAGTAACGGCATGGCCAACATCCACTTAACCTAAAGGCTGAGGCAGCGAATCATGGCTAAGTGGGCCCGCCGGGATTTGAACCCGGGACCTCTCGCGCGTAAGGCGAACGTCCTAGCCGCTAGACCACGGGCCCAGCCCCGCCTCCCCGCTCTCCCATGCCTTTAAATTTTTGCCCTAGTGGGTTGGCAATGGCTCTCCCACATTCACTGCCTCGTGTGAACCCCACTTGCGCGGGGAAGCCCATGGCGATATTAATTGATCCATCAACCACCCTTGGCCCAGCTGGGGAGGGGGGATCTACGTGGAGGGGGCTTCCGGTCGTCTGCGGTAGACTTTAATAATGTGTTCCCTTGCGGTAATTGTTAATGCTGCATAGGTTCATTGTTTACATAACCAAGGACCTCTCTGGGGTTCACTTATATAGGGGCTCCGTTAAGTACTGCAATAAGCTGGCCGTTGACTTGAGGGTGAGGCTTGCATTCGGGGGCCCCGTCACCAAGACCGGGCTGGAAGAATGGGTCTCCCGCATCAGGTTGGCAATGGGCGGGACCTGGGCTGGATCGGATCGCCCCGTCAGCGATTTGTTTGAGATACAGAGCGGGATGTGCGTGGCCGGCGACGTCGAGTACAGCATAAGGGATGGCTTGGAGGATGAATTGGACTTCGCCAGGCGCAAGTTGATAAGCGATGGGAAGCTGTTCATGGCGGGCTACGAGTTCGACTTAATAGATGGATCGACGCTGGGGGCTTCAATTAGTTAGCGGGGCTTTCGGCTTAGTAAGCCCCACGCGCACGTATGGTGAATGGGCTCTCGTTCGCTGCGTAATATTAATAAACCTTGGCCTAAGCTATTGGTAATGTTATGGCTAAGGTAGCCGTTAAGTTAGTGTCTTGGGACGAGATAGCGGACTGGGCTCGTGATTTATCCTCGAAAATACTGGAGAGCGGGTGGAGGCCCGACGTCGTCATGGCGATAGCGCGCGGGGGTTACGTGCCGGCTAGATTGGTGTGCGATAACCTCGGCGTGATGGATCTGGTCAGCGTTCAAGTCGTCCACTGGCCCAGCACTGCGCAGGTGATAGAGAAGGCATTCATAAAGCACGAGGCCAGGGCGGATAGCTTGGCGGAGAAGCGAGTGTTGGTGATAGACGATATAGTGGACACTGGGGATAGTATCTCGTTGGCCAAGGAGTACGCGGAGAAGGCGGGGGCGGGCGAGGTGAGGTCAGCCGCGCTTCAGTGGATATCGACGGTCGCCAAGTTCAAGCCTGATTACTACTCAATAAACGTGAGGGATTGGAAGTGGTTCGTGTATCCATGGAACGTCACGGAGGACGTCACAAACTTCATGAAAAGGATAATAACCGAGGAAGGCGCCTCCAAGAACAGGTGGGGCTTCACGGAGTTGGTGGGCAAGATGCGCGAGTGGTACGGCGACGAGATAATGAAGGTTCCCCTATCCTATATAAGCAAGGCCCTAATTAATTTGGAGCAGATGGGCTTAATAGAGAGATCCAGTAATGGCGCTGAGTACGTGGTGAGGAGTAAGTCAACCACCCCGCCCTGACGGGCCCCGGGTGAGGGGGTTTAGTGAGGGGGCTGGGCCTTGGGCGGTATGATTTCGCGCGGTTCATGTGAGATATGCGGCGAGAATGAGGCGGTGACCACGTGTAGGCGATGCGGTAGGCGGGTCTGCGGCTTGGACTTTGATTGGGGGCGAGGCGTTTGCCTGGCTTGCAGGGATACTTCTTGCTATGTTTGCGGTGATTACTCGATTGCCTTGTGCGCGTTATGCGGCAGGCCGGTGTGCAGGAGGCATAGTTCGCGGGTCGGGTTGAAGCGGGTCTGCGAGGATTGCCTATCCAAGTCGCGACTTAAGGCTTTAGGGCCGTGATGGCTGCCCCTCCCTCCGTGAATGATGCGTCGGCGTAGTTAAGCTTTTAAATTCAGAATCCAAGCGGAGTTCGATATGAGCATAGTTAAGCAACCGCAAGCGGACGCATTGAAGAAACCGCACCTGAATCTGGCGGTAGTGGGCCATATAGATAATGGAAAGTCAACTCTAACAGGCAGATTGTTGCTGGAGACGGGCTACGTGGATGAGAAGGGCTTCAAGGAGATAGAGGAGGAGGCCAAGAAGCTGGGCAAGGAGGACTTCAAATATGCATGGATACTAGACAGGCTGAAGGAGGAGAGGGAGAGGGGTATCACGATAGATGCAATGCATGTGGGCTTTGAGACATCCAAGTACTTCTTCACAATAATAGACCTGCCTGGCCACAGGGACTTCGTGAAGAACATGNNCGATAGTGGGAGCCAGCCAAGCCGACGCCGCTCTGCTGGTGGTATCGGCCAGGCCGGGTGAGTTCGAGGCAGCAATAGGGCCCCAGGGCCAGGCGAGGGAGCACCTCTTCCTCTTGAAGACCTTGGGAGTTAATCAGTTGGTAGTCGCCGTCAATAAGATGGATGTGGTTAACTTCGATCAAAAGAGGTTCGAGCAGATAAAGAACGATTTGGGCAAGTTGATGAGATTACTGGGGTACGATCCAACCAAGGTTCCATTCATACCTGTCAGCGCTGTGACTGGCGATAATATAAAGGCCAAGAGCACCAACATGTCTTGGTATAATGGGCCCACCCTTCTGGAGCTACTGGACGCGCTTCAACCCCCGCCCAGGTTGACGGATAAGCCGCTCAGAATGCCTGTTCAAGACGTGTTCTCGGTCACCGGTGCCGGCACAGTAATAGTGGGGAGGGTGGAGAGCGGTGTCCTCAAGAATGGGGATAGGATAGTCGTCATGCCGTCGGCCAAGGTCGGCGACGTTAGGAGCATAGAGACCCATCACATGAAGCTGGACGACGCCAAGCCGGGCGACAATGTTGGGATAAACGTGAGGGGCATTGATAAGAACGACGTGAAGAGGGGCGACGTGATAGGGCAGTTAAATGCGCTGCCCACGGTTGCCGACGAGATAGTTGCCCGCGTCGTGATACTGGAGCACCCAACCGCCATAGGCGTGGGCTACACGCCGGTCATGCATATCCACACCGCCACCGTGCCCACCCAATTCATTGAGTTGATCTCGAAGCTGGACCCCAGGACCGGTCAAACAGTGGAGCAGAAGCCGCAGTTCCTCAAGAAGGGCGACGTGGCGATAGTTAGGATGAAGCCGCTGAAACCGGTAGTGGTGGAGAAGTACAGCGATATGCCGGCGCTGGGTCGATTCGCGTTGAGGGATATGGGTAGGACCGTGGCTGCGGGCCAGATAATAGAGATAAAGCCAGCCAAGGTAGAAATAAAGACTTAATCAATTGAGTGAAGATATAATGCCTAGAACTGCTCGAATAAGGATATGGGGAACGGATCCCGAGGCTGTCGATGGACTGGCCAGGGACATAGTTGACTTGGTTCAGAAGCTGGGGGTCAGGGTTAGGGGACCCGCCCCGCTGCCCGTGAAGAGGATGCTGGTGACTGTGAGGAGGGCGCCCAGCGGCCAGGGTTACCATACCTTCGATCACTGGGAGATGAGGATCCACAAGCGATTGATAGACATAGATGCGGATGAGAGGGCCATGAGGCAATTGATGAGGATAAAGGTTCCCGAGGACGTCAAGATAGAGATAGAGCTTCTCTAAAATCATTAAATCAATCTATCGAGAAATCATTTTAAAACCCAAGCCGCGACTCATTCAATGCATTTAACACGAGAGGAGGAGGAGGTGTTATCGCTTGGAGATGCCAGGTCCAGGGCGTTGGAGACCGTGGTTAAGGTGGGGGAGTCCCTCGGCGCCTCCAGGCTGCTCGACGTGGAGACTGCCCACGTGAGCGGGGTTAGCTATCAAACAATTGGGGATGCGGGGGTGGAGTTCCTCAGCGACTTGGCGGCGAGCGGGGCTAAGTTCAAGGTATTCGCCACGGTTAATCCCATGGGCATGGAGCTAGACGGAGGCGAGACGCCCGTCGATGACTCCTTCAAGTCAAGGCAGTTGGAGGTGGTGAGCTCCTTGATAAGGATGGGCGCCAGCGCGTGGTTTACCTGCGCTCCCTATGATATAATCAGGACGCCGCCGGGCACCGTTCATGCGTGGGGGGAGTCCAATGCGATATCCTACATAAATTCCGTGAGGGATGCGATGAGCGAGAAGCTGCCCGGCCCCTTCACCATACTGGCCGCCATAACGGGCAAGGTGCCTGAATTCGGCCTTTACATGCATGAAAACAGGGTGCCGCGAGTCATGGTTAAGGTTAATGGAAAGGTAACCCAAGCGGCGGCTGGGATTATAGGCAAAATGGTGGGGGAGTTCTCGGGAAGCAGGGTTCCATATGTGGTGGTTGGCCCGATGACGGAGAGAGCCATGAAGGCGATGCTTGCCTCCTTCGCCACCTACTCCCCCAACCCCTTCATGGTGATAGAGGGGGTTAACCCCAACTGGCGGCGTTACAGGGGTGAGATGGATGTGGAGGAGTCATTGGTCATCGACGAGAAGGACCTGCGATTGCCGGCGGCGTCGGACTTCGACGCCGTATTCATCGGCTGCCCCCACGCCGACCTAGATGAGGTGCTCCACGTGGCCAAGCTGCTGGAGGACCGCGGGTCNNCCCAAGGCTGGCGAAGCCACTCTTCATAAGCACGTCCAGGTTCGTGAAGTCACAGCTGAGCCCGGCCCTTCTCTCCAGGCTGGATGAGTCGAACGTGCACGTCATAACTGACACCTGCCCCATAGTGTCCCCATTCCTAAGAAACAGGGGCCTCCTCAGCATAGCGACCCCCTCCTCCAAGTCCGTTTACTACATGCCCAGGCTGGTGAACCTAAACGCCATGCCGTGCGAAATCGATGAATGCATAGGTGACTTGATGTGACGCTGAGGGGGAGGACGGTATACGGGAAGGGCGTGATAGCCGGCAGAGCGGTCGTGATGAGGACGCCCATATCGTTCCTCGGCGACGTGGACGGCAGGAGGGGCACGGTGAAGGTCGGCGGCGAGGAGAGAAGCATTGGTGGCCGGGTCCTCATCCTGCCCTTTTCCCGGGGATCCACCGTTGGTCCCTACATAATGTATCAATTGGTCAAGTACGGCAACGCCCCCCTAGTCATACTCTCCGTTAAGGCCGATACCCTCATGTTGATAGGCGCGGTGATGGCCGGCATACCGCTGGTAACCGACCTGCCTAACTCCCTGCTTGGGGTCGGCGACGGCGAGGAGGTGGTGGTGGACTTAGATGGAGGCGAGGTGAGGCTGGGTGGAGAGGATCGATAGGATAGCGTCCCTGATAAGGGAGATGGGGCTGGACACTGTGAGGAAGTTCGAGGAACGCGATCCGCAGTACGTGGCGATAAGCAGGCTCTGCGGCTCGGTTAGGGATAAGTGCACGGCGCTAGCCCTCACAACGCTGAACTCCCTAGTAAGCTATATGTTGACGGGGAGGGGGGAGCGGCATTGGAATTACTTCAGTGATTACTTCTCGAGGAGGGGCGTCGGGGACATCTGTGACGACTTCATCAAGTACGTCCTGGCCAGTCCATTTCTTGGCAGGCTCAGGCAAGCCAAGATACAGAGGATAAGGGAGGTATGCGGCTCGGGCGTGGTGGGTGAATTAAATAAGTGCGGCCTGGGCCTTGATGAATTAGCCAAGAGGTTAGGCGAGGCGTTGGGGGTTGATTGGAGGGCTAAGACAATAGTCTTCTCAGTGAAGATGGCGTACTACGTGTTTAGGGCGTGCGGAGACGACCCGCAGCGGTTACCCAACGTACCCATACCAGTGGATTACAGGGTGTCGACTATAACCCATTGCAGCGGCCTCTCCAGCGAGCCCCCCAGGAAATTAATGGGCAGGCAGCGGTTGGTGCAGGACGTATGGGACCAAGTATCGAGGCTCAGCGGGGTTCCAGCGATAAACCTGGACAGCTTGATCTGGGTAATGGGGGGCGCGTTGATATATAACGGCTTCGACGTGGGGAAGGCAATGGATGAGGTGAAGCCCATGGTTCCAGGCAAGGAGGAGACGGCGAGGCTATTGTTAACGGAGCTCTCCCGCGACTGTGGAGGGGGGGTCTATGGCTAGGTACTTGATCATGGAGACCCTGGACGACGTGGAGGTAGTTTATGGAGAGCTGGAGACCGCTGCTCGGGGGATCGCTGGATTGGCCTGGCTGGGGTGCGGGATGGAGTTGAAGGGGATCTACGGAAACAGGTTCGTGGTGAGGACGCGCACTAAGTGCCTTAAGTGGGTCAGGGCCGCCGCGGCGTCGCTGGGCAGGCCCGTAATAACAGTTAGAGTGACGGGATCCGCCAGGAAGGCGAGGGCCCTGGCTAAATCCCTCAAGCCGCTCTACGCGCCGAGCGGGTTTACTTAACTAGGTTCACCCTTACCCCGTGCATCCTCCATATCGCCTCCTCCACCGCCCTCGCCTCGCCGGGGAAGTTCTCCAGCTGCAGCTTGGTTGGGTTATCCCTAACCCATGGGCATTCCCTCGATATGATTACCTCCCCAGTCTTTGGATTGTAGAGGAGGGGATACATTTTACAGGCAAGCGGCTTCTCCTCATGTATTGTGCACCTCTTTCTCTCCTCATCGTAGAAGGGGCAGTAACCCCTTATTAACCACCTATACATTCTTCGCCCATTCACTTTCAATTCCTTGAACTCCAGCGAGGCCCCCGCCCGGGGAGCCAGGCTCCTCAGCCTCTCGGCTTCGTCGGGAAAGACTACGGGGCACTGCTCCTCTCCCTCGAAGTAGCAGCACCTCTCGCAGAATAAGCACTCGAACCCCATCGCGGACCCAGGCGGCGCCCATTATTAACGTTAACTGGTTCCCACGGGTACCGGGGCCCTTATTGGTGGTTAATTTATTATCGCTGTGGCTATGCTGGCGTTGCCGACGGCGTAATTACCCCTGTCCCAGTAGGCAGTGGACAACTCGCTCACGTAGCTCGGCATGCTGAATGGCAATCCCTTCAGCATGAAGTAGGAATCGGCGTAGGCCCTGTCGAACATGTTTCTAAGCGATGATGCCGACACGTACTCCAAATACTTCCTACGCCTCCTCAAGTAATCCTCGCTGACGAATTCATGCGCTCCCAGGATCGCCGATCTAAGCTGGCCCAGCACTGAATCCAGCTTATCGAGCTCCACCGCCTCCACCACTGCCTGCATGTATGCAATGCCGGGGAAGAGCTCCCAATCCACATCGAATGAATACGCCAATCCCTTGTTCCTCAAGTTCCTGAACAGTATCGACGATGCGCCATCCGATAACTGGAACTCCATCAATGCCAGCCTCAAGTAGGTGCTCCTAGGATCCTCATTGCCCATGGCCAGCGAGAAGGAGATGTAAGCCCCATCCCCCCCTCCCCGCTCCATTACGTCCCGCGGGGACTCCATGCTGGGCTTTCTCCTGACCGGTCGCCCCGGCTCCACCTTGGAGAAACACGCCCGCGCCGCGTTTATGGCCTCGTCCCCCACGTTGCCCACCATTGCCACCTTGATGTTCCCTCCCACGTAGTTCCTGGCCTTGTGCTCCACTAGGTCTTGCAGCGTTACCGAGCTAACAGTTTCATGAAACCCAGTCACCGGATCCCCTAGATCGCTTCTGCCAAAGAGGGCCTGGGTCCCTAAATCCCATATCCTGGAGCTGGGGTTCTCGTCCCTCAACTGTATCTCGGAGAGGACTACGTCCTTCTCTCTGAGAAATTCATCCTCGCTGTACTTATCGTTGAGCATCATCTTGCAGATAACATCTATCAAGCGGGGAGCGCTCTCTGAGAGGGTCTCGAATGCATAGATAGTATAATCCCTGCCAGTGAACGCATTAGCCATCCCCCCGAGCCCCTCTATCGTCATGTCCAGCTCCTCCCCGCTGATCCACTTATTGGACTTAAACATCATGTGCTCCAACAAGTGGCTCACCCCCCTCATGCGCGGCTCCTCGTATATGGAGCCAACCCCGACGCCAACGGCTATTGCGGTCACCCTGGACTCCGCCTTGTCTATTGAGATCTCCACCCCGTTATCCAGCAACATGGCTTGGCTTGGGCGTGTGGGCGTTAAATGCTCTACCGCAGCTACTCGCCGTAGTATAGGGGCACTATCTTGGCGGGCGCTCCGTCCACGTATATGACCATGAATCTGCTTCCCACTATGGACTCCAGCCTATCCCTGTTCTCTAGTATGGCTTTTACCTTATCGTTAACCATGGCCTTATCCGTGATGGCGCGTTGAATCACGTCCCTAACATCATCCAGGGTATCGGCATCCACCAAGCTTATCGATCTGTTCTTCTCCTTGCCCACGGAGCTAATCGAGACTTGGTACTGATCCACCTCCTCCCTGATGAGGAATAGCTTTTCTATGTACTCCAGCACGGAATTGATGGCTTGGGGAGCCGTTATGGATTGAATGAATTCGTCGAAGCTATCATAGATGGCCACATCAGTTACCCGCCCCTTGGCCTCCGACACGTAAATCGACTTAGCCTTCCCCCTCCTACTTCTGTGCGCCCGCTTGGATTTTCGCCTTCCCCCTCCCTCCTTGACGGTCTCAGCCGCGCTTCTCCGCAGCCTTATTGGGTTCTCGATGCCGATCCTCTCCATGAGGAACGAGAAGCCATAGCCCGCCGGTATCCCTATCAGTAGGCCTAGGTAAGGAATGGCGGCCGGATATATGAATGATGCAAACGCCAGTATTATCGCTATCGCAGCAGCGACTAACCCTATGAATGCCGCCGGTAACCTGGCCGCCCCTATTATGAAGAGCGCCGCGAATATGGAGGTGAACGCCATGATTGTGGCGTACTCAATCATCTAACTCCCCTCAAGGCGGGGTTTGCCGCTCGTCTCATCATATCAAGTCGCCCGGCACTATGTATATATTGCTTGGAGAGCCGTCCTCCTCCACCAGCACTATTATGCCGGAGTAATCGCTGCTCGTCCTTATTCTCTTCAGCATGGAGTTAACGTCGTTTAAGACATCCTCAACATCATCTTTGAAGGAGGCATTCAGCGATGTTACGGATCCATTCTCTACATCGATCGCTTCAACGCCGTTCACGTCAGCATCCAGCGCCTTCCTCAACCTATCCCTCTTGGACTCCAGGTAACTTATTAACTCCCCAAAGGATGCGAATATGTGGACATCTATCACGCGGTCTCTACCTCGGCGACTCCCTCCACCTCGGCTAGCACCTTATCGGGCTTAGTGTAGTACCTCTCTATTGTTTTCGCTACTTCGTTGAAGTCCATCATCTTCCTCTCGACCATCCAATTAATTACCCTAGTCCTCCTCCTAAGCTCCTCCTCCAATTCCTCCTCGTCCTGGCCGGTCGCGTCCGCTATCTCGCGCAGCAAGAAGCTCTGGCCCACCAGCACGTGGACGTCGTTCTTGGGATCCCACCTGAACACTGGCCTAACGTCATCGGCGGTCTGGACCTCGCCTACCTCCGTAACCCTCCTCGTCAACCTCTCCCCCACTCTCACTCTCCTCACCATGACGAAGATATTCATTGCCGGTATGTATGCCTTCGGCACGTTCATGGGTGGCGACGTCAACCTGTTTATGGCGGCGGTGAAGTCCTCGGCGTGCATTGTGGAGACGCCGCCGTGGCCCGTGTTCACTGCTTGGAAGAGCACGTAGGTCTCCTCTCCCCTCACCTCGCCCACCACTAAGTAGTCCGGCCTCATCCTCAGCGTGGCCTTCACCAAATCGAACAGCGTCACCTCGTTGGTCTTCTCGGGCCCAAAGGATAGCCTCGGCGTCAAGCGTATCCAGTTCTTGTGGGGCAGCCGTATCTCCGGCACCTCCTCCACGGTTATTATCTTTAGGTTGGGCCTCAAGAACGTCGCCATGGCGTTCAAGAACGTGGTCTTCCCCGCGCCAGTCACCCCCAGAACAAGGAATGATTTGTGGTTGTCCAGCATTAGCCAGAAGTAAGCCGCTATCTCGGGCGATATATTACGGCTCTGTATTAATTGGGTGAAGGTTATGGGCGTTGCCTTGAACTTCCTTATGGTAAACGTGCTGCCGCCGGGGGAGACCTCCTGCTTATATGTTATGGCTATCCTGGAGCCATCCGGCAGCTGCGCATCGACTATTGGCGCCGCCACCGAGACGTGCTTGCCCGCCATGTGTATCAGCTTCGAGACGAAGTCATCCAGCGCCTGGGCGTCCACGGGCACTATGTTCGTGGGGATAGTCTCGTAATCCTTGTGGAACACGAATATTGGAGCCCCCACCCCATCCGCGGATATATCCTCTATGTTTTCATCCTTCATTATGGCGTCGATGGGTCCGTAGCCCAGCAGATCCTTCTCCATGTGGTAAGCCATCCTGTCCAGGTTTATCTTAGTGCCCCTAATCAATCCCCTATACCTATCAAGTATCCTCTTTATCTCCCTGCTGAGCCTCTCCCTGGGCTTGTCGAGAGCCTTTATGTCTGCGGGAGGCGGTAACTCTAGCATGACCAACTTATATATCTTGTTATAGATCTCCACTTCCTTCCTGGTGAGGGATTGCTCCACCAAGTAGTACATCAATGCTCCCGTGTCCTCGTTCTCCGCTATCACCGCGCTAGCGTACGGCGGGGAAAGGTCATACCTCCTTATCTCTCTATAATTAGGCTTCATTTCCTCAAGCCTGAAACCAGAACCAGCTGGCACGCGCTTGCAATATTCAATAGTTTAATAAAGTTATTCCCAGCCAATCATCAATTTCCTCTACCCGCTCATTCATGGCGAGGAGCCTTAATCCTTGTTAAATTGAATTAGGCCATCAATCCCATTACCGAGCTATGCCACCAGTAATTGGATTGCCATGAATAATGGAATCAACATGACGCCCAACCCGATGCTGTGAACGGCCTTGCCGGTCAAGATGGACGTGATGACGCCATCTATCGCCAACACCCCCCTCGAGCTGCCCAGGGATGGGAAGACGGGAAACGGGCCGGCGGCGGGTGTCACGCTCGCCATCAAAACCCTAACCGTTGCGCAGAGCAACACGTAGGGAATAGGTATCATAGATCCATAGATTACAAGCGATCTACGATTCTCGTCCATCCATGACAACACATCATACACTACCCTGTTCACCTTGGATAAGAACAGCGGGGCACCCATTGAGCTCGCCACGTCGAAGAGCCTGCCGAACTCTGCTCCAATTACCGTGTCCCCCGGCGGTCGGGGAGGGTTTGGGCTCCACATTAATTCATTGAATGAATTCATTATCTTGGACCTAATCATGCCTGTAAACAAGTATTCCCGCCTCAATTGGGGCGCGTAGGCGACCGTGAAGGCCATCGAGGCTATCATGAGGGAGTACGCGTACCCCCGCACCAGGATGAGCGCGACGCCTCCGGCCACCGCCCCCGCCGCCAGCGGGATCGAGTAATCATACCTTACCTCCTCCACTTGGAAGTAATGTATTAAGGGCAGCATTCCAGCCATGGCTAGCGGAAGCAGGAGGGCGGGGCCTCCCAAGAGCATGGTCAGTATCATGGCTATTGACAGGCCCACCGCCGTCATCAACGTGGACGTCAATGCATCCCCCGCCTCCTTCCTCTGCCTATCTAGGTAATTCCTCAATGCGTTGTGGAGGAACTCAAAGGAGTTATCAGCCCCCGTGCCCGCCCTCTCGTAGTTAACCGCGGCCCTGTATAGCTCCGCCCTAAAACCGTGCCCGCCGCCCTCCGCGGGATCGAGTTCCTCCATCCTAGTCCACTCTCCATCATTGATGGCCTTGACGGCCCCGCTAACGCCCACCAGGGGAGCCATTAGGACGAATATGGAGTAATCGATCAACTCCTTAAACCTCAATCGCCTCCCCTCGACGCGTTCGGGGCTGAGTAGTAATTCATGACCGCCCTAATCACGGAGTCCGCATCGTATCCGGCCAAGCTCCTTATTATCTCCGCCTTAGCTGCCACGGCGTCCGCGTTTATGTCACGCCTGTGCACTATTGACTTGACCACCCTCAATCTCTTACTGGTGGCGATTCCCCCCTCCTCATCCACCACATCCACGATGCCCGTCTCCACCATGGCCACTCCACCCAAGTGATCCACGACCCCAGGCGCGATTATGGAGAGCCTCCTGGCCGCGTCCGCCGCGCTCCCCGCGTGGAATGTGGTGACGCCGCCGTGGCCGCTGGTAACAGCATTTATCCACGCCATAGCCTCCGCGCCTGTTATCACCTCGTTCACAACTATGTGATCAACCCCCATCCTAAGGGCTTGGGCTATCAAGTCGTCCTTGGTTATGGATTTGACGCCGAGACCGAATGCCTTTCTCTCCATTAACTTATACACCAAGTGATTGGGCAGGTTCATTTCGTCCACATCCATTATCAGAGCCGTGAACGAGGATGGGTTCCCCATGAACGCCACCGCATTGGCCAAGCTGGTCTTGCCGGATCCTATGGGGCCCACTATTAGTATGGGTACCTTATCCTCAAATAACTGCCACAGGATCGCTGCGCTGCGGGCGTTGAGCATTCCCCCCATCACCAGGAGGGGCAGGGTCCATGGAGTGCGGGGCATTATTCTGATATGGACGGCAGGCCCGCCCACGGGGGGTATCGTGGTCGATATCCTCACCCCATACTCCTCATCCGTGGTCGATATCATGGGTTGATACGCGGTTACGGGGGTCCTGCACCTATGGCTGACGCGTCTCAAAAGGTAATACACATCCTCCTTGTTTACCTCTACATCAATGGAGACAAGGCCGTAGTCGGAGTGCCGTGCCTTTATGGTATCCCCCACGTATATATCGGTCAGCTTGGGGTGGAGGAGCAGCGGAGTTATGGAGCCGTAATGCTTGCTCCACCTCTCGTAGGCCTTCATGAGGGACGGCGTGGGCCTTGCCCCGAGTTTCTTAACGGCCTTCTCGAGCTTGACTCCCCTCATCGAGATGGCGTGCAGCTTGGCGACGTCCAGGTCGGGCACATCTTCATCTTGCAGCTGAACTGCGTAGGACGAGCCAACCGCCCTCACCTCAACAATGGTCTTCAAGCCGCAGCAATCAATGGCTGTGGACTCCACTACAATGCCTATGCTCCTTCCCTCGTTTCTCCATAGCATTCAATTAGCGGATAGTTTCAAGTTAAAAACCTAGCCTTGATTGGGCGCCAATCACACTTGCCGGTCGAGGCCACATAAAATTTATAAAAACACGAGTTGCGCTCGCTTCAATGACTAACATAAAGCCGCCGAAGCAACGCAAGTACGGCAGGGCAGTGATTAGGTGCATGCGGTGCGGCACCAGGGAAGCCGTTATTAGGAAGTACGACTTAATGCTGTGCAGGAGGTGCTTCAGGGAAGTGGCTCCCCAGCTCGGCTTCAAGAAGTACTATTGAAGGAATGGCAAAGCATTTATTCACATCCCGGTCCCGGCCTCGTGGTTAATAAATGGTCAAGATAAGCAATGATAAGCTCAAGAAGCTAATCATAGGCAATGCATGGATCGCGGATCCTGACGTATTGGTGGGGCCCAGGGTTGGGGAGGACGCTGCCATAATAAAGCTGGACGGGAATTACTTGGCGGTTCACTCGGACCCCATAACAGGCTCCTTGAACGACATAGGTTGGCTAGCAATAAACGTGCCGGCCAACGACATAGCCACGCGGGGCGTGAGGCCTAGGTGGTTCGTTCTAACGCTATTGCTGCCCAGGTTTTTCCCAGATGATGACTTGGTGAAGGTGATGAGCCAAGTAAACGATGCATTAGCCGCGCTGGGCGGCTCCTTGATTGGGGGGCACACCGAGTACGTAAGGGAAACGCGCTTCCCAATAGCCTCCACGACAGTAATGGGGCTCGGGGCGGCGTACATATCCACGAGCGGGTTGGGGGCGGGGGATGTCGTGGTGGCCACAAAGCATGCAGCGATTGAGGCGACGGCGATAGTGGCGAGGGACTTGGGGAGCGCCTTGAGGGAGAGGGGGGTCGGCGGGGAGGTGATAGCCAGAGCCTCTGCCTTGATGAGGGACGTGAGCGTGGTCAAGGAGGCATTGATAGCCGCCAGGTATGCCTCATCAATGCATGACCCAACCGAGGGCGGCGTAATCCAGGGATTGCTGGAGATGGCGTCAGCGTCCGGGACCTGCATAAACGTGGACTCCAGCATTCCGGTTCTGCCGGAGACTAGCGAGGTGCTGGGCGCCATAGGCATCGACCCATATAGATCGCTGAGCTCGGGCATGCTGCTCATAGGCGTTAAACCCAACATGTTGGAGGGCCTCCTGGCTGATCTCGAGAGCAACGGCGTGCCCGCCAAGCCCATAGGGAAGGCAATGAAGTGCGGGAAGCCATGCGTTGAGGTGAATGGATCCACCATATGCGAGGATGAATTCGTGGAGGACGAGTTAATGAAGCTACTAGACAAAGAGACGGCGAAGCAGTGAAGAGACCCTCCCCTCCATTCATAAACGGCTCAAAGTGCACCGGCGGGATGGTGATTTCTCTCTACTCGTCGAATCCCCGGTAGAGATCTATTGATGGATGGATGCCGGATCCGGTCGACACGCGTTCCCTCCGCATGAGCCTCACTTCCCCAATTAACTGAAAGAGGCTGACCTCAACCGACGCGCCCCC
Organism: Thermocladium sp. UBA166; assembly: GCA_002508315.1. Lineage (GTDB taxonomy): Archaea > Thermoproteota > Thermoprotei > Thermoproteales > Thermocladiaceae > Thermocladium. The sequence goes on from DAHE01000016.1 coordinate 16,062, forward strand.
GACCTCGAGCACCAGGAAGCTGGGGGGAGACCTGGCGCCGCTCCCGCTCCACGCCCCAGTGAGGGAGCCTGGATTCAGTAAATTGACGGCCCCCCTCACTATGGCTGGCTCATGCGTGTGCCCGCTCACCAGCACGTCCACGCCCAGCTTCACGGCGGCCTTGGTAAGCTCATCCACGTCTCCCCTCCTCCGTAATTGATGCCCGTGCATTAAACCCACCTTAATTCCCTCCATTTTGATCACCTCCTTGTCCGGCAGCTCCAGCGAGTCCATGTTGCCCCTCACGGCGTAACTCTTCTCCCCAAGCCCCATCAGCTCATCCAGCACATCCCTGCTTATCAAATCCCCCGTTATCAAGACGTAGTTGAAGGGCTTCATGGAATTCAGCGCCTCCACGACTTGCCTCGGTATTGAGCTGGCCCTGTCGGGCACGTGCGTATCCCCCACTATCAATGCCCTGCCGATCCCCACACCCGCTCCTCACGGCGGGGGTTTTTACGGCTATGGGCAATAAGGAATGCAACGCGTGAGGATGGTCGCCCCGCCGGGAATCGAACCCGGGACTCCCTGGTGGCTGCCGTGGGGCTTTTCGGCGTTGTACCCCACGTGGCTGTCTACAGCCAGGTGCTCTGCCGCTGAGCTACGGGGCGACCGTAAACCTTTCTCCATAGCGATTTTTATGCTTTACTCTGCCTCTACTTACTTCATCGCTGGAACTCGAAGGGGGATACCTCATCCCTTCCGCCCAGTTCCAATAACCTCCCCCTCTGCTCCTCCAATGCGTCGAAGAAGGCCTTAGGCATCCCCGGTATCGATGAGTAAATGCCGCGTATCCTCTCTATCTTCTCCAAGTGCTTCTTTACCCTTATGGAGAACTGAACCGCGTAATCCTCCTCCCCATACTCCCTCCCCAACAATGACTTGAATAGTTGCCTTAATTCCTCGTACCTGGGCATCAGTCCTATGGGGGTCCTAACGGCCCCCGCCTCCCCATGTATTCTCCTCTCCATCCATGCCAGCCACACCCTCTTGTCCTCCTTGCCGTTCAGGAAAACCCCGTTCCGTCTCAGGAAGTAATTCACGCCGAATATCTTGGGGGGAGTCCCCGCCTCGCCGAACCTAAGGTAGTGACTAACGTAGTCGCCCAGCGAGACGGATAGGAAGTCCAGTATGGCCATTGGATTGAACTCCCGCTCGCCCGCCTTTCCTATAACGGCGGCGGTTCTCTCGGATTCCAGCGATGCAGCTATGGTCGCGACGCCGTGTCTCCAATCAAATGCCTCCACGACCGGCACGAATGTGTCTGGATCCCTGCTCCCAAATATCACGCCGCCTACCTTGACTCCCCTGGGGTCATCATACGCGGGGTCCAAGTTCTTGAACGACTTGAGGGGAACCGTGAACCTGGCATTTGGGTGGGATGGGGGGATCATGTTGCCCTTATCATCGGTCTTCCCCCTCCACCACTCCCCCGCATAGTTAACCCCCCTCTCTGGCTCCGGCTCGTCCTTACCGCTCCAATAAACTCCGCCGTCCTCCTTGACCAGCACGTTGGAGAATATGACCTCCCCTGGCCTGCTCAGCACATCGAATATAACGGGGTCATCCTTGGAGTTTATGCCCTCTATTATGCCGAACACCCCCGCCTCCGGGTTGACCGCCCTGACCTCCCCGTTCACCCACCTGAGGTACGCCAAATCATCGCCGAGCAGCCTACCCATCATGGCGGTGGACGTTTTCCCCGACATTGATGGAAACGCCCCCGTTAGGTAGGTGACTCTACCCCCGGGCCCCTCCACCCCCATCAAGAACATGTGCTCCGACAACCACCCCTCCCTCATTGCCCTGCGCACCGTCAACCTGAGGGCCAGCTTCTTCAACCCAATGCTGTTCCCCCCGTACTGCGTGTTCACGCTGTACACGGTCTCATCAATGGGGTCTATGTATATCCTCCTCTTAGATACGTTCCTGCTCCTGCCCATTTCATCCAGTTCGCCCTGGGAGTGAATGAACTTCATGAACTTAACCCCAGCCCCCAGCCTAACCGCCTCATCGTATGCTTGCCTGTACAGTATGTTCTCGCTGTGCATTACGTACGCCGAATCAGTTACCTGAACCGCCAATAAACTGAAGGGGGAGCCCTTGGGTCCCAGCGAGTAGAAGCCCACATACATCGTCCTCCCCCTCATGGAGTCACGCAGCAACTCCGTGACCTCCTTCAACCCCTCCTCCCTATCCTTGGTCCTTATGAAGGCCAGCTTCTCCCCGTTGGGCAGCAGTATCGCGGTGTCCTCCCTTGCCCTAGCTTGATCCAGGGGACTGTCGAAATGAATTGTGTGCCCCTCAATCCCAAGCCTCCTCTCCTCGCCGTTCCTCAACGCGTCCTCCCTCACAATGCGCGCATCTTCATCGCCTGTGGACACGAAGACATTGCTCGGGTTGCATAGCCTCACGGCTGCATCGATGAATCGCCACAGCTCCTCATTCCTTATGGCCAACAGCCTCCTTCGGGCCTCCCCATTTATTTCCCTGAGCACTTCGTCGTTTTCTTGCATAAAGTGCACTCTAATAACTCATTTATATTAGTTACACCTACGTTATACCATAAAACCCAGCTGAAACGGCCCCTCCATGAACCATCAAATACCTCCAGAGGCGCCGAGGAGGGAGGGGTAGTAGTGGATTAAGCAAAGCCGACGGCCTCCCAATCCATAGTCGACTCCCCTCGATTTACAATTAAGGCCAGGAACGCGGCTGGAGCCCCTCAACGCGCTTCCAGCGATGAAACGATCAGGGCAGCGGTTATCAAGGCATAAATCGCGTACTCATATGCGTTGGGGACTTGCCCTAGAAACACGTATCCCCACACCGCGGCCAAGACAGGCTCCAGCGTGGCCAGCATGGCTGCCAACGTGGCTCTCAGCCTGGATACGCCCAGCGAGAATAACCTGTAAGGAACAACGGTGCAGAGCACCCCCAGGTAAGCGCCGGCCGCCATCGGTTTCACGAATTGACTGGGCATCACCACCAAGCCGCGCGAGATGGAGATGAGAAACAGGGGGACAGTGATTATTGTGGCGTATGGTAGCGCGCCGTATGATACGTCCCTGCCCATCCCCGCCCTAGAGAATAGCCTGGCTATGGAAATGTAAGCGCCGTACGATGCCCCCGATGCAAGCCCTAGAGCCACCCCCAGGAGGCTGGCTCCCCCGGAGACCGCGTCGATCATGGCTATCGCCACCGCGGCGGAGATCATGCCGAGCCCCGCCAATCCAAGCCTCCCCGGCGTCTCGCCGATCACCAGAGAGAAAATCGCGGTCCATAGAGGCGCCGTGTACAGAAGAAATGCGGCTAGTCCCACCCCGGCAACCGCCGCCGCAGTGGAGTAGATCCCGAACAGGAACCCCAAGCTTGCTCCAGCCGCGGCAGCGGCCTTGTTGAATGACCTATATATTGGAATCGCGGCGGCAGCCGCAACCACTGACCTAACCAGCGATGCAAGGAGGGGAGCCCCGCTGTAGACGCTGGCAATGCCTATAGTGGACCACAGGGACGCGGCGGCCAGGATCATAATGACCGGGCCGGCCCCCCCTTCCCCCTTCCCTGCCTGCCGTGCATTCATGGCTTGAACCCCAGAGCCTAGGTTAATAATTATCGCACTGCGCTCCCTTCTCGATTTATTGGCCCAGGCGGAAAATTTTATAAGTCATGGAAACCCCGGCAATTCATGACCCATATTTGTGGATATGCGGGTCTATGAGGATCTAGCGGACCTCATAAGGGGGTCCTGGCCCACGCCGCTTTACAGGTTGAAATCCTTCGGGGCGAAAGCCGTTTGGGGAAAGCTGGAGTTCATGAATCCAATAACGCATAGCATAAAGGATAGGACCGCCCTATCGCTCTTCCAGGAAGTGATGGAGGCGACTAAGGTGGGGGATCCCGTAATTGAGGCATCGTCCGGCAACATGGCGGTCGCGCTGGCCGCGTTGTCGGCCGCCTATGGGAGGAGGATGATTGCGTACGTGTCCACCAGGACCGCGGCGGCCCATAAGGCCATGCTCAAGCTGCTGGGCTCCGAGGTTAGGGAAAGGGATGGGGGAACGCCCGACATGGTGGATGAGGTGCGGGAGGAGGCTCGCCGCCTGCACGCGCATCACCCGAATCAATTCGAGAATCCGAGGAACTACTTGATTCACTATGAGGAGACCGCGAGGGAATTGGATGAGCAGTTGCTGTCCGCCGGGTTGAAGGTAGGTTACATAGTGGCTGGGCTAGGCACGGCCGGCCACATAACGGGCCTATCATTGTACTTCAAAGAGAAGTACGGAGGCTCAATAAAGGTGATAGGCGTGGAGCCTCTGGACGGCATCCCCGGCATAAAGGAATTCGACGGCAATCCATTTAGGGAGGTGGCTAAGATAGATGAGGTGGTTAAGGTATCGCTTCGCGAGGCTTTGGACGCCGTCAAGCTGGTTGCCGCCAAGGATGGCTTGCTGCTGGGCCCCAGCAGCGGCGCTGTGGTGGCGGCAATACGCAGGCTGGAATTGGATGGAGCAGTGGGCATATTCCCAGACGATGCGTGGAAGTACGCGGACCTGCTGGCCAGGAATTAATGAGTGATCCCTTGATTAAGTCCGTAGCTAGCGGTGGGGATTGAATTCACTCATAGATTGAACTCCACGACGTCGCTGGATGCCTTCTCCGCCAGCACGTCGTTGTCCAGCTCTATTGAGTACTTAATCTTGGCGGTGTACACCATGTTGCTCCCCTCCTCTGCAGGCGTTAACGGTATCTCTCCCTCCATTTTCGCGGCGCCGCGTTGCTCTCCCTTCCTCAACAGCTTCCACTCCATTTTGATGCTTACCCTTCCATCCTGGCTCGCTATGTTCCAGCTCCGCTCGCCCGTCTCCAGCTCGTAGTCCCTGGCGAAGGACTTGACTAGGTCCATGAACGTGCCCCCCTCGCCCAGCGACTGGGAGAGCCCAGCCTCCTTGGGCCACCTCTCCAGCCTCTTTGCCCTAGCATCGTCGGGCGTTGATTTGCTTATGCGAATCGGTATCTCCACGTATGTGTCATAAACCACCGTATACTCCATGGGCCTTCCTCTATTGCCGATCGATTTAAATATTTCGGGATCAGCGTTACTTCCAAGCATTGGCAAGCTCGGTTGAGGGTATTGTCGGGAAGAACGATGACATGTTGGCGAGGGATCTTTCATGCGCCTCTCGGCTCCTGGAGGACACGGCGTCGCTGACTATCACGGGTATGAAGCCCAAGGCAAATGCGTGCCTCGCGCTCGACTCGACGCCTATCTCCGTGGCTATTCCCGTGAACACCACGGTGGACCTGGAGGAGTTCCTGAGAAGCAGCTCGAAGTTGGTGCCCACGAATATGCTCCACGTGTTCTTGTTCAGAACTATATCTCTGTCCTCCGGCTTCACAGCCAGCTCCATGTCCTCCGGCTTGAATTGAAGGCCTCCCCTGTACAGTAGCTTGGATGAGGGAGATTCAAATCCCTGTGGGTAGGGAGTTATCTTGGTGAATATTATGGGAACCCCCGCCCTACGAGCTGCGTTTATTGCAGTATTCAACGCGTTCATGAACTCGTCCTTGTTGAATATGGAATTGACTAGGGCCTTATGGACGTCCCACACTACGAGGACTGATTGGGATGGTTTAACTATATCGGAGAGTTGCCAATTGGCCATAATTCACTAGTTAATTATAAGTTATTTAAGTTTTATTGCATTCCCCAGTAATGGAGGGCCGACCGGCATTGGATCTTTAATTTATATTTATACATGTAAATTAATGGGTTATCAGACAATAATAGCGTAAGTTTTATTAATAAGTATTGTTCATACATATGATGGTATTCAGAATATTAAGGGCAAACCTCTCCGCCGAGGAATTCAAGGAGGAGGTGATAACGGACGACTTGCTCAAGCTATTCCTCGGCGGCAGGGGACTCGGCTCCTACCTAGCCCTGAGAGAGGTGCCCCGCGGCGTGGACCCATTCGACCCAAGCAATAAGCTCTACTTCTTCTCGGGCCCCCTGAGCGGCATAGCGACGGTATCCTCCAGCAGGTTGACTGTGGTAGGCAAATCCCCCCTCACGCTGTCCATCACGCATTCAAACATGGGCGGGAATCCATCGTATTGGCTACGGAGGTCCGGATATGATGGCTTGATCATAGAGGGAAAAGCAGAGGAACCCGTGTACATATACATAAAGGACGGCGAGCCCAGCATAAGGCCGGCCAAGCATTTATGGGGGAAGACCACGGGCTCATCGACGAGGCAATTGTTATTGGAGAATGGATTCCCGCCCGATGAGACTAAGGCGGGCATAATGGTGATAGGACCGGCCGGCGAGAACCTGGTCAGGTTCGCGGGGGTAAGGGGCAGCGATTACGAGAGGTTCGCTGGGAGAGGAGGGCTGGGGGGCGTCATGGGCAGCAAGATGCTGAAGGGAGTAATGGCCTGGGGAACCAGGAGGTTAATGGATGAAGTAGTGGACAAGGATCAGTTCATGAAGATCAACAACGAGTTAGTGAGGCGCGTCACGTCTCATCCAACGTATAAGGCACTTCACTCCTACGGAACCAACGTGTTGATGAATATAATACAATCCATGGGAGGACTCCCTGCCTACAACTTCACTGGAAGAGTTGGCGACGCCTCGCCCGTCAGCGGCGAGATGATAAAGGACAAATACGTGGTGGAGACGCATGGGTGCTATAATTGCCCCATAGCTTGCACACAGATGGCTGCGGTGAAGGCAGGGCCATTCAAGGTGCCGGGCGACAAGATAAAGTACGAGTACGAGAACACGTGGGCGTTGGGCCCCAACGTGGGGGACTTGGAGCCCGATGCAGTGCTGAAGCTCCAGAAGACGGCCAATGAGTTGGGAATGGACACTATAAGCCTTGGAAATACATTAGCGACGGCCGTGGAGCTGGCTAGAAAGGGCAAGCTTAAGCTGGACGTGGATTGGGGAGACTCCGCCGCATTAATAGACTTGGCGTACAGGATAGCTCACAGGGATGGGATTGGCGATGAATTGGCGGAGGGCGATTATAGGCTGGCCATGAAGTACAAGGATCCGGAGTCCTTCATAGGATCCAGGGGACAAGGCGTTCCAGCGTATGACCCGAGGGGGTTAAAGGGCTTCGCGCTCGCCTACTACACGGCCAATAGGGGAGGCGATCACTTGGAGGCGTACACGCCGACATGGGAGGTGTTCGGGGTTCCGGAGAAGGTGGATCCACTCGATGACTCGCCGAGCGGCGTGGAGAAGCAGGCCAGGATAGTGAAGTGGAACCAAGACCTATTCGCGGTCGTGGATTCATCCGTGTTCTGTAAATTCGAGAACCTAATGCCAAACATAAACACCGAGAACGACTTGGCATCCCTATACAACGCCGCGTTTGGGTGGGACCTGGACGGCAGCGATGTTCTGGAGATAGGCGAGCGAATATTCAACGTGGAGAGGCTTTTCCACGTGAGGGAGAGGCGATGGGTTAAGGATGAGCTGCCGAGCCGCATGAGGCAACCCATACCGGAGGGACCGGCAAAGGGCCACAGCGCATCCAAGATGTTCGACGAGGGAATACGCGTGTACTACAAACTGCGGGGATGGGTCGATGGAAAACCCACCCGGGACACCCTCAAGAGGCTTGGGCTGGCCGAGTTCGACTATATTCTTTAAGATTATTAAAGAAAGCAATTCATTTTTGCTTCATTGTTTCATTAAGTAAGCGAATTACCTCCACCATTACGGGCAGGGTATCTCCACCTCGCGGTGGACTTCCACACCCATTAATCCCCCATAGATTAAGAAGGAGGGGAGGCCTTCTTCGATTAACGCCATTGAGCGTTGATGAGCGGTGGAGGTGGTGGTGGCGACTTTAAGAACGATGGAGACACTAGAACCTCCGAGCCTTAGCGGGGAGAGTATATCAGCTAATTGAGTAAGGCGTACAACGTTTGTTCTTCTATATTCCTAAGTTGGCTTCGACCACCGTAGGTATTGCGGGAGTAATTCGGCTCTCGCTCATCATGTTAGAGAGTTGACCCACGGTAGCCGAAGCCACAAAATAGAAAATAGAATGAGAGGTTAAGATAAATACCTTACCCCGCCCCTAGAAGGGGGCGAGACTTGTCATTTCTCTTTGTCAGTGAACTGTGGGTATTAGGTATAGGTTGGGCTTTACTCCTTGCTTGACGGTGTCTGTTAGCTTAGCTTCCTCTATTGCCTTGATAACGTCCTCATCGCTCGCGCCTTTGCTTATATTAATCTTGTACTGAGTTGGCTCCACGTGCTTCACGTTCACTTTCCTTCTCTTCACTCCCGTTAACTGCCTTGGCCCCGTGATTAGCAGGAAATCATCATCTATTATATCCACCACGACGCACATCTTGCCAGCCTCTCTTCCTCGCGTCTTGACGCATATCCTCCCTACATCAAACACTCTAACCATGAATCAAACCCTAGCCCCACCGTTTAAAAATTTTATGATGGACCTCCCCAGTCGAGCGGCCATTTATGGTAGGGCTTGGCCTGCATGGAGTAAGGGCTCGGCTTTAGGACAAGGAGG
>DAHE01000016.1:24694-35372 GCA_002508315.1 Thermocladium sp. UBA166
GGGTGGGGGTGAATGGCGTCCTAGCTTGAAGTATTTAATCTCTTAATTTAAATAATGCATGGATGGGTTGTGCGATGAGTTTTATTTTAAAGAGAGATGGTTATGAATGTTTCGGAATACTCTCGTATATTCAGGAATAATTAATCCTGAGCATCCAGGTATAATAGCTGCAGGTTATCAGGGTTACTGCTTAATATGCTGGCGCACAGGCTATTTTAATGAGTTCGATGACGTCGTATACTGACTTCACTAACGTGGAGAAGGCGGTGGCGGAGGCCTTATGGAACGTGGTTAAGGAGTCCAGGGGATCATGCGTCTCCTTCATACCCAAGACACTGCTGGAGCGGTCCAACAATAACAGCTTGAAGAACAACATGCTGCCCGTGGTCTTCACGTTGGTGAAGCATATACTGGATGCATTGACGAGTCGAGGATTGCTGGAGAAGGACGACTCGAGAAGCGTGATCAGGTATAAGCTATGCAAGACCAGCGAATTATGGGCTCTATGCAAGGAAAGCGACAACCCGGATAAAGTCGCGAAGCTAATAATGGATATAGTTGAGTAATCACTTTCCACGCCGTTCCTCATTGCGCCCATCCTTGCCCTTCGGCCACGCGCTCGGATATACTCCCCTCTCCATTATGACCCTGGTTGGCTTCGCCACTATTCCCTTCTCCATCCTAAGCACTTCGCCGGTGCTGGCCACGGCCTTGGCGAGGGCCACTAATTCCCCCTTCAACGTAACTATAGCGGCCACGCGGTCCCTCTCCACGCCATCCTCTATCTTCGCCACTCCAGGGGCTGCCAGGGCCGCTCCATGCGCCACGGAGTCGACCGCTGAGTCCCGTATGAATATCCTGGGCAAGTGCTTAACCATGTATTCGACGGGCTTCACGTACCTGCGCAGCAGCGAGTCATCGCCGTACCGCCTCCAAAGATAGAGAGCATCAGCTAGATCGTGCAGGGTGACGGCCTCATCCTCCCCGAAGCATCCCACCCTCACCCTGCGCAGCTCGCGCATGTTGGCGCCGACCCCCAGCACCTCCCCCACGTCATAGCATAGCTTTCTTATGTAGGTGCCCGCCTCCACCTTGGCGTCCAGCAGCACGTACCTCCCATCCCTCTCCAGCATCTCCAGCGAGTAGACCCTCCTAGTCCTTAGCTGTCTCTTCACGGCGCTCTTCACCGGGGGCCTTTGGTAAATCTCGCCCGTGAATTCCCTAAGCACCCCGCGGATCCTCTCGTCCGCGGCATCGCCGTGGAGAGTCATGACGGCTATGTACTCCTTGTCCTCGTGGGAAATGCCTTGCAGCACCTTGGTTGAGTCGCCCAAGGCTACCGGAAGCACTCCGGATACTCTTGGATCCAGGGTACCCGCGTGCCCCGCCCTCTCCAGCCCCATCATCTTCTTTATCCACGACACCACCTCGTGGCTGGATGGCCCCCGAGGCTTATCGATCACCACAAATCCATGCCTCACGTGATCCTCCGCGGTCCTCTTCTCTGGGTACGTCCCATAACGCTCGTCGGTTCCCTCCTCTATCTTAACGTGTATAGCCCTCTCGCTCTTGCAGTCATCGCTCACCCATAACCCATAGAACTGCCCAATTTAACCTTAACCTTAACGGGAGTTGAGGGGGCGAAAGACCCCCGCGAGGCGGGGAATGCCTTACCCGCAAGGGCGGGGTAGTTCACGCTAAGCTTTGCCGTGCTTTCCCTCCCGGTTAAGTTTTTAACGAGCAGCGGCGTGGGTTAGGCATGGGCGTCATTAACGTTGATAAGAAGGCCGGCGCAATGCTGGATGAATTGATGAAGGATCTCTCCAGGAATGATTTAGTGCTCTTGGAGAGGCTTCCACACGTGAGGGAGACCGAGAGGTATAGGGACGTCATAGTTAATACGCTGAGGGAGTTCCACATCTCCTTAGTCCTGGTGAGGTTGGTCTTTGATGATGGGAAGATAAGGGGCTACTCCTTCTTGATAAGAGGGGATGGAGATATAGGATCGCTGCCCAGCAGTGGCGTGGTGGAGGGCTTCATAGTGGAGCACGGCGGCGGTCGATCCACGAAGTTCCTCTATGAGCCGGAGGAGTTCAAGGGAGGAGCGGATCTGGAGGGGAGGGTTAAGATGTTCGCCGACATGTATAGGAAGGCCGAGGAGAGGTTGACGGAGCTGCGATTCAAGAAGGTCTACAGGGAGAGGGAGGCATTCTACTTGCCTGAATAACCATGGATCCATTCAAGCAAAAGAAGATAGCATTCATGGAGAGGCTGGAGAGGGAGGCTGGGCTTGGCCGCGTCGACTTCGACATGATTGACGTGCTGCGAGGCATAAACTCACTGCCGGATTACTTCACCACCAGCAGCTGCAGCGGTAGGATAATGATAGCGAGGGCGGAGAGGCTGGGCTTCTCCAAGTCGGTTAGATCTATGGGCTCCTTCGAGTTGGTGTCCAAGTGGCACAGGCCCGTCACTGCGGGGGAGGTGAGGGGAGCCCTGGAGCGACTGAGCGATGCTTGGCTAATGGTGAGGAGCGCCATATTGCACGTGGTGGCCAGGAGACTGGATAATGCAGAGGAGTTATTGAGGTTGGCCAGGTCCTCCGGCTTCAAGCACAGCGGGATATCCTCAATCAAGGAGTGGGGGTACTTGGTGGAATTGCTGGGGGAGGACAGGATGGATGTCCCCCTCAAGGTGCGCGGCGACTTGATTTACGATGACTTGGATCCATTGGTGGACGCCGCCAACGAGACCCTCATGTTCGCCAAGCTCAGGCTGGCGGACTTGGTTAGATCCATCGAGAACACGTTGATGCACGGCGGGTACCCCGAGGCGCGGCTAGCCAAGGTCCCGTACAGGCAGTTCAAGAATGAAATGGGAGCCAGGCCAGCCGGTCTCCCGTGACGCTCATCGGGGCCCGAGCGCGTCCAGGCGGGATATTAATAAAGTAGTTACGCTTTAGGCCGGTTCATGAATAGGGTAACGGCTTCCCTGATGCTTCTGGCCGGTCTCCTGATGATAATCGACGGCGTGTTCCTAATCGACGTATCGATGTCGCCCTCCTCATTCCTCCCCGCCCAAGTCTCAACCCTTGTCCCCGCCCCCGTCTACATGTACTCAGGAACAGCGGAGGCCGTGGTGGGCGTCCTATGCGAGGCCATATTCTTCCTGGCGGTGCTGACCAAGGTGAATAGGAGGACCATGGGCCTAATAGCCCTCCTCCTCTCCCTAGCATCCCTGGTGGGAAGCGGGGGCTTCTTCCTCGGCTTCGCGTTCGCATTGGTCTTCTCCATATCCTTGATAAGGGAGAGGAGGTCCTAATCCTTGCGCTGCTGGAACAAAGTTTATTAAATCGACGCGTGCGGGGATATCATGGGTTCGCACGGTTCATTGACTAAGGCTGGAAAGGTAAGGAGCCAAACCCCCAAGGTACCCGCTAGGCCGCATAAGAATTTAACGCCGAGGCGCAGGAATTCCCGGAATTATACACGGAGAATACTGAACGCAGAGAAGAGGCAGTGATGTTGCCCGCGATCGGCGGTCTCCTCATTTCCTCAAATCAACAACATCCCAGCCCCCAGCGCGGCTCCCTGCCTCAAGCCCGCTGATTAGGGTTAAATAGGCCCCCCGGAGTTCTACAGTGGATGTCGTTTAAGTCCGTCATTGAGGTGATGGAGTACCCCCAGGGCGTTAGGCTAGTTGCCTCGAGGGACGTGCCCGAGATGAGGGTGGGGGGGTACGGGGTTGGCCCGCTTAAGGCAGGCGATCCAATCCAGGCTCCCCCCTCCATAGCCCTGCTCCTCATAAGTAAGGGCCTAGCTCAGTTGATCCAGCAGGACTTCATTTCGCTCGATGATCTCCGCAAGATTCATTGGAGGGAGAACAAGTCCCTGAATGAGTTGCAGGAACTCGATAGGGGGTTCTACATTAGGGCTAGGCTGAGCATGGCGCAGCTGGGGGAGCAGGAGGTGAGGCAGTACGAGCAGGTGCTGAGGGAGTTGGCTCAGGCCAGGCTGAGGAAGCTCCTCAACGCGGTGGCCGTGTCGCCCTCCCTGGTGGGCACGAGGGAGTTCCTGGATAAGTTGCCCGTGGAGGAGGAGGCGCTTGTGAGGGAGGTGGGCAAGGCGGCTGGAGGCTGGCTCGACGTGGTGGGTGGGAGACCGTGATGGAGGAGAGGGAGGCCATTAACTTCGATGAGTTGATAGAGAAGTTCAAGTCGCTGCTGGAATCCGATGAGAAGTACCTGAATGAGTTGAGCACCATGATAATAAACAGGGAGAGGTCGCTTGTGATAGACTTCAACGACTTGGTGTTGAACGGCAAGGAATTGGCCGACTTGTTGATGGACTCGCCCAACCTAGCCATTGATGCGGCGTCCAACGCCGTGAAGCGAATGGTGACGGAGCGGGATCCGGAGCACGCCCGCCAAGTTGGGAAGTTCCACGCCAGGTTCAAGATGTCTCAGACGGACAAGTTGAGCCTGAGGAAGCTGCGCAGCGATCAGATAGGGAGATTCATAGCCATAGAGGGCATAATACTGAGGCAGACTCCCCCCAAGCACTTCCTAGTCAAGGCGATATACAGGTGCACTCAGTGCGGTTACGAGGTGGAGGTGCCCCAGACGCTCAGTTCCTTCGTCCAGCCCCCCAGGAAGTGCCCCAGGTGCGGCGCAGTTAACTCCCTGGAGCTGACCTCCGAGCGGAGCGAGTTCATTGATTGGCAGAAGGTGATAATACAGGAAAGGCTGGAGGAATTGCCGTCCGGCCAATTGCCGCGCAACATGGAGGCCATCCTAATGGACGACTTAGTGGACAGGGTGAAGCCGGGGGATAGAGTGACTGTGACTGGCATACTGGAGCTCGACATGGCTGAGCTCAGGAAGCTGAGGCCCCCCATACTCTCCAGCTACATAAACGTGAACTACATAGAGAGCATGCAGAAGGACTTCGCGGAGGTCGAGATAACCAGCGAGGACGAGGACAGGATAAGGGAGTTAGCCGCCATGCCCGACGTGAGGGATCGCATAATCCGCTCAATAGCCCCCTCGATCTACGGCATGACTGATGTCAAGGAAGCCATAGCCTGCCTACTCTTCGGCGGGGTCCCGAAGGAGTACCCAGACGGGATTAGGGTGAGGGGGGACATTCACCTCCTCCTGATAGGGGATCCAGGCGCTGGGAAGAGCCAATTATTGAAGTTCGTGAGCAAGATAGCGCCGAGGGCGGTGTACACCAACGGCAAGGGATCCACGGCCGCTGGGTTGACGGCCGCCGTCGTTAGGGACAAGACGACGAGCGAGTTCTACCTGGAGGCCGGCGCGTTGGTTCTCGGGGACATGGGGGTGGCCATAGTGGACGAGATAGACAAGATGGATGCGAAGGACCGCGTGGCCATGCATGAAGCCATGGAGCAGCANNATAGCCAAGGCCGGCATAGTGGCCACGCTCAACGCCCGCTCCTCGGTGCTGGCCGCCGCCAACCCCACCTTCGGCCGTTACCTGCCCAACAGAACTGTGGCGGAGAACGTGGACCTCCCCGTGACGNNTGCTGTCCAGGTTCGACTTGATCTTCATAGTGAGGGACGAGCCGAACGCGGAGAAGGACAAGAACATAGCCACGCACATAGTGAAGCTGCATGCCAATGATGTTCTAGACGCTTACAGCAGGGACATAATAAAGCCTGACCTGCTTAGGAAGTACATAGCGTACGCCAGGAAGCACGTGAAGCCGATGCTAACGAAGGAGGCTCAGGACATGGTCACTCAGTTCTATATACAGATGAGGGGGAAGTCCCAGGAACCGAGCTCGCCCGTCGCGATAACCGCCAGGCAATTGGAGGCCCTCATCAGGCTCGCCGAGGCCGAGGCCAAGATGAGGCTCAGCAGCGCCGTGGATAAGGAGGACGCGGATAGGGCGATATCCCTCTTCCTCAAGTTCCTCCAGAGCGTCGGGATAGACGTGGAGACCGGCAAGGNNCGATATAGACGTGATAATGACCGGGAAGCCCCGGAGCTCTCAGGAGAGGATAGCGGTGGTGCTGGAGACCATAGGTAGGCTGGAGGAGTTGAATAATGGTAAGCCCATCAAGCTAGATGACGTGCTCAAGGAGGTGGAGGATAGGGGGATTGATAGATCCACCGCGGACAAGCTGATAAACCTCCTCATGAAGCAAGGCGAGCTATACGCGCCCAAGCCGGGGTACGTGAAGAAGGTGCACTGAACACAAGCGCTCCAGGGGATTGGAAGCATCATCAAGCATTAACCAGTCGTGGGAGGGNNTGGGGGGAGGGAGATGTAGCGGTTTGTTGCTTGGGTGAGTGGAGTCCTCCTCCGGCGGTGCTCCCTTGATCAACGCGCGGCGATTGTCCCACCTCTCCCCGGTTGACTCCATCGTGGTGTGGGGGAATGATAATGCGGATTTAAAGCTTAAAAGAATAGCGCGACGCGCGGATTATGTCGTCGAGCGGGGGTAGTGACGTTGAGGCGTTGATTCGTCCCTCCTCGGTGGCCGTGGTGGGGGCGACTCCTAGGAGGGATAGCATAGGCAACGTGATAACGCTTAACCTCACCTCTAAGTTCCGGGGGAAGGTCTATCTGGTGAATCCAAGGTACGCCGAGATAAACGGGATTAAGGCTTACCCATCAATAAAGGACATAGGGGAGCCCATAGATCTGGCCGTCATAGTCGTGCCCGCGCCGCTGGTGTCATCTGTCATGAGGGAGGCGGCCGAGGCAGGCGTGAGGGCGGCGATAATAATAAGCGGTGGATTCAGCGAGGTGGGGGAGTCGGGGGCCAAGTTGGAGGAGGAGGTGAGACTGGCCAAGGGCCGTGTCAGGGTGTTGGGGCCCAACTGCATAGGCGTTTACAACGCATCGACGGGCCTGGACACGTTCTTCCTGCCCGAGGACAGGATGGGGAGGCCGAGACCCGGCCCCATAGCCCTAATAAGCCAGTCCGGCGCAGTGGCTGGGGCGATACTGGATTGGGCGGCCAGGCGGGGATTGGGCATTGGGGTTGCGGTTAATTACGGCAATAAGCTCGACGTGACTGAGGTGGACTTGATGAAGTGCCTGGCCTCCGATCCATCCATAAAGGTGATAACGATGTACGTGGAGGGATTCAAGTACCCCGGGGAGGGGAGGAGATTCATTGAGGCCGCCAAGGAGGTCTCCGCTAGGAAGCCCGTGGTTATATACAAGGCAGGTAGGTCGCGGTCATCGCGGAGGGCCGTGGCCAGCCACACGGCGGCGTTGGCCGGCAATTACGAGGTGTACAGCGCGGCTTTCAGGCAGGCGGGACTGATAGAGGCGTCCAGCGTCAGGGAGGTCTTCGACATGGCGAAGGCATTGGCTACTCAACCGCTGCCGCGGGGAAGGCGGGTGCTGGTGCTGACGGACAGCGGGGGGATGGGGGTTCAGGCAACCGATGCGTTGGAGTTCCTTGGATTACCGGTGCCTGAGCTCCCGGAGGCCCAGAGGGAGAGGCTGCGGAAGATGCTTCCCCCGCTGGCTGCCGTGGGGAACCCCATCGACTTGACCGGGAGCGCGACTGACGAGATGTATAGGTCCGTCATGGATGAGGTGATCCCGACGAATTCCGTGGACATGGCAATGATAATAGCGCTGATGCAATTGCCGGGTCTCACGGTTAACTTGGCCAATTACATAATAGACGCGAAGCGGTACGGGAAGCCCATGGTGGTGGTGTCGTTCGGCGGGAACGAGTTCATGGCTAAATTCAACGACGCGTTAGATGAGGGGGGAGTGCCGGTGTACGCGACCCCGGATAGGGCGGCCAAGGCCCTGTGGGCGCTGGCGGAGCATGCTGGGAGGGCGGGTGAGCGGCGTGAGTGACGTCATAATAGGCAGGGCGTGTGGGGAGGGCAGGTCTAAGCTGTTGGAGCACGAGGCCCTTGACCTACTGGAGGCCAGCGGCATACCTAATCCGCCTCATGCGTTGGCGACGAGTGAGGAGGAGGCGGTCAGGGCAGCGGGGAGGGTGGGTTACCCAGTGGTTCTCAAGGTGGTCTCCCCCGACATAGTTCACAAAAGCGACGTGGGCGGCGTGGTTCTAGGACTGGAGAACCCCGAGGCAGTTGAGAAGGGGTTCCGGGAACTCATGGGCAACGTTAAAGCCAGGGCGCCGTACGCGAGGGTGGTGGGCGCATTGGTTCAATGGATGGTTCCCCAAGGCCTGGAGACCATAATAGGCGCCACGAGGGATGAAATATTCGGCGGGGTCGTGGCGTTCGGCTTGGGCGGCGTGTTCACGGAGGTCCTCCGGGACGTCTCCCTGAGAGTGGCGCCGCTGGGGGAGGGGGATGCCAGGGCCATGATAGGGGAGACCCGGGCCTCCACGCTGCTCAACGGGTTCCGCGGGATGAGTAAGAGGGACGTTGATGCGTTGGTTTCGATGCTGGTCAAGTTCTCCAAGCTGATAGCGGACGAGGAGGAGATAGCTGAGGCGGACCTCAACCCAGTTATAGTGCTTGAGGAGGGGAGGGGAGCCTACGCCGCCGATGCCAGGTTCATTTTGAAGTGTCGATGATGTTGAAGCTAGCCGTGCTGGACCTAGATGGAACACTAACCAACACGGCAGTGCTCCATTTAAGGGCCTGGAGGAGCGCGCTGGCGGACCTAGGCCTCCCCGGGGAGGGCGTCAGCGTTGAGAGGCTGCTGGGGAGGCGGGCCATCGACATAGCCACCGCCCTGGTTGGGTCGGGGCCGCTGGCTTGGAGACTGGTGAGGCTGAAGACCATGTACTACATGGAGGAGCTAAGCATGGGGTTGAGCCCCTTCCCGTGCGCGGGGGCTTTATTGGCTGAGTCGCGCGGCATGGGAATGCGGGTGGCCGTGGTCACATCCTCCAGCAAGTCATCCGCCACGGCCGTGCTGAGGGCCACTGGATTGATGGAGTTTGTGGACTTACTGGTCGCCGGCGACGACGTGGATAGGGGGAAGCCGGATCCAGCCCCAGTCCTCTTGGCTGTTCGGTCCTCGGGGGTGGAGCCCTGGGAGGCGTATGGATTGGGGGACACAGTGTACGATGTGGAGGCGTATAGGGCGGCCGGGCTTGGCTTGATAATGTCCCTAAACCCAATAGATGGAGCCATTCACGTAGAGGACCTGTGCGAGGCCCTCCAGGTAGTGAGGAGTCGCTCAGATGTTTCACGCCCTGACCCCCTGGCCTAGCGTGAATTCCCTGGAACCCTGCCCCAACGCGGCCCCTAACGGGGGCATTTCCAGCCCAGCTTCAGCGGTTAGTCGGTGAGGGGTGAGGGGTGGGGGAGCCATCCAGCGCCTCCCTGGCCAGGAGGTACCCGGCGTGGCTGAATATGTGGGGGTAATTGCCGCGCGGCTCGCATGAATCTACGTCCAAGTGCTCGCCGAGTAGGCCAACCGTTGATGAGCACCTCTCTATCCTCCCGAGTATCGCCTCCGCCTCCGCCCGCCTCCCCAGCATTGAGTAAACCATGGCCAGCCACTCGCTCGTTAGGAGGAATGGGTGTTGAACCGGGCCCAGGAAGTCCTTGGAGTACCTGAGCACCAATCCATCCCTAACCAACCCCCTCTCTATTGCGTCAAGCGTGGCGGCGAACCTCTCGTCGCGTGGGTCCACGAAGCCGTATAGGGGAAGCACAAGCAGTGCCGAGTCGACCTCGCTTGATCCGAAGTACTTAGTGAACATCTTCGGTTGATTGGCAAGCACGTACTGCCTCACCTCACCCGCCCTGCCCCTCCACTCATCCCCCTCCTCCTTGAACCCGACGCCGGAGGCCAGCTCAGCAGCCCTATCCAGGGCCACCCACATCATTACCTTGGAGTGCGTGTAGTGCCTGGCCTCCCCCCTCTCCTCCCACATGCCCGCGTCGGGCAACGCGTATGACTTTGAGCACCACTCCGCCGTGGCCTCCACAACCCACCAGTAATTCCGTATATACACGTCATCCCCCGTCAGCGAGTAGTAGGTGTGGAGGGCATCCATGAACCACCCCTCCACGTCCAGTTGAAGCTGCGTGGACGCGGCGTTGCCGATCCTAACAGGCCTGCTCCCCCCGTACCCCGCCAGCCACGGCAGTTCCTCCTCGTCGCCGGGCGGGGAGCCGTCCACCCCGTAGAAGGGGTGATCGAAGGGCTTGGCCGTGGGCTCCACGACGCTGAGCAGGAAATTCATGGCCCCCCTACCATCCACCAAGTACCCCTCCCTCATCAATGCCTTGGCGGCGAGGGAAGAGTCCCTCACCCATATGAACCTATAATCCCAATTACGCGACTTCCCCACTATCTCGGGGAGGGACGTGGTGGGCGAGGCCGCTATTCCCCCCGTGGATCTGTGAATCATGGAGAGCAGCAAAACGATGGAGGAGGAGCGGAGGCCGGCGCCGCCCCTCACCTCCTTAACCCTCCAGAACTGCAGCGCCTTATCGAGCGCCTCGCCCAGCATTGAGTAGACCACGCTCTTCCCCCCGCCCAGAATGCTGTTCCCCACGCTCCTCGCGTAGTGCCCAATCAACTTGGCCGGCCCCCTGCACCTCCACGCATTCCCAGCAAGCGGGGAGCAATCGCCCTCCAGCACTATGAACTCCATCAATTCCTTATTAAGGGGATTCACGAACTGCGCGCCGTTCATGGAGTCCAACCTATACGGCTCGATCAAGCCATACCTCATCACAGGCTC
>DAHE01000016.1:35476-35871 GCA_002508315.1 Thermocladium sp. UBA166
TCGCCATCGAAGGAAATGCCCCAATGCCCTCCCCTCTCCTCATCTAATAACCTAGCAAAGACTGAGGGGGAGTCCAGGCTGGGGGCGGGGAGCCAAACCACGTCCAGATCCACTATCAATGCGCTGGTCATCATGTTGCTGATCAATGCCGTCCTAGACAACTTTATGGACACTTGCCCCTGATATTCATGCTCCTTTTAAGCGTAGTGGGCACAAGCCATCGCCGGTAACCACAGCATCCACCTCATGCCNNCCGCGTTCCGGGCTCGCCGGCATTTGGCTTAATCACGGCTCAGCGAAGGTCAGTAACCATCACCGGTCAGCCCCTGGGTAGTCATCACGCGGGGAACCACTTACCCCGGGTTTATAAACGGTGCCAAAAGCCCAACCCATGG
>DAHE01000016.1:36018-36746 GCA_002508315.1 Thermocladium sp. UBA166
CCATTAAAGCCGAGGCCCGTAAATGTTTTTAACGCCTCTTAATCAATTTCCAAATGTATCTGGGAACAGCCATGATTCACGACGCGCCGTACGCGGCCGCCCTGCTGGCCTGGGTGTCGTTCACCACATTCTACTTGGCCAAGAAGGCGTACTGGGCGGCCGTGAGGAGGGGATACCCAGAGCGATCAGGTACCTACTTCGGGCGCAAGGTTATTCACATCCTGGGCGGGGGAGTCGTTGCCTTCCTGCTGCCTTTCCTATTCGAGGAGCCCGTGCTGCCCCTCGTGATGGCGGTGCTGCTGACGATAGCCGTATACGTGCCGCACGTAACGGGGAAGCTATACTATTGGTTCCAAGACCCGGAGAACATGTACGAGGTGCACTTCACGCTTGCGTGGGGAGNNCGTTGCCTTCCTACTCTGGTTCCTCGACCACTCGTACTGGCTTGCCGCGGTCCCGCTGCTCTACATGTCGTGGGGCGATGGCGTGACTGGGATAATCAGGAACCTCAGGTACAGGAGGAGAGTGAAGGGGTGGGAGGGTTCCCTGGCGATGCTTGCGGTGAGCGTTCCCATAGGGGCGGCGCTGGGCTACGTGGGAATAGCATCAGCTATACTGGCAACCCTATCCGAGAAGCAACCATTCATCGACGACAACATAACCATCCCCCTCACAGCCGTGGCAGTGCTAGTCCTGGGACACTTCTTTGCGCCTAGCTTAATGGTAAA
>DAHE01000016.1:36790-37430 GCA_002508315.1 Thermocladium sp. UBA166
CTCCCCCCGCCCACTTCCCCTGGGGAAACCAATGCATTCACTGCATGGTGATTCCGGGGAAAAGTAAGTAGATGATAATGAATATTCAATAACGGGATCGAGGATTGGGTGAACCTAACGTTAACAGCTTCCCGGTCATAATTGTTCTGGGCTTTAGGTGGTTGGGTGGGCGTGGAAAAGTTTATATTGCGTCTCCGGTTAAATTTAACCGGANNACGTCTGCCCCCGCTGCGGTGAAATTGGGTATAGAGAGGTGAAGACAATCCACGGAAGGGATTATGTTTACTATGAGCATTGGGGCGAGAGGAGGAGGTGGTGCTACGTGGGTCCGGCCGGGGGGTACCGGCACGCCCAGGGAGTGGCGGCCTCGGTGTACGGGNNNNCCCCTGAAGATAGCCATAAACGCCCTCCTAATGCTGGAGGCTAGGCTGGATAGGGGTGGGGATGGGAGTGGGCGTTCATTATTGGATGGATTTGATGAGCTTGAGATGATGGTGAGGGAGCTGAGGAGGACCCGCGTAGGGCATCGCCACATGGATTAGCGCCGCAGGACGGTGTCTATTCCATGCATTACTGCTCCCAATCCACAGTCACAGCGGGTTGATTAATTCCCAGCAAGCGGTTCGCTTGGAGGCGGGGG
>DAHE01000016.1:37534-38196 GCA_002508315.1 Thermocladium sp. UBA166
TCCCTAACCCTCTCCACGGCTGCTATGACTGCCGCATCCCTCATGGTTGCCGTTGCCCCCAGCTCCGCGTGCTTATTGATCACTCTCTTGAAGTTCCCGACCAGTATTGACTCAAGCCTCCTCCTCGTCTCCTCCTCGTCCCNNCTCCACCCACTCCAGGTAGCTCATTATTACTCCGCCCGCGTTTGCCAGTATGTCGGGCACTATGATCGCGCTCCTCCTCGCCAGCATCTCCTCCGCCCGGGGAGTGGTTGGCCCGTTTGCTCCCTCCACTATAAGCTTCGCCTTCACGTTTGCAGCGTTGCTCTCAGTTATTGTGTCCTCGATCGCGCTGGGCATTAGGACGTCGGCATCAACCGTAAGCGCGTCCTGGGGGGCCAGTCTCCGCGCTCCCTCGTACGATACTACCTTGCCTGTCTCGTTCTTTGCCTTGATTGCCTTGGCCACGCTTAACCCGTTGGGGTCATATATTGTTCCCGAGGTGTCGGCCACGGCCACGACCTTCGCCCCAAATTTATCGGCCCAGTAGGCGGCCCATTGACCCGTGTTTCCGAAGCCGTGTATTGAGACCCTAACGCCTGTTAAGTCCCCCTTGAACAGTTCCCGCCACGCCTCCCTCGCCATAACGGCGACGCCGAAGCCCGTTGAGTACTCCCTGACTG
>DAHE01000018.1 GCA_002508315.1 Thermocladium sp. UBA166
CCTCTTATTGGTCTCCTCAATCCTCTTATCCACCTTATTGCCCATATTCATCACCATATTAATTACTTCATCTATTCTCTTATTCATCTCATCTACGCTGTTTTTGGTCTCTCGGAACAAACCCATCATTAACACCACTAAATCCTCCATGGATAACTTCTTACCTTCCCCGATCTTCTTGAGCACAGCATCCATAGCCTTAGTGATGGTGGTCTCTATTATTGTCTCCACTACGAGAGAGCTATCGACGGCGTTAAATATGTTTCCATGATAATATATTCCAATCGAATTCCGGACCTAGCCGGGGAGGGGGATCCATGTATTTTGACGTTAACTTCAGTGGAATCCCCCAAGGCGATTGCACTGATCATCAATGGTTCCCATACGCTTTACAACTGGTCGAGCAAGCCGCAACCCGGCGAGATCTCGCTCACACACGTGGCAACAAGCAACGACCTGTACTAAATATGGCGAGTACTTGCGCTGGAAGAAGGCCAAGTTTCCCAGAGGAGGGTGACATACCATTCTCCATAGCGACTAGAATGATGAGGTAATGGAGAAACTACACCGACAGAAGGCCTACAATTGATCCAACTAAGTGGTAGAGACAGAAGTCGAATACGTAGATCTAATTGAGAGGTCAATGTAGCAACTATAATTAAAAATTTGGGGATTACGATCTTCATTGCAGGGATGGCGGGGATTTTTAAGACCCTCATGAAGCCCAAGAAATCGATCCTCTAAACTCAATTAGGGGGTCGAAAGTCCTCTTCCGCTGGGCATCCTATTTTTTAAATTACTCCACCCCCTCCTCGCCCTCTCGGCCGAGTCTCTTGGTGTGGAGGTGAAGCAAGTAACTTAAGTCGGGCACCTCCATCGGAGTCAAGTGCTCCAGCCTCAGCGATGCCACTGCATTGGCTAATCCGCACGAGGCAATGGGATCCAATCCCCCTAATACGCCCGCCACATAACCTGCATCGAAAGCATCGCCGGCACCGATGGTGGTTAGAATGCTCCGAGGACTTGAGGCGGCGCAGTGGGCAGGCCCACTCCCATCCACAACCACAGCGCCTCCCCTACCCAGCTTGATGGCAAATACCTTGCCTGAATTTCTAATCGAGTGGATGGCTTCCTCCAGGGAGGCATGAAACAATGACTTGGCCTCCTCCTCGTTTGGCAACACGACGTCCGCCTCCTCCACTAATCCCCTCGTCCTCTCATTAATGATGGGGCCTGGATCCAGGAAGACGGGAAGAGAGCTTCTCCTAGCAATCCTGGCAAGCCTCATCAAGGCATCAGCAGCGGCCTCGGAGAGCGCGGCATAGGTGCCGTTTATGAACACCGCCCTGGAGCCCCTCAATGCATTCTCATCCAAGCCCCGCAAGTCAAGCCCAGCCCCAACCCCTAAGTACCCCACGAAGGCATGGCCGCTGCTCGATATTATGTCGTTGGATACCGTGGTAAAACCGTGGACTCTCTTCATTAATCCCGTATGGATGCCGGCATCCTTCAACGCTCTAATTAAGATCTCCGAGAACGGATCATCGCCGATTTCATCGATGACCGCCACCTCGAGCCCCAGCTTGCGGGCCAGCAATGCCGTGGTGCACGCGCCGCCGGGCGAGAGAACCGCCCGCCGGGAAACAATGAAGTCCCCAGCCTCTATGGGTAATTTATCCACCATGTAATAGATATCCAGGACGCAATCGGATACGACTATTAAATCGAATAGGCGGTTAGGCACGATCCCAAGCCCCTATGCTGGCACCCCTTCCGGTCTCCGCCCCCATGAAGTACCAAGCCATGGCAGCCACCACCCCAACCGTAAACACCATTGCAGTCATAGTTAAGTACGCCGAAACGGGTAGGTACGCAACCAGGAATATCACTGGTATCGTGGCGCCGAGAGACAATGCCCTCACCGCGGCCGTGAACGATGCCCTCCTCTCAGTCACCCAGAACTCCGACTTCAACGTATCCTCCCCCAAGTAAAACACGTTTGCGAGGGCGGAGAACGGCACGAACAACGACCAAAAGAGAAGGGGATTGCGAGTCCAAGCACTGGACGTCAACGCCATCAATGATGCCAGCACAAGCAGTGGAACTGACGATGCCGGCAATAACGCTCTCCTGCCGACCTTATCGGCCGCTAAACCCATCGCAGCGCCGGAAGCCAGCGATGCCAATGAGAACGCCAGTATCAACCAATTAGTCAAGCTAGGCATGAAATACGGGCCAAGGGTTAGAGCCATCAACGTGATGCCGGCGGTGTACGACCAACCCAGCAGAGCGCCTATTACCGACCTAGTAAGGCTGGATGGCAACTCAATGCCGGCAACACTCCTCCCCCCTGGGGCTACTTTGCCGTAGTGCCTCGTCGCCTCGTTAATGGCATCATGCACCTTACCCTTGGACTCGAGCCAGTGAATGGACTCAGGGAGCTTCATCCTCAATATATATAGCATTGGAGCCGCTGCCAGTATCGTGGCCCCTATGGCGATTCTTTGAAGCGAAGGCGATGACACGTTCATGACCGCAAGAAGCGATGCAAGGGCTCCGCCGGCGTTGGTGAAGTTAAGGATTAGAAACACGGCTCTACTCCTATACCTCCTAGGGAAATACTCGTGAGATGCGGCCATGATGATGTTATACTCACCGCCCGTGGCCAGCAATAGCATGCCAAGGAATACCAACAGCGATGAATAATCATGGCTGAGGACTAGCCCTAAGGCTCCCACGACGTACATAGTCAACGTGAGGTACAGGCTCCTCTTTCTACCCACCATATCCGCCACGGGACCCATGACTGCACCGCCCACCAACAACCACAGCGGCGGCCATACGGAGAGCAGTGCGGTGAATTCCCTCGGCACTCTCACCCATCCAGTGGCTATGTAGGCAATGGAGTAGATGTAGGCCTCAATTGCCGCCCCCAAGGAAAAGGTCAGGAACGCCAGGGAATGAGCTCTAACCCACGGTAATTCCTCCACGGCAGACGATACCTTACCCATAGGCCTAGGATTGCTGCCCACTTATAATGGATTCCGCCCCAGCTCTTGCACCACGTGAAGGAGGCAATGAAGGGGGAGAGGGGAGAGGCGGTGCTAGAGGCGTAGATCCTCTAAATGGTAATGCCGCTCCCATCCAAGCATGGCAATGGGTTTTCCGTTTCCTAATTGGGTCGCGGCAACCGCGAGGAGACTCGCCGTGCAAGTCGCAAGTAATCCTTAGGCCCTGCATTGCACGGTTCACTGTTTTCTGCATTTTATGCATTAATTGATTGATTTATCCATCCAATTATTCCCGCTTATTATGGCAAAGCTATCCATAATAGCATGGTCCGGCACCGCGGATAAACTGTATCCCGTGGCAATACTATCATCGGCAGCCGCCGCCAGCGGCTGGGACGTGGAGATATTCTTCACGTTCTGGGGCTTGCTGTCCATATCCAAGAACTTCATGCAGAAGACCATGGAGAAGATATCGAGCGATTATTCTCAATTCGCCGGCAACATGGCTAGCGCAATGCAGGGAGCAGGCTTGCCACCGTGGTGGGATTTATTGAGGCAGGCCAAGGAGATTGCCGGAGATAAAGTCAAGATCTATGCCTGCTCCACGACAATGGATCTGCTCAAGGTGAGGAGAGAGGATTTAGCTGACTTCGTAAGCGATGTGGTGGGCGCAGCCACGTTCCTCGAGAGATCAAGCGATGCAAACGTGACGCTCTTCATTTAAGGCGAAACAAAGTTAAATTTCAAATGGATAGATAAATAAAGCAACCATGTTTAATGGAGTCCAAATCACTTAGTGGGGTTCACTATCTTGGCAATGATCACCACGTAGCCCTCCTCGTCCCTCACATCGACTATCTCATTACCCGTCCTCTTTGCCCAGGCCCTTATATCCAACTTGGCTGCGGGATCCGTGGCCAGCACCCTTATCACTTGGCCCGGAGTTGCTTGTCTAGCAGCCTTGCTTACCTCCATCACAGGCATGGGGCACATCTTGCCACGAACATCCAGGATTAACTCGTCAGCCATAGGAAGAGGAAGAACACGGACAATATAAATAATTATCATCCATGCAATATATGCATTCGATATGCACTCGACACGCTATTTCTATTACCATATACAAGTTGACTCCCTCCCCACCATGGAAGGGAGCGGCCTCTTGATTATGCACCCCTAACCAACGCACGTGCAGTTCAAGCCCAAGCGAGGCCCACGACTCAATGAGTGGCTGCGCTCTCTACATGGCTTCGGACACTCATTGGGTACTGCCTAACTGGTAGGCGACATAGTATTTATAGGACAACGATGAGGTGGGATCCAATGATTGATGGGGGGATGCGTTAGGTGTGGCCTCTGCGTTATGCAGTGCGGTGAGCGGGGAAGTGTGTTTGGCTACGACTTAAGGAGAAGGGCAGTCGTGATGTACCCATGCAACTGCATGGTTGGTTGCAATAACTGCCAAGTGGCTTGCTTGGGATGTAATTAAATTCCCAAGCACCTCCGAGCTTAAGAAACCCGCACAGGGCCTAGTGGACTCAGGAGCGGCAAGAAAGGAGCTTGATAGGTTGAGTAAGGATCCGAACCTATTAATGGAACTACCACTCCCAAAAGCCTGCCTAAGTAGGTTGAGGACTNNCCCTGAATGCTGCATCCCTCTTCACTCTATCCATAAACCTTTACATCATTTGGGGTTGCGTTAACCTCCGGTACCCAGCCCTTGAGGAGTTTGTTTAATTCATCATGCGTAATATGCCTTAACGCCGAGCGTGGTAAACCACTGCCAACCC
>DAHE01000046.1:0-5539 GCA_002508315.1 Thermocladium sp. UBA166
GTAATCGTAATAACGGGGCCACTAACCATTCTAAATAAATACGTGAGGCAATGGTTGATAACGCTGACCGTCACGGACCTCAATGGAACTATAATGGAGGAATTCCCCGAGTGGATTAACTCCTCTTCCACANNTGTGGATTAACTCCTCTTCGCCCGTTATAACATCCGTTAAGATAGGCAATTTCACTGCGCCCGTAGAGACGGTCAAGGTCAAGGGGCCTGGCAAATACGTGTTAATTGCCTTGATGTCAGAGAGAAAGATCAAGGTGAACGATGCATTGGGGCTTCCAGTGCCCGATTCGCGGGTAGGGCTTTATTGCAATGGCTACGCAATAGTCAACGAGAGCGATTATGCAGGTTACGTATATGTGATTATCCCCATTGGCTCTCATTGCTCCATAAGTAGGCCTACCATAGGCATGTACAGCATTGCATTCATTGCGACGGTTATAGTGGTGGCGGTAGTAGTCCTAACGGTAGTGGTTAGGCGGAGCCGAGGAGCACCAAGTGAAAGGCATTAGCTCATTCAACATGTTTATAAAGGGGAATTGCCTTATAATGGCGTGAGCAATGAAATAGATATAGAGTCGATAGAGGGGCAGCTCAGGCAAGTGCAGAGAAGCGTTGCGTCGCTGAGCAATGAGTTGGCAAGCGTCAATAAACTGCTCGAGGAGACCAAGGAGTCCATAAAATCACTGGAAAACACGATACAAGCAGGATCTAAGGTGTCCGTCACGGACCTGCTCCGCGAGCTTGCCTACTTGGAAACAGGCCTACTGGCTTATAGGGACCAGATATCCAGGGCCAGCAATCAATTGAGCGGGTTGGTGGCTCAATTATCGAGCACCTCAAATGAATTCAACGAGATAAAGGTAATGATGTTCAGCTCACTGGATGAAATGCGGAACAGCATCGCCACCTATGAGAAGACGATAAAGGACACATTGATGCTGGTGCAAGAGACTCAGTTGGAACTGCTGAGCAGGATCCGCAGGGTTGAGGATGGACTGGAGCTGTTGAAGTCCTACGTAATGGAGCACCAGAAACAACAAAAATAATATATACCCTGTCAGATATATCAAATTATGTCGTTGTTGGGGGGAGGAGGAAAGAAGGCAGAGCAAGCCATTAGTAACATATTGCAACGGCTGGAGATGATAGACAAATCGCTCAGCCAGCAGAATCAAACCATGAACGTGGAGCTGGGCAATATAAGAAAGATAATACAGGGATTAGCGATAGATCTCGACAGGATCAATAAGTCCATACAGGACTCAATGAAGCTTGTTAGGGACGCGATAAGCGAGGAGACGAGTAGGTTAGGTGAATTGAATCAATTATACAAGCAATTCGCGGCCACCTCCGACACCTTATCAAACTCCCTTATGCAGACCTTGAATAAATCGGATGAATTGATAAACTCCATTGGGAAGTACGTCTCGGAGGTCCAGGCGCAGTTGGATAACGTGAGGAATGCATTGAACAGCGTAAGCCCAACTCTGAGCAGCATAGACATGAAGTTAACTGATGGAGTGGATAAGTCCACCAAGATAGTAAACGATCTATCCAGGGTCGACGCATTGCTCACAGAGCTCCAATCGATCCATAAGCAATTAATGGATAAGCACTCGGAGCTAGACGGCAAGTTAATCGAGATATCCGCCAAGGAAGCCCAGCTGAGCGCGCAGGAGGAGGCCATAAAGAACGAGAGGGCGGAGATAGATAGGCAACGCCAAGAAATAGAGAAGCAGCGCCAGCAGTATGAGCAAGTCACGAAGCTATACTCCGACTTAAGCAGCCTAAGCAATGCGATGGGGTTGTCCATGCAAGAGCTGACTCAACGGCTTCAAGAATATGGAAGCAAGCTGGCGGAGCTAAATGAGCGCGAGAAGCAGTTGAGGGAGGAGGAGTTGAACTTGAAGTCCCTGGAGAGGAAGCTGGAGCTAGAGGCAGCCAGGATAGAAACGGAGAACGTGAGGCTGAAGGACTTGAATAAGAGGGAGGAGGAATACAGGCAGCGCGTGGAGGAGCTGGCGAAGAAGGAAGAGGAGCTTAGGAGGAAGGAGGAATACGTTAACGAAGCCATGAAGGACGTAGAGAGGAAGTCCAATGAATTGAAGGAGGCCGAGGAGAAGCTCAAGAGGCAGAACGAGGAGATAAAGAGCAAGGAGGAAACGCTAAAGAAACTGGATGAAGAATTAAGCGCGAAGAAGAGGGAATTAGAGCAGAAACTAGAGCCACTGTTCACTAGGCTGGTGGAGGAGGAGAGGAAGCTCATCGATTGGGAGAAGCGATTAATGGAGAAGGAACGCGAATTGATGAACTACCAGAGAGCCCTCGTGGTCAGGGAGGGCGCCTTAATAGAGCTGAGGGAGAGGCTGGAGGAGGAGAAGGAGAAACTCAAGGACTGCAAGGCATCCCAATAACAACGAGAAAAATTTAATATTCCGGGCAACTATTGAATTCAAATGAATGAAGATCCTAAGAAAATGATTGAGGACTTCTACATAGATGAATTGACGGATCACGAGATATACGAGTCATTGGCCGCAATGGAGGGGGACCCCAAGACGAAGGAGATCCTCAAGGAGATAGCCGAGACCGAGGCGAGGCACGCGGAGTATTGGAGGAGGAAGGCCGATGAAGCCGGGATCAAATTGAGGCGCAGAGTGTCCATGCGCAAGGTATTGCTGTACAAGGTATTGCGGCGATTATTTGGGCTTGGGGTAGTGCTCAAGCTGCGGGAGAAGGATGAGGAAAACGCCGTCAATATGTACGTGAATGCAAGGATGAAGAGCAACGATCAATCCATGGATCCCATACTGGAGGATGAAATAATACACGAGGATTACTTCATAGAGGCCGCCACTGGGTTCAGCCAGAGGCTCGGAAACTTGAGGGACACCATTTATGGAATGAGCGATGGATTGGTCGAAGTTTTATCTGCCATAGCTGGGTTGGTGCCTGTCATAGAGAACCCATTGCTAATAGCGGTGGCGGGTGCCATAGTCGGAATAGCCGGTACGCTGTCCATGTCCATCGGTGCCTACCTAGGCACTAAGGCTGAGGAGGACACGGTCAAGCACAGGAATGAGAATGCTAAGCTAGGACTTTCGCTTTTATCCATAGGCGCATTGAAGGATAAGGCCGTGGAAATGCTAATGAGAAATGGAGTCCCACGAGAGGAGGCGATCGATATGGCGAGCCGGCTTTCCGGCAATACGGAAACCATGTATAAATTAATCGCAACGCAGGAAAGGGAGGCCGTGAATGCCACAAAATCGGCCGTGTACACCGGCCTCTCCTACCTCCTGGGCGCGGTGCTCGTCATAGTTCCATTCCCTACAGTTGGGCTAATCGCCGGCCGCTACATGGCGTTGATAACATCGATTATACTAATGATATTGGCGCAATCCATGTCCGGGCTCGTAACGGCCCTTGCCAGCAGCACCAGCATTACCATAAACATGACTAGGAACTCATTGCTCAGCCTAGCCGCCGCTGGAGGAACGTTCCTAATAGGCACTGTGCTGCACATAGTCGCGCATATATCTGTATTATGAGGCAAACCGGCAATAAGCACATCCTGCCTATAACTCAATAAATCGCTGGGCCAATGATTAAGGAGACCGGCAGATCTAGAGAATGCCATCCCCATCAAGCAAATCTACGAGGCGATGAATGGGGAGGACCAATAGCTTACCGTCTTGACTAGACCTGCCCTTGCTGGTTATTATCACAACCCTACTATAGCTAGCATACTGCTTCGCGGGCAGTTTCGGCACGTAATTAGCCATCTTTATCAAGTATCTATTGAATCCAACTATTTCGAGGTCGTAGAGCTGCATGCCTATGCGAGGGCCAGGAACCACTAAGTACCTCCTCTCTCTGTAGAAGCGCCAAATGTTGTAGAGCACCTCACCCCTAATGCTGAACCTGACCCCATGCAATCTAACTCCCTCCCTGAGCCTGCCGAGCACCTTGGAGCTCAGCAGCATCTCGTAGTAGGGCGGCCTGCTCGACATGTCTATTATGAAGTCGGAACCGCTGGGACTCCTCGGGTCGTAGCTCAACCTAACGGCCCTGAACCGCTCACCCTCACTCTTCTCCGCGTAATTAAGCGATACCGGTATCCAAGCCATCCCCACTTTAACTGCGGCGTCAATGGGCTTTCCTTCATGAGTGCCGCACAGCTCCACGCTGAGACCGCTCCGCTCCATTGCCTCCTTAAATAGGTACGGCAACGCCCGCCTTAGCTTTGATCTACCCGGCATTGATACCTTGACGTTGCTGAACACCTTACCCATTATCTCACTGGAGTGGAGCTCTATTATCTTATCTATCACATCGCCGGTGACGTTAATGCCACGGCTCTCCAATTCCCG
The DNA here is from genome assembly GCA_002508315.1 of Thermocladium sp. UBA166. Classification (GTDB taxonomy): domain Archaea; phylum Thermoproteota; class Thermoprotei; order Thermoproteales; family Thermocladiaceae; genus Thermocladium. The sequence continues at coordinate 4,388 of DAHE01000046.1, forward strand.
TACCTCGCCCGCTATCTCATCTAGTATTGACCCATCGACGTCATCCACATCGAATACATTCCTTAAGTGCTTAATGATATCGCTTACATCACTCATTTAACTTTCCATGTTACTGGTTCCTCCCTTTTAATCTTTTTGGGCTGGGGAGCGGAAGACCCCCTCCCGCGAGAGGGAGCGGCTGGAACAGGGACGGAAACGCATTAATTTACGGCGCTAGCGAAATGTATTGTGAAATCAGTGGAACTGGACTCAATAAACGGCATTAGCGTGATATATCTAAACAGACCCGAGAAGCGTAACTCATTTAATTCAGAAATGATAGGCGAGACGATTACCTTAATAAAGAAGGAGTGCGCCGAGGCCCGCGGGATAGTGCTGACCGGCAGGACTTACTTCTCGGCCGGTCTAGATCTCGAAGAGATATATGGCTTCTCAACGCTGGAGCAGGCAAGCAAGTACTTCGATTCATTGAAGGAATTAGTGGAGACCATAACCGCGTGCGAGAAGCCCGTGGTGGCATTCGTCAACGACTCAGCGTATGGATTCGCCGTGGAGCTGCTCTACTTCATGGATAGGGTAATAGCCGTGGACTCCGCCAGATTCTCGCTGCCTGGGGTAAAGTACGGCATAGTTCCCGTCACGCCCGCCTTCTCACGCGTGCTTGGACTGTGGGGCAGGGCATTGCTGGATCCATCATTCTCCATGGATGCCAGAGACGCCGCTCGCCTAGGGTTAGTCAATGAGGTGGTGGACTCCATTGACTCCGGATACAAGGCCTCCCTGAATGCCGTGGAGAGGCTGAGCTCCATACCTGGCGACTCTTTCAAACTCTTCAAGCTATTGATGGTGGGCAGCTTGGTGCTGGATGCCATGCCTAGGGAGGAGGCGTTGGTGAGGGAATTGGCGAAGCACGTAATAAAGCCCGAAATCAAAGGCAGGCTGGAGGAATTCATCAATAGGAGGAAGAGGGGAAAGTGATGCCAGAGCAACACGAGCCATCCAGCTCCACTCCATGAAATGAATACCCCCAGCCTTCCCCAGCATTGCCGCGATTAATGATAAATCAATGACAAGCCTCGCCCTTAAGGGCCGGGGTAGGGTTTTAGACCATAGCCCTCCAAATCATGGCCTCGGCGACCGTTGGTTAACCAT
>DAHE01000046.1:5615-13164 GCA_002508315.1 Thermocladium sp. UBA166
CAGACACCGCGTTCTCCCCCTTGATAAGTTGCTTGAGGATCGGCGGGGCGGTGGATTGAAGCCTTAAAAATTGGGAATTGATTATCACATTATTGGAGTAAATTCTGATCATTCCCTCCGCCTTGAGGAGATTCCCCGAGACCTTGGTTACGTCCCTTTGCACCACTCAGTCCGCCCGCGCCGGTGGGTATTGCTGGGGTGGATCTAGTTCCTCATCTTACCGGGTTAACCGCCCGCCGCGGAGGTCGTAGGGACGCACAATGCCCTGGCTTAAAGCCCATCCCTTCCTCAACTAAGAGGATTGCCGCTCCTGATCATTCTCCACTTTTTCGGCATTTGAGGCGTGGACCTACGTTAGGCTACTCGTTGCTATTTATGGCAATTATGAATCGCATCGTGTGGAGGGGTTCAACGCCATTGCGCATTTGTTTTGAGCAATGAGTTGGCCAGCTCTAGATCGGCGGTGGTATCTATGTCCACGAGTATGCCTGGGTTTGGGCTCTCCACCTTAGTTAATGGATGCATCTCCAACAGACTCTTCAATCCTCCAGCCTCATTGCTTAGCAGCATAACTTCGGGGAAGAGCGGGCGGCCAATAAGTATGGGGTGGCCCATCCTACCGCCGTGGATTAACACCACTAAGTCCTTGCCTTCTCTGCGATTTGCAACCAGTAAATCTATATCTCTACTCGTTATCAGTGGATGATCGCCCGGCGATACAACCACGGCATCTGCATCGATTAACCTGGATAGGCCCATCTTGACGCTGTGTATCATGCCCTGCTCCGGCCTATCGTTAATTACTATTTCCACATCCACGGGCAGAAACGAGGCGTTGACGCGATTGGCCACAACCACTATTTTATCTATGGCGGCGGTCTTGAATGCATCTATTACCCTAAATAAAACCGGTCTGCCCCCGACTTCCTTGAATAGCTTGCCGGGGAACCTAGTGGATAGGCCGGCGGCCAACACTATGCCTCCTATCAAGCTGGATCGCCTTTGATTAATTTATTTACCAAGTCCAGATGATGGCTCCAATCCCTTATTCCCTTCTTCTTCCTTATTATCTCCGCGATTATGCTGATCGCTATCTCGAGTGGATTATCGGATCCTATATCCAAGCCAGCCGGCATGAATACCCTGCCCACCAAGTCATTGCCGGCAACGCCGTCCTCCCGAAGCCGCTTCAAGAACTCGGAGGCCTTCCTCTTCCCCGCCAGCACGCCTATGTAATGAGCCCTCGTTTTCACGGCCTCGCGCAGGGCGATATAGTCATACTCTATATCTCCATGGGCTATAACTATGGAGTCCGCGGCCCCCACCTCAGAAAATGCTTTTCTCAATGCGTCCTCCATGGTTTCCCCATCAATGGTTTGAATGCCCATCCTGCCCATCTCGCCCAGGGAGTCCTTATTATCATCCACGGCTATAGGCTTCATGCCTACGGCCGACGCCAAACTGCCCAGGGCACGCGCGACATTGCCGCTGCCCACTATCATCATCTTCTCCCTAGGCAGTAGGAACTTTATGAGTACCGTGAACTTGCCTCCACATATGTGGCCAGTGTCCACTTCTCCCTCGTATGCCTTGGCCCCGAAATTGATGGTTACCCTCCTGGGGGAATACTCGCCTCTCCTCAGTGAATCCATGACGGCGTTGACTATGGGCTCCTCGGTTTCGTACCCGCCTATAGTCCCCATTTTCTCGCCATTGGACATCACTATCATGAACGCCCCAGTATCACGGGGAGCCGAGCCTACCTTATCTATCACAATGCAGAGAGCCGCTATCTCTCCCCTGCTCACCCTATCCAGCGCCTTACTTAGAATCTCCGCCTCTGAGATACTCGCTCGCCCTCTTCACAGCGCTTATTATGGACGAATAACCCGTGCAACGGCATATATTCTTTACGCTCTCGCTGAGGAGCTCTTGATTGGCCTCCTTGCTTACGTTGGTTAGGAAGTCGTAAGTCACCATAATGAAGCCATGCGTGCAATAACCGCACTGCATGGCGTACTCCTCCAGAAACGCGCGTTGTATCGGGTGGAGCTCGCCGTTCCTAGATAACCCGCGGACGGTGGTGATGGAGTCCCCATCTGCTTGAACGGCCAATACCAGGCAGGACTTCACTGATTTTCCATTGAGTAGCACTGTGCATGCACCGCACTTGCCCTCATCGCACCCTCTATGGACCTCCGTATAGCCGTGATTCCTCAAGAAATCCAGCAGCGTTAGCCTGGGCTCCACCTCATCCTCTACCTCGACATCATTAACCCTAATCTTGACCAATACCTTCTCGCTCATGATAGACCACCCAAGGCCGACTTCACCGCCTCCAGGGAAAACGACTTCGCCGCGCCTAGCCTGTACCTATCAGATGCATGTATGTCGCTCAACAATCTAGTTCCCTTGATTGATTCATCAATTAATGCATCAATGGATCTCCACGCGTAATTCAACGCGTCCTCTATGGGCTTGCCCTCGATATCGTTTAACTCCATCAAGAGGGGCTTGGCGGTTATACCACCCACCCCAAGCCGTGCCTCATTCACGATGCCGCTCACTACCTTGGCGGCGACTGCCGCTATGACTATGGGAAACGCATTGCCTCCCCTCTTTAGAATCGAGTAGCCAAACGCGTTGTATCTGCCGAGGGGTATGCTCACCTCGGCGACCAGCTCCGAGGGCTTTATGTCCGTGGTGTAGGAATCCAACATGAAGTTGGATAGCTTGACCCGGCGTTGACCGGCCTTATCAACTATGAGCAGCTCCGCGTCGGCGACCATTAGGGCTGGCAAGTAATTTGCGGCTGGATCAGCGTGGGCAAGTGACCCGCCTATGGTTCCCCTATTCCGTACTTGGAGATCCGCAATGGTCCACGCCGCCCTCGTCAGCGTGGGCACGTTCCTGGCTATTGTGGGATCCATGGCTATCTCCTGGTGAGCGGTCAACGCTCCTATCCTTAACGTGTTCCCATCAACCTTCACATACCTCAATTCATTTATTCGATAGATATCTATGAGTTTGTTAAGGAACGACATGCGTAGCCGCATCATAGGCATCAAGCTTTGCCCCCCTGCTATCACCTTGCCCTCCTCCCCCATCTCCGACAATAACTCCAATGCATGGCTTAGGCTAGACGCCCTATAATACTTGAACTGCCTTGGATAGCCACCTATATACATCACGAACCACCCCACGCATTCAATAAGTCATCCAGTCGCAGAGGCAATTTATTTATGGGCCGCCCCAAGGCATTGGAGACCGCGTTGGCTATTGCAATGGGGCTACCCATCATGGGTCCCTCCCCCACCCCCGCTGCCTTGGATGGGAAGATCTCCAAGGGCGTCTCCATGTGTAGCACGTCCATGTTGGCCATCCACATTGCATCGCCCAGGGATGGGGATTCATAATCACTCCAAGTAAGTATCATTGGCTGACCATCGCTTCCATATGCCAATTCCTCATATAAGGCCGCAGCTATTCCCTGGAAGACGCCGCCGCGGATCTGCCCATCCACGAATTCCTTCTTATACATCTTACCACTATCGTGTATCACCACGTACTTGAGTATCTTAACGTCCTTGGACACTGGATCCACCCTGACCACCGCTAGATGAGCTTGAAACGCGTACATGGCGGATGAATTTATCTTATCCCCCGACGCTGCCTTCACGGTGGGGGGCTGGTAGTAAACCGTAACGCTTAGATTGGCGTCAACTTCCTTGGGAAGAGAGCCAGGATCCCACTGGGCCGCCGCAGCTATTCTTCTAATATCCATTCTGCGGCTTGGATTGGCTGGATCATAGAAGGCTCCCCTATCGTACTTAACGTCGGCGGTGCCCATCATAGCCATAGCCAGCTTTGCCAGCTTATCTCTTAACTGCCTTGCTGCTAGTATTGCCGCGCTTAGAACCACTGGGGCGAACCTGCTGGAGTAGCTGCCGCTGGATATGCTCCATGGATGCGACGTGTCTATGCGGGACTCCACGCTTATCATTGATTGATCCACGCCCAGCTCTCCGGCAATGGCCTCCGCCAGCGATGTCTCGTGGCCAAGCCCCTCATTGGAGCCGTTGACGAATACGTGCATGATGCCGCTGGAGTCAAGCGTCAAGGTAATGTAATCCCCCGCGCCTGAGTGGGGATACTCCCTTTCCCTGGGATCCACGGCTAGATCCACGTACCCCAGGTTGGTCACTGATGGCTCTATGAAGGTCGCCAAGCCCACCCCTATGTACTTATCGCGCTCCTTCTCAGCCATCCACTTCCTGTACTCCCTGGCCAGCAACTCCAGCGCCGCGGCGTAGTTCTGCATTGGATATAGGCCCCCACTGGGGGTCTCGTAGAACCGCTGCCCCTCTATCACCACGGGGAACTGCGTTATCAAGTTCCTATGCCTGATCTCCAACGGATCAATGCGTAATTCCCGCGCCAACTCCTCCACCCCCCTCTCCAATGCGAAGTAGAACTGGGGAGAACCATACGCCCTGTTAAGACCTGTGGGCGACTTATTTGTTAGAACGGCGTAGTACTCCGCCTCTATTGCCTTCACGTCGTACGGCCCATTCAAGTTACCGTGGTTCCTAAACAATGCGCCCGGCTCGGGCGGGCGTGGATAGGCGCCTTCATCATCATAGAACCTCATCTTGATGGCCCTAATACGGCCATCCCTATCGGCGGCCAACTCCACCTCCCCCTTGCGAGCGGACCCCGCACTGCTCGCTATGAAGCTCTCGGTCCTGCTCTCCACCCACTTAACCGGCCTGCCGCTCAGCATTGAGGCCGCGGCGACCAGCGTCATGTAGGGATAAATCTGGTACTTGGATCCAAAGCTACCGCCAATGTCCCGGGGGGATGATAGGTGTATCTTGGATGTGGGGATGGAGAGCGCCCTGGATATGAAGTAGACCTGCAACATGGGTCCCTGCGAGTTTGCGATTATATCGAGCTCATCTCCCCTCTTCTCAGCTATCACCCCGTAGGTCTCTAAGGGAAGCGCCAGGTGCCTATGATAATAAACCTCAGTACTAACCACGACGGGAGCGTTCCTGAACTCCGCATCCACGTCGCCGAACTTGGTCACCCTATGCATCACTACATTGGAGCCCGCTGATTCATGAATCAAATTATCCCCGCCCTTCACGGCGTCCTCTATTGTTACCACGGGCTTCAGGGGTTCGTAATCTACATTGACCATCTCCGCTAGATCCACGGCCTTATACGGGTCGCTGGCCAATACCACGGCCACGGGCTCGCCGACGAATCTAGCCTTATCCACGGCGAATGGGTAGTACCGCAGCGGGGCCTTCACTGCGACTGGGAATGGATTCTTTATAACCTTGGAAAGCTCCACTGGCCCGTATGCAATGCCTCCATGACTAGCCACGTCCCCGAAATCCATCGATTTTATCCTTGCATGAGGATACGGACACCTAACTATGGCCATGTAGAGCGTGCCTCGGGGAGTTGGGACGTCATCGATGTACTGAGTGAAGCCCGTCACTGCCCGAAGCCCCTCTCTATAATGCACGGACATATTTGCAGCTTGATTGCTTTTCCCTTTAAAACTATTACTTCTACATGTAACAAAATATTAAAACAACATATATTCACTGCAAAGAACGGGATCAATCCCCATGCGGCGACCGGCACTGGGATGGGGCTGGCAATCCCCTAATTACTTGCTTGCCAATCTACGCTGCAATCGCCGCATCAAGCTAAGGCCAGAAGGGCTTATTTCCAGCCCCAGTAACTGCGACATTTGCAGGGCATTCAGAACTGCTTGGCCATTTGGATGGTTATTGAACATTATGTATAGATCCCCCTCCCTTCCCAGTTCCAGCAATTGTGGAACCCTCTCGCCTAATTCCCGTGTCGAGTAGAGATAGTCATACCAAATCTCCCGTCCCCTGCCATGGAATCTCACATATGATATGTCTGACGTTTTCCTGGCAATGAAGGGGAGGCCCGGCTCGTCCACTACCACGAAGGACGCGCCGTACTTCTCGAGCAACTTGAAGGTGCGGTCATTCATCCAGGAGACATGCCTGAACTCCACTGCCCACTTAATCCTGCCCTCCAAGGATTTGGCCGCGGCGATGAAGTTTTCAAGCTTGTCTAGATCCAGCTTAAGGCTTGGAGGCAATTGAACTAAAAGCACCCTCAAGAGCCCGCCGCCGATTAGGGGGGCCACGGCTTGGAGGAAGATCTTTAGGTCATCCAGGGAGTCCCGCCCCAATCGCTTCTCGTGGGTAACTGACTTGGGGATCTTCATGGTTATGTGGAAGCCACGTGGGAATCTGTTAATCCATGACCCAACGATTTGCTTAGATGGAATGCTATAGAAAGTGGAATCTATCTCCACGGCCTTGAATATCTTTATATAAGTCGATAATGCATGCCTCACGTCGGAATAAACGGAGTCAACCCAGTCCTTGTAGCTATACCCGCAAGTACCTACCAGAATCATTACCATGCGAGAAACGCAGACCTACTTTTAAAAGTCACCGCCCCGGCCAGCTATCTCAAGCGATACCAAGGAGGGCAAATCGATGATCCAAGCATGGAGACCTTGAAAATAATGATCTTTGCCTTTATTATAAATTGAATTATTAATGCTTTTTTAATTCCCACGCCGTAGATATACCGATGCGGGAGGAACCAAATGATCCCTATTCTAGGGCAATGAATTTATTGAAGGACATGGAGTCAATTCTATCCGAGTTGTTGGACTCACTAAAGGAGAAGACAAGCGTTGAGGCCCCCAACGTGGTGGTCACCATGAATGATGTAAAGGAGGACGTAGATTCAAACGTGTCGGGAAGATATGATCCCAACAGCGAAACAATTCTCCTCAACTACAAGGCGGATCTGCCCAATGCAATCCACTTATACTCCCACCATATACAATTAGTTAGACTAGGAGCGGGCAAGTACATATACATCTCCAGCGAGGAAGGGCTTAGGCTTCCATGGATGATGCGCCGCCTTGAGCAAGAGGCCGATCGTATGTCGACACTACTCATTGGGCAATTAAATCCAAGAGTAAAAATCCAATGGGAAAGCGATTGGAGGACTATTGCTAAATCACTGGACAGAATAAAGTCAATGATCGAATTCAAACGAAGATGGAACGTTAACTACGACGAACTTAGAAATAGCAGATCCCAGTGATACCCTTTTCCATTAGGGGTCCATCCCAGTCCTTGCGGGATCTTTCGTCTACTCAACCTCCGATAGGTTTAAACAAAACGGATGAGACCTCACCCCATCCCATAGACGGCCCCATATTATAGCTTATTGGTCACGCAGTGGATAAACTCCTGGCATTATTAGCATTATCATACCTGTCTGGCTCCACGCATCCTGAGCGACGTACAACGTTACGCTTAGAAAATAGTAGACACACGATTAATACGGGAATTCGTGCCTTCCCTATATATGCGTTGAGTTGATTGAATAATGCCTATCCACCGGAGACTTTTATTATTAAGGCGGAACTTAATAACCGACCTCCTCCCCGCCCTAAAGGGTGAGGTTTGTC
>DAHE01000046.1:13269-19377 GCA_002508315.1 Thermocladium sp. UBA166
GCTGAACCTCTCGCTTGCCTACCAGCACGAATTTGAGGGAGCCCAGCCGGGACGCGTAGTCTAAGGCCGACCTCAAGCTCTTATCGCCCAAGTCAAGTATTACATTGAAGCCGCGGGACCTCAGGGAGTTGGCTAGCTTAATGCCTATGTCCATCAATGATGGGTCCATGGCGTACACGTAGTAATCCACAGAGTTACCGCTGGCTTGGGGATTCATGGCCAGGAAAACCCGCTCAACACCTATGGCGAAGCCCGTTGCCGGCACGTCTTGACCGCTGTATATCTTTATTAAATCATCATACCGCCCCCCACCCCCCACTGATAACCCGTAATTCCCCAGGAATAGTTCGAACACGAAGCCAGTGTAGTAATCCAGCCCCCGCACTATTCCCAAGTTAAGTCGTACTTGCTTCCCAACGCCGTAGCTATCCAATGCGTGGAAGAGAGATTCATGGTAATTAACCAAATCATCGCCCGCCCCCGCCTCCCTGATAGCATTGCCCGCCTCGGGGAGAGGCACGTCTATGCTGGCTGCCGCAACCAGATTATAAGCAGCCTCCCTGGGGAGACCCTCATCCATTATTAGCTTCACTATCTCCTCATCGCTTACCTTCCCCCTCTTATCCAACGCCCGCAGAACCCCTGGGCGAGATCGGGACGGCACGCCGTTCCTATCCAGCAGGCGATCTATCACTCTCCTATCGCTCACCCTCGCCGTGGCATCCACAGCGCCGGCCCGCTGCAGCGAGATGAGGGATAGGGCAAGCACCTCGGCGTCCGATGCCGTGGTCGATGAACCTATTAATTCCACTCCATATTGATGGAATTCCCTATAGCGGCCTTGCTGGGGCTCATCGTACCTCCACACCTTCGTAGCGTAATAGAACCTGATGGGCTTCGGCAGGTCCTGGCGGTATGATACTACCCTGGCCGCGGGGACGGTCATGTCGAACCGCAGCCCAAGCTCCCTGCCCGCCTTATCCTTGAAGTAATAGATCTCATTAACTACGTCGGGACCGGCCTTGGCCTTCAACACCTCGAAATTCTCGACGGCCGGGGTCTCTATTCTCCTATACCCGAAGCTCTCCGCCGCCGCGGAGAACTTAGCCATTAGGCTCACCAATCCATCGTATTGCGGCGGCAGCCAATCATTCATGCCGCGGGGCGGATGTAGCGTTCTTTCATCCATTGACACTGGCCGTAGATGCGCTGTAACTATTTAAGGTTTGGCCGAGGGACCGACCATGCGTGCGCTGGCGTTGGCATCGCTTATCACGGCGGCGGTAGCAATTTCTTGGGCATCCATCTTGATACTGCTCTCCGGCGCGAACTCCATAACTATCTCCTTTTGGAGGCTGGCAATAGCGTCGCTCGCCCTCATGCCGCTTGCCTGGAATAAGCTCAAGTCCATCGAGTTCAAGGCGGTGAAGTGGCTCTTGATATCGGGAATTGGGCTGGCCGTGCACTTCGTCACTTGGATAACCTCCCTGTTCTATACAACCGTCGCTGCCAGCACCACTATAGTGTCCACCTACGTAATATTCGTACTGCCACTTACACAATTAGCAGGTCGCAGGGAGACGACTAGGAACACCGTGGTAGGCACTGTAACGGCGTTGATCGGAGTCGCCGTGATAGCGTACGGTAATTACGGGGGAGGCTGGGGCTCGGTCTTGGGCGATGTATTGGCCATGGCTGGATCCATAAGTGGTGCTCTGTACTTCGTCTCCGGAAAGTCGGCCAGGGAGTACATGGATACAGCATCGTATGGAGCCACCGTGTATGGCATTGGGGCCATGATAGTGCTTCTAATTGCCTTATTGCTACACGTAGACGTATTTAGCGTGGGGATCAAGGCATGGCCCTACATCCTTCTATTGGTGGTGGGACCCATGCTGGGGGGCCACACTTTGATAAACTACTCCATAAAGTACTATAGATCCGTTACCGTAGCCACGTCGACGCTCGTGGAACCCATTGGATCAACTATTATAGCGTACTTCCTATTGAGCCAGAGACCACCCCTCGTATCGTACATGGGAATGGCCATAACGCTGGTCAGCATATATATCGTTATCAGGGAGGAGATTGAGGCTGACCGATGGAGCTCTTCTTGACCGTGACTACGTAGCCATCGAAGTCCACCACTACGATGGGATCCCCCTCCGCCACATCATCCAGTGACTTGGCTCTCCAATACTCGCCCTCCACCTTGACAGTGCCCATTTCCCCGGCCTTGATGGAATCCACCGCGATCCCTACCTTGCCGGTGGGCAGTATCAATCGACGCGAAATGGGCTTATGCGTGACGGCCCTAGTGATGATGTATATTATGTAAGCCACCAACGCTACTATTATGGCTATTTCCACGAACAGCACGATGGAGAGCCCGGAGGGCTCGTAGCGTAGCTCGTATGATGGCGCGCTGAGGTTGGGCGCCAACAATATTATGCCCACCACTATTACGGCGGCGCCCACCCCCATTAATATGCCGTGCGCCTTCCCCCCACCATGCCACTCCAACGCTATTAGGCCGATGCCTATTATCAACAATGCGAGCGCAGCGTAGTTTATGGAGAGGCCTATTACGATTGGAATTAGGAATATGACGGCGCCTATTCCGGTTAGGTATAGATGCATTGTTATCACCCCGACCAGTATCAATAGAATTGCGAGGAACTCCAGTACTTCCTGGGTGACGGGGTTGGATAGGGCATCATATAATTGAAATGAAATCGAGGGAGAGAGGTGAACGATATTAGGCGATCGAATGATGAGGGGCTTGCCGTTGACTTGCGTTCCATTTATTCTATACAATAATTCGGTCAAGTTGGAGGCCACTGCGTTTATGACTCCGTACCTAATCGCCTCCTCCGGGTCAAGGTTGGTATCGTTGTATACGCAGTCACTCGCAAACGTTGCATTGCGTCCCCGATACTGAGCGGTCTCCTCGAAGTACTTGGCCACTGCATTGATTATCTTCGGCTGAGTTATGAATGTCTCCTGCCCCGTTAATGGGTTTATCTCTACTGGTTGGCATGATCCTATCACGGTTCCGGGAGCCATGGCGGCCACATCCGTGGCTAGCAACACGAGCGTTCCCCCGGACCAAGCATATGATCCGCTGGGGTAGACGTAGCCTATTGTGGTTACGTTGCTGGTCTCAAATAATTGAACTATATTCAACGCCGCATCGAGCTCCCCGCCCGGAGTCTGCATTTCTATCACTACCAGGGAACCATTGGGTAGGCCGGAGTATATGCTGGCTAACTCATCGTACGTAGTGCTGGTTATCTCTCCGCTCAAGTCATAGACGTACACGGTGGTAGCGTGGAGGAGCAGTGCCGAGAACAGCGGCAGCAGCGCGAGGGCTAGCCAAATGTACTTGGCCAGCATCATTGCCCACTGGTTCCGCTCGCGTTGGATTCCTTCTTGCTCAGCGACATTGCTAACGCGGAGAGCGACGTGGCCTCCATAGTGTTGGGAACCACTATTATCATGTTGTGCTCCTTAGCTATCTCCACTAGCGTATCCAATTGCCTCAGCAGCAGCGATACAGTGTTCTGGGAGTATTGTTGGGCAGCCTTCAAGTATAATTGCCCCGCCTCGTAATCCGCCTGGGCCAGTATTATCTTGCTCCTCCTTATCCTCTCCGCCTCAGCTTGGGCAGCCATGGCCCTAATCAAGGTGTCGGGCAGCCTTATGTCCTTTATGGCGACGGCATTGACCTTTATGCCCCAGGGCGAGGCGTGTTCATCAACCATGGCCGCTATCTTCTTCGCTATTTCCTCACGTTGAGTGAGGAGGGTGTCCATATCCACCATCCCTATTACGTCCCTCAGGGTGGCCGCCGCTATTGTTGCAGTTGCGCTCCTGTAATCCGAGACCGAGACCACAGTCTTCAATGGGTCTATTATCCTGAGATAAACCGCGGTATCCACAGTTACCTCCACGTTATCCCTGGTCAGTCCTTTCTGGGATGCCATATCGATCGTTATTATCCTCAAATCTATCGTCATTACCCTATCTATTATTGGGACGACGAGGACGACCCCGGGTCCATATACTCCTATTAACTTTCCCAATCTGAACTTGACTAGACGCTGGTACTCGGGCACTATTCTTATGGCCGATACCAGTATCGGGATCACTATTATGAGGATTATGATGACTATTACGGCGTCTATTATCAGACCTATGGGCGAAGCCATGTTACCTTTATTAAATGTTAAGTTATTAAAACTTTTGGTATTATCATAACACACTTAAATATCAATCGGTTAAATAAGCGATGCAGAGGATAGAGAAGAAGATAAGGAGCTACATAAACGATAGAAATAGGGTTAGGAACGCCATCACTGGATACCTAAGAAACGTGCTGAATTCATCGAAGGGCGACTGCATAACCATAACCACGGCTAAGATAATGAATGAATACCAATTGCAGAGACGAGATCTACCGCTGCTTCGATTAATGCTCTGGGACTTCATGGTAAAAGTGGGAACCACGGCTCGAAAGAGCAAGAGAAACGTTTACAGGTACGTGATATGCGGAGAGGACATAAATAAGCTGGAGGCCGCGCTCAACGATAAAGGCAACACATGATAGCTCTCTATTAAACCACTGCCTTAGCAACATCAATGCTATTATTAGTCCTCCCTATCAATATATTGTGGGCATAACACGCCATACGGGTGGCGCGGGATATATTGAGCGCCACTGCCTTGTACCTCAGTATAACTAATGGCAATGCATACCTGCTGGCGTCCCATATCTCAATGAATACCGTATTATCCTTGCCCACCACGTGTATCTCTGACCCATCATACGCGCTCCGCAGTACGTACCTAACCCCATTACTGAACCTGCGCCTCTCTATTGAACCATCCAGGCACTCCATGGCTATGGAATTCACGATGTTGCCGGCCACATCTACATGCATTGAAAGCCAAGCCGCTTCGTCGCTTAAAAATATACTGCAGATGACCTAGGAGATGAGGTGCTTAAAGCAGGACGCGAAAGAAATAAATAACACGCGTCGTGCAACGGCGTATGAAGGAAGTAATAGTGGCGCTGGCCACCCCATTTCTTAACGGGAAATTAAACATAGATGGCTTGAAGAATCACGTGGAATCGCTGGTGCGGGCTGGGGTTGATGGGTTCTTCTTAATGGGAACCACGGGACTTGGAGTGGCCCTAACCACCGATGAGAAGAGGGCCGTAATGAATGCGGTAAAGGAGGTGGCTGGCAATAAGCGATTAATAGCCCACGTGGGCGCGGCTGTCATTGATGACGTGGTCTCGACGTCCCGGGACGCTGCCAAGCTAGGCATGAACGCCGTGGCATCAGTGCCCCCGCTCTACTACAAGCCCGACGCATCAGCCCTGCATAGATTCTACGAAAAGATACGCGAGTCTTCTGGGTTACCCGTGTACATATACAATATCCCCCAAAACAGCGGATTCAACGTAACCCCAGCACATGTATCTAAATTAAGGGAGGTGGTGGCTGGAATCAAGGATAGTACGGGCGACATAGGGCAGGTGGCCAGCTTCGTTGACCTGGGGTTAGAGGTATTCAATGGAGCTGATCACGCCATACTTCCCTCAATAGTCATGGGAGCTAAGGGAGCTGTTTCCGCCATGGCCAACGTAGTTCCAGAGCTGGAGGTGAGGTTGATGAGAGAGTACGAGGATGGCAACATAGGGAGAGCCATGCATATTCAGAGAACCATAACGAGACTACGCGATGCCATTAAGAATTACCCCACCCCTGCCGCGTATTACTGGGCTGCCACGGTCCTCAGGGGCTACGAGTTGGGCGGCGTGAAGGAACCATTGCGGGACTTAACCGATGAGGAGAGAAACTTGTTGAGACGCGAGCTGGAGAATATAGCTAAATCGGAGGGCATCTGACCTCCTCCCTGCCTTACTCGTCTCAACGCCCACCTCAACCGGTATGTGGGCATGCCACCCATACTATCCTCATCATACATGACCTCTAACCTACCTTGCCTCCCACCCCACCCCAGCCTACCCACGAAACCAATTGCCATTTCGAAATCCTTGAGAACGATTTTCTCTCCCTCCTCATCAACCTCACCTAT
>DAHE01000007.1 GCA_002508315.1 Thermocladium sp. UBA166
CCGCCGCGGGGATTTGAACCCCGGTTTAGGGCGGGGAGGAGGTCAGTCAGCGTGGCGTGCTTCATTGATGAGGGAAGCGGTTAACCTCGCCCCTTTAAGTGGGGGGGATCATGCTTCCTAATTCCCCTCCCCATCCTAATCACGCCGCAGTAAATTTAATAATGGGCGGATCCATGGTTTAAGCGATGAGCGGTAGGTTCATCGATAGGGTGGAGCCATTGCTGCGGCTTGTGCCCACAGTTCCTAAGCCCAAGGTAGCTCTATCCATGTCCAGCCGGCTCCTCTGGACCTTCCTTGCATTGACCGCGTACATGGTGCTCTCCATAACCCCGCTTTACGGCGTTAATGTCGCTCAAGCCGCGCCTCTATTCAATCCATTAATAGCCGTCATATTCGCCTCCCAGTCGGGCACCATGGCTGAGCTGGGCATTGGGCCCATAATAATAGCCGGGATAATAATGGAGTTGCTTGCCTTCTCCGACATAATGAACATAGACATGGAGGACCCCAATGACCAGATGAGGTTCAACGCGTTCACTAAGCTAGTGGCCGTGGTAATCGCCTTCGGCGAGGGCGCCATAATGATAGCGGCGGGCCAGTTGGGCGCCATAACTCCCAGCCTAGCCTTAATTGTGTGGCTCCAGCTAGTCTTCGGCGCCGTGATAGTGATCCTGCTGGACGACATGGTGTCGAAGGGCTGGGGCATTGGGAGCGGGATAAGTCTCTTCATATTGATCAGCATAATAAGGACGGTGTTCTGGGACACCTTCTCCCCAATAATACCGCCGGGCCAGGTTCTCCCGCTGGGGGTGGTTCCAGCCATAGCGGTAGGCTCCTACGTGGCGGCGGTGGACCACACGCTCGCCGCGCTCTCATCCATAATATACAGGATAGGCTACCCCAGCTTGGTGGGGCTGGTGGCCACCCTGGTCCTGGGCGGGTTGGTTCTTTACGTTGAATTGATGGAGGTCTCCATCCCGATGGTGCTGACGCAGTATGGGGGCTATAAGATATCGTACCCATTCAAGGTTATGTATGTATCCGTTCTCCCCATAATATTCACCGCGTACACAGTGGCCTTGATATACAATGGCCTCTACTTCCTGGCAACCACGTACAACGCCCACGCGTCCAACGCGTTGCTGAACGCCATAGCGTGCGTCCACCAGATAAGCCTGAACGGCCAGTTAACCACGGCGCCCTGCACCTCGTCCCTGCTCTACTTCCTGCAATCAACCCCGCTTCAATTAACGCCTCAATTCGTGGTTGTCCACATAATCCTCTACGCGCTCCTATCAGTGGTGTATGCGTATCTATGGGTTAACCTGGCCGGCATGGGGCCGGAGGACCAGGCGAAGACGATAGCGGAGAGCGGGTGGCACATACCGGGATTCAGGTCCAGCACTAGGGTTATAGCTAGGTACTTGGAGAGGTACATAAACGCGCTCACGCTGACCAGTGGATTGATAGCGGGCGTCGTGGCTGCGCTGGGCGACGTGATGGGCGTGTTCGGGACCGGGATTGGATTGATACTGCTGGTGGAGATAGTGATTCAGTACTACTCGCTGGCAATGCAGGAGCAGCTATTCGAGATGTATCCCATGCTGAAGAGATTCGCCGGGAAGCTTTGACGATACGACGAACGCCATGCCGTTTATGTATACCTCCCTTATCAGTCCCCTCTTCATCAATTCCTCATATTTATCCCTCCAATCGGGTCCGGCTGATTTCAATTCCTCCTCAAACGACGGCTTGGGGACGGGCTCCTCCGGGAGCCTCACGCTGGGCAACGCGGTGTCCCCAGGGCTGGGCTCCCGGGCCTGCGGTGGCTTGAGCCTCAAGTAATACTCGTCCTCGGCCACGTCATAGTAGACATCCACGCCCCCACTGTTCGCGATCTCCATGAAGTCCCCCTCATCGAGTCTCCTGCTCAATGCCCTGGAGAGCTCAAGCCCGCTCGTCCACCTATCGCTTGATATCATTGATAGGACCAACTCATTCATTGATGCCTAACCCATAGGCTCGCTTTTTAACTGGATTGATTAAAATAGAACCCATTAGGAGGGCATTAATCGCCCCCGCTCTCCAGGTTTCTCTCGATGGTCCACCTAATTATGTTCATCACTTCCTGCCGCCTCGCGTTGGTCCTATAATTCTTTATAGTTATGGAGGTTATGTATCCATCCCCGCCCTTCTCCACCTGGTAATCAAACGCATCCCCCTCGCTCAGCTTCCTCTCCTGTATCAACTCATCATCGCCCTTCCTATACTCCTCCAGCTTCCTCAATAGGAATTTGGTGGGCTTCGAGTCCGGGTCCAAGGGTTTTAATGGCCTCACAGTGATGATCCCCTCCCCGCTCTCCACCTCCCCTATCTTCTCCCCGCTCTTAGACCTAAGATCCACGCCGGCCGCCGCCTGCCTCGGCTTTTCCTGCTGGGCGGGCTGGGGCTGCTGTAATTGATTGGCTGGGGTTATCGACTTGGACTTTATCTGGCTATCTATGGCCTGCTCCGCCTCCCTAAGCATGGAGAGCTCCGCCTCCAGTTCCTCTATTCGCTTCTTGAGTCGCTCCCTCAACTCCAGCAATCTCTTCACTTCGTCCTGCATTAACTGTTACGCCCGGGATTGCTATTTATCCTTATCCCCCTCAATGAATCCCACCTCCCTCTTTTCCCGCTTTGACTGGCTAAACGGAATAGATATTAACGCGGTCTCCTCCTCGCCGTAGTGGGTAAGCCAATAGTGCTCTCAATAGGCAACCTGAACCTAGATATATATATGAAGATAGGCAACTTGCCCGGGATAGATGAGGCCGTGGACGCGTTCGAGGCCTACGTGGGGGGCGGGGGGTCGGCCGCCAATTTCTCAGTCCAAATAGCGAAGCTGGGCCTCGGCTCTAGATTCATGGGCTCCGTGGGGTCCGATACCGTGGGCGGGATTCTAGTGGACGAGTTGAAGACATTCGGAGTGGATACCCGCTTCATAAAGAGGATAGGCTATGAGAAGACGGGCACCGTGGCCGTGCTGGTTGGGTTGGATGGAAGCAAGAGAATGATAGCCTACAGGGGAGCCAACATGGGGCTAATACCCAGCGACATAGACGGCGCAGCCATTGATGGAGTTAATCACGTGCACATGGCCACCGGGAGGACGGAGATAATAGAGGCCGGGCTGAGGAGGAGCAGGTCCATCGGCGCGACGGCATCGATAGACGGCGGAACCAGCCTGGCCAGGAAGGGCATAGACGTCGTGTCTAGCCTGCTCAGGGGCATAGACGTAATGTTCATGAACTCCGTCGAGGCAAGCATACTAAGCGGCGTGGAGGACCCCATTAAGGCGGGCTTCGCCATATACGGCAAGGTAGAGCCCCGAGAGCTAGTGATAACGCTGGGACCAAAGGGCGCCCTATGCATAAGCGGTGATGAATCTAAGGTGGTGGAGGCGTTCAGGGTGACCCCGGTCGACACGACGGGGGCGGGCGACGTCTTCGCGGCTTCATACATATCCGCCAGACTAATGGGGCTAGGCACTGTGGAGAGATTAATATTCGCCAACGCCTCCGCCTCCATATCCGTCACCAGGAGAGGAGCGCGATCGGGCCCCAAGCTCGATGAGGTCTTGGAGTTCCTATCATCAATAGGATACACGGAGATAGCCGATAAATTGAGTGGAGGCATCACGGAATAGAATAATTATCAACTAGCTCTTCACCACCTCCTTTACCTTTATGAAGTACGCCGTGACTGAAATAGCCCCAGCAGCCTTCGCCGCCTCCGCCACGCGGGCAGCGTCAGCCTCATCGACCGCCGGGTAGACCAAGAGTATGAAGCCAAACTTACTTATCCCCCNNCGCTCGCTGTCTGTCCCTGTATCTCCGTCGTTGCGTAGGCGGTCAACAGGCTCTTCCCCGTGCTGGATCCTATGCTGGTCAAGACCCTCCCCAGCTCCCCGGGCCTGTTTAGGAGGATTAGATCTAGGAGAACCACTCCCTCCGTTGGGCTGTTAATGCCAGCCTTGAGTAGATCCACGTAGAACCTGCTTGCCTTTTCCACAGCCCTCTCCAAGTCGAGCGCGACCCACGCCATACAATTAATGAGTCGGACTTAATTTAAGAATATCGATGCCTGCATCGCACGCTGAACTTGCCGCCCTGAAAACCCGCGCCGTACAGCTTCCTGGGCACACCATGACTGTGGGCCTCGCTCCTCAGGGTGGGAGGTTTCGTCGGCGCGGGGGTAAATCATATAAATAGCTGCAGGGCTTTGGCCTATGCATGGGGTTGACAGAGAGGCTTTGGGCATCCATAGGCGATGTGTATTCAGCGATATTGAATCACCCATTCATTAAGGGACTATCCGACGGGTCGCTGGAGGAGAGCAGGTTCAGGTTCTACATAGTGCAGGACCATCTATATCTACGGGAGTTCAGCAGGGCGGTAGCGCTGGCCAGCGCCAAGGCCCGGAACGAGGAGGAGCAAGTATTATTCGCCACCCACATAGCGGATGCGTTGAATGTTGAGAGAAGCCTTCACGGTAAGTACCTGGCCCGCTGGGGCGTTAGCGTCGATGATTACGGCATGTCGCCCACCAATGCGGCGTACACCTCCTATTTGCTGGGCGTGGCGTACTCAAGGCCATACCACGAAGTCGTTGCGGCACTGCTTCCCTGTTACTGGATATACATGGAGGTGGGCAGGGAGTTGATTAGGCGCGGATCCCCAAATGAGCTCTACAACATGTGGATCAACACTTACGGGGGAGAGACCTACGAGCGGGGCGTGAATGCCGTGCTGGGCATAATGGATTCCATTGAGTTGACCAGCCAAGAAACGGCGGCGGTGACGTCCAGGTTTAGGTTGGCATCGATCTATGAGTACATGTTCTGGGACTCAGCGTATAGGATGGAGAGCTTCCCATTCAAGCCATGACCTCCCGGGAACATGGGGGCGGTTGAATTCGATGCTTTCATGGTGCTTTTTAGTTAACGGCTTAAGCTTTATTAAGCCAAGCGAGGCGGGGGATCCATGGATAGGGTATCCATAGTCACCTTCGTCGTGGTGCTGGGCACCATGATGGCTGCCATAGACTCCACGATAGTTATACTGGCGCTTCCCACCATGGTTCAATCGCTCCACTCCGACTTATTCACCATGATATGGGTCATACTGGTATACTTGCTCGTGACCGCTGTGCTGACCACCCAACTGGGCAGGTTGGGGGATAACTACGGGAGATCGAGGATATACAACGTGGGCTTCCTCATATTCACGGTGGGCTCGGCCATGTGCGGCGCCGCTCCCAATGACGTCTTCCTAGTGGCCTCAAGGGGAGTGCAGGCACTGGGCGCGGCCATGCTGCAGGCCAACAGCGGCGCGATAATAGCGGATCACTACCCGCCCAACAAGAGGGGGAAGGCGTATGGGTACACGTCGGTTGGGTGGAACGTGGGGGCTATACTGGGCATAGTGCTTGGGGGCATAATAACCACATTCATAGGGTGGAGGTTCATCTTCTACATAAACGTGCCCATAGGGATAGCCGCGGTGGTCTTGGGGATAAAGGAGGTGAAGGACTACAACGTGGTCAAGAGGAGGTTCGACGTGCCCGGCACAGTGCTCCTCGCTGCCTCCCTGGCGTTGATCGCTTATGGGGCGGCCAACGTGGCTGGGGTTGGGTTAACCGCCCTCGACTCCGCAATGCTGGCGGTCGGCTTTGCATTGCTCGCACCCTTCATTTACTGGGAGAGGAGGGTTAGCTACCCCCTCATAGATTTCAGGGCATTCCGCAATAGGATATTGGCGGCCAGCATGTTGGCGGCGTTCCTCCAAAGCGCGGGCTACCTATCCACCGCGTTCATATTGATAATGTACCTACAAGGAATTAGGGGCCTATCCCCGTTCTCCGCCTCCCTTCTCCTAGTTCCAGGCTACGTGCTTGCCAGCCTACTCGGCCCATGGGCCGGCCGCCTAAGCGATAGGATGGGGGCTAGGTTGCCCGCCACCCTGGGGATAGGGCTCATGCTGGCCGCGGCGGGGGCCTACTCCCTGCTGGGCCTGGCCACGCCGTACCCCTACATAATAGCTGCGTCGATAGTGGGGGGGATAGGGTCCGCGTTCTTCTTCCCAGCCAACAACAGCGCGGTGATGGCCAACGCCAGCAGTGAGTTCTACGGCGGGGCATCGGGCATACTAAGGACCTTGGCCAACATAGGTATATTGATCAGCTATGTCCTCTCCATCACGATAGCCTCCCTGACCGTGCCGAGATACGTGGCGTTCCAGGTCTTCCTCGGCACGTCCGACCTGGTCGGCGGCGTGACCACTGCCTTCCTGTCAGGTCTTCACTCCGCCTTCCTGGCAAGCATGGTCATACTTGCCATCGCCATGGTGCTCTCCGCCATGAGGGGCAGGGAGGTTAGGGCCCACTTGGCGAGGCAGGAGGGGAAGGGCCCGTTCATTGATCCTCATGTGGCTCGCGATGGTGGGAATCCTTATAAATGAGTTACTCGATGAGTTTGAGGGTTCGTTGAATACCTGGCTTGGAATGGATGTGATCTCGGCCCTCGACTGGGGCCGGGAGGAATTAATGGGTCTCTTTCGGGAGGCCCAGGAAATGGAGAAGCACTCCAAATCCTCTCTCTCGGTAATGAATGGGAAAATAATGGCGCTCGCCTTCTTCGAGCCCAGCACTAGGACTAGGCTCAGCTTCGAGACAGCCATGTTAAGGCTGGGGGGAAGGGTAATAGATATGGGTTCAGTCGAGGCATCCTCGCTCGCCAAGGGCGAGAACCTGGCAGACACCATCAGGATGCTGGATTCCTACGCTGATTTAATAGTGATAAGGCATGAATTGGAGGGAGCGGCGAAGTTCGCGGCTGAGATAGCGGATGCACCCGTGATAAATGCGGGGGACGGCGCGCAGAACCACCCCACCCAGGCAATGCTGGACGCGTACACCATGTGGAGGGAGTTCGGCCGCGTCGATGGGTTGAGCATAGGCTTCATGGGGGACCTCAGGTACGCCAGGGTCATCAATTCCCTGGTTCAAGTGCTCTCCCTATTCGACGTCAAGCTTCACATGATATCCCCGCCCAGCCTACAGCCTCGCGCTGAGCTGCTTGACTTCATGAGGGGGAGAGGAATGAGGTTTGAGATGCACGATCACTTGGAGGAGGCAGTGGCGGGGCTGGACGTGTTGTACGTGGTAAGGATACAGAAGGAGAGGTTTCCCGATCCAATGGAGTACGAGAGGGTGAGGGGAAGCTTTAGGTTAACCATGGAGTCGCTTCGCGGCGCGAGGGATTCATTGGTGATACTGCACCCGCTTCCCAGGGTGGATGAGGTTGACTTCGAGGTGGATCAAACGAGGCATGCTAGGTACTTCAAGCAAGCCGCCCTCGGGGTCCCGCTCAGGATGGCGCTCATAAAGCTGGTTCTGGGTGGCGTGGAGTGAGCAAGGAATTGATAATAAGCAAAATAAGGGAGGGAATAGTGATAGATCACGTGCCGGCCGGTCGAGCCATGGTCATCCTCAAGATATTGAACATAAGCGGCCTGGAGGGCAGGGTGGCGCTCGTCATGAACGTGGAGAGCAGCAAGATGGGTAGGAAGGACATAATAAAGATAGAGGGACGAGACCTCACCCATGACGAGCTCAACCTAATAGCCTTGATATCGCCCACCGCCACGGTGAATAGGGTCAGGAATTACGAGGTTGCCGAGAAATTCAAGGTGCAGCTTCCGACCAAGGTCCGCGGCATAGTGAGGTGCAAGAATCCCAAGTGCATCACCAATAAGCCCAGGGAGCCAATAACCTCCTCATTCACGGTAATCAAGGGCGGCCAAGCCGTCCTTAAGTGCGATTACTGCGGCGCCTATAATTCCCTAGAGGACGTGGAGAAGCAATTGGTGAGCAGGAGTGGATAGAAAGGAATTGATAGGCTTGTTAGGAAGGCATGGAGTGGTTCAGTTCGGCGAGTTCAAGCTGAGCAGCGGCGGAGCCAGTGATTACTACATAGATATGAGGAGGGCCATATCTGTTCCATCCATATACAAGGAGATAATAGAGCTCATGGCCGGGGAGGTCGGGGACGCCGAGCTAATCGCCGGCATAGAGAGCGGCGGAGTGCCGTGGGCATCCATGCTTGCGTATAGGATGGGCATGGGGATGATCTACGTCAGGAAGCAGGTCAAGGAGCATGGAACCGCGAGGCTCGTGGAGGGCATCTACGAGCCGCGGCAGCGGGTTTTGGTGGTGGATGACGTGGTAACCACCGGTTCATCAATAAGGAGGGGAGTCGAGGCGCTCAGGTCGGTGGGGCTGGACGTGGTGAGGGCCCTAGCCATAGTGGATAGAAGCGGGGGCGCCGCTGATGCTGGGACTGAGCTGAGGGCGGTCCTCTCAGTGGGTGAGTTGCTGAATGAACTTAAGGGCGCTAGTAAATAAACTGCCCCCCGAGGCCACATACGAGGCCTCCCACCTCCTCCTCAGGCTGCCGATTCTACCCCCGCTCCTCAAGGCGCTGGGCCCCCGCGCCTCCGTCCCTGCCCGCCTCAATCATAGAACCATCGATGGGCCCATAGGAATCGGGGCAGGTATAGATAAGGACGGCCTCCTAATCGATTTGGCGGCGGCGATGCCGGTTGGCTTTCACGTGGTGGGCTCCATAACCCCCTCGCCCAGGGAGGGGAATCCCCGCCCTCGTTTCCTGAAGTACCCCGAGCTGGGCGCAATGATCAATGCAATGGGGCTCCCCTCGATGGGGGCCGGAACCGCGCTGCGCATAGTTAAGTCTAAGTGCCCCTCATGGCCTCGCTCCAAGCTATTGATCGTAAGCGCGGCTGGGTTCACAGTGGAGGAGGTGATCAGGACCGCCAGGGCGGCTTCCGCCATAAAGTGCGTGGACTACGTTGAGCTGAACGTGAGCAGCCCCACTTATAGGGGACTCTGGCTGGAGGGCTATGGATTAAGGCAGTTGCTGGGCGAGGCGGGGAGGCTTGATAAGCCCGCTCTGATTAAGGTCCCGCTGCTTAATGACGTGGACGCGGAGCGTCGATTAATCTCGGAGCTGGCTGCCTCGGGCCTTGGCTTGACCATAGCCAACACGCTGCCCATTACCGCCCCGCTGTCGAGGGGGTATGGGGGCCTCAGCGGCGCGCCTATAAATGAATTGGTGGTCTCCCTTATACGCATCGCGCGCAGGGTTGGGCATCGCGGATTAATAATAGGGACTGGTGGTTTCCTCGACGGCGCATCGGTCATGGCGGGGCTGAGGGCGGGCGCGGATCTGGTCGGGATAGTTACTGCGTTCGCCATGGAGGGGCCGGCTGCGGTCTACAGGATAGCGGCGGAGCTTCGCGGATACGTGGGGAGGGGAGGAGGGGAGGGCTAATGGCTCCGCCCACCGTCCCGGGATCCGCTCGCCTCGGTCACTGCTGGTCTTGATAGAGGAATGTTGCCTCGTTTATCAATTCCTCTAGGTCCAGGTGAGCGTAATTGGAGACGACGCTGTTCGCCGTCCGCCTCACCTTATCGGCCATCCATCCACAGTCCAGCTTCGGCTGTTCAATTCCCAGGGAGACAGTGGCTCCGTTCATCTTTATGGCTCCACTGCCCCTCAGCTCCTCCACCGCGTCTATGAAGTCGGGGCTTATGGGTGAACCCCCCTCGAAGCTCCAGGAAAACGCCTCGAACCCGCCCAGGTAATCCACGATGAAGCAGAGCACCCCCAGCTTGTCCAGGTTAACGGCCTTAAGAGATGATAATAGGGTCATGACTATGCATTGCCTGAT
>DAHE01000025.1 GCA_002508315.1 Thermocladium sp. UBA166
CCAAGCCATTATCTGGGGATTGGTTCCCACATCCGGCGCCGGCACGTCGATCTCCGGCCCTATCACGTTGGCTAAGGCCCTCGCGTATCCTCTGGATAATTCCTCCAGCGCTTGCTTGTCCAGCGACTTGGGGTCTACCCTTACCGCGCCCTTCGCTCCCCCGTATGGGATTCCAGCCAGGCTGTTCTTGAGGGTCATGAGGGTGGCGAGCGCCATGTCGTCCTCCAGGGTCACCTCGGGGTGGAACCTTATCCCGCCCTTAAACGGCCCCAACGCATTATTATGCTGAACCCTGTAGCCCTCGAAGAACGAGATCGATCCATTCGCCTTGACAGGTATGGATACTATGGTTATTCTCTGGGGCTTCGATAGGTAATCGAACAATTGCTTCTCCAGCTTCCCCATCTCTATCGCCTTCTTGAGTATGATTATTGTGTCCTGCAGGAACTCGGATTGAAGAGTGGCTGCCATATTACTTCGCCACACTTAGCAAGTATATGTACTAATAAATTTTACTCTATATGAATAAAAATACCACTTTCCTATAATTACTTTGCATTAGCAATATGCATTCAGATGAACTCCGATGCATTGAGCAATCACCACTCAATGCTTGCCAGGCCTGGCAACCATAGCGAGGAACCGGTGCATCCAAGGCAATCCCAAATCCCCATTCCTGGAGAGCGGTTAGTCGCGATCGCCTACATTCTCGTCATCATTCGAGTTAAGAAGCGGTTGGGCCCTCATTGTGGTCGCGGTTCACGCGGTAGGCCCCAGACGGGAAGCAGCGGTTCTCCTCTTCATGCGGGTCATGCATATATACTGGGCTCGACGTGAACTCCAGTGGAGTGTCCCTTCCCCGTGCTTCCGGGAAGCGATGCGGAGAGGCAGTTATTATCCATGTTATTGACGGAGTTGGACTACCATGACTTGATGTACGTGTTACAGCCGGTGCACGTCGTGGTTCCGGAGTACGAGTTGGCAAGCGTGGTGGAGGGCTCCAATGAGGTCAGGGCAGAGCCCCTTCCCCCCTCTCCCTTCTATGAGGGCAGGACTAGCAACTACGTCGTGGCGGACATGCCGCGCAACCCGCTTGAATTGAAGGAGGCTTACCGAAGCGCGGTGGAGTCTGGCGCTGAGGTGTTGGTGTTGAGGGGGCCCGGTTTCGGCTTCATACCTCAAGGGCCCGGCTTATCCCTTCAAAGCAATGACTACCCCCCAATACCCGCCGTAGCAGTGGATGGGGAGGTGAAGGCCGGGCCCCCCATGGAGGTCCACGTGAGGGGCAGGGTGAGGGAGGGGCTGGCCTATAACTTGGTGGTGGATAGGCGGGGCGACAGCGATGAGACGGTGGTGTTCCTGACCCACGTGGATTCATGGCCGCGCACCGCCGATGCTTGCCCGGCGGTGAACGTGATGGCGAAGCTGGTGAGGTTCGTGGTGTCCAGAAACCCGCGGAAGAGCTTTAGGTTCGTCTTCGCCACGGCCAGGCACTTCGGCGACCCCGCGCTTCCAGGAATGCATTGGGGGGTGGGGCATAGGCGGTACTTCTCTAAGTTCAGCGACGTCGTCTTGGCAATCAACTTCGAGGCGGCGACCGCGCTCAGCGCCGTAGCGTCGGAGGAGGCGCATAGCCTATTGGGCATAGCCCCAGGCTTCTCTCCCTTCACTGCATCCATATGCTCAGACATGATTGGCGTACCCACGATACACTTGGAGGGGGGGCTGGACATGATGGGCGCGCTGGAGTCGATAGTAGAGTCCGTGGACTCCATGGACCGCGCAGCGGATAGATTGGCCGAGAGGTACGCGGCAGCCATCTCCCCCTCGCTCTCCAGGTTCGGGGCGGGCAACCTAATCAATAAGATAGATGGAAGCAACTTGGCGTCCGTTAGGCGATTAATGACTAGGTACCTAGTGGTTGACGAGAGGGAGGTTGTTCGTCCCCTCTCCATGCTGGATTTCCTATCCACGGCGAGGGGAGCGGAGGTGGTTGAGGTGGGGTCAGGGTTTAGATTGATGGGGAGGCGAAGCCCCGGCTCGCTGGGCAGGGCCTTGATAGATGACCTCATACAGGAACTACGCTACATCTTGATGCGGGGGGAGTGATGGGGAAAGCGAGCCTAATTAGGGTTTGGGAGAGGGGATCGAAGTTAGCCGGGCACGCACCTCACGTTAACTAAATGATAGAAAAAGGGCAAGCCTCGCCCCTTCTAGGGGGGATAGGCAGGAAACTTAATAGAAGTACTTTGAAGATTTTTCCAGTAGCTCCCGTAAAGGGGAGTAACGCCCCAGACCCCAGCGGAGCCCCCACCCTTTAGGGCGGGGAGGGGGTCAGATGCTACCCCATTACTAATGGCTACGTTGAGGAGGCTTTCGGCGGCGGAGTCTACTTCGTGCTTCAACACTATCCAAGCGGGTCGCCCCAAGTAGGCTTGGTGAGCACTCAATACCCGACCCCCGTATACGCCGTCGACTTCCCCTCCGCTGATTGCCAGGGCTGAGCCCGGGTCAATGGCGAGAATCCTCCCCACGGGAGGCTGAGCGGGCCCGTCTCACCACTCCAGCCCCATCACGCCGACGAATCCCTTATCGTAGTAATGCTTGACCTCCCTCATCTCGGTTACTAAGTCGGCCCTCTTCACCAACTCCTCCGGCGCCCCCCTCCCCGTCACCACTACATTGGTTTCGCTGGGCACCTCCTCTATCGCGCTCAGCAGCTCGTCTATGCCTAGGAGGCCGTTCTTTATGGAGTTATTCGCCTCGTCCAGCACCAACAGGAATGGCCTCACCTCCGCGCTTCTCTGAACCGCCCTTCGAAGCACTGCGCGGGGGTTCCTCAGCACCAGGGGGTCCATGAAGTACTCCTCCACCAAGTCGCCCAGCCTGGCCGCCAATGCCTCCCGCTCGCCCACGGTGTTGGATCTATAGTAGGGAGTCTTCATTAGGTGGGCTACTATGGATCTAAGCCCGTGCCCGCTCGCCCTAAGCACTAAGCCCAGCGCGGCCGTCGTCTTGCCCTTCCCATTGCCCGTGTACACCAGCAGCAAGCCCATGCCACCGCTCCGCCAGTGTCATGAAAAGCTTTTCGTCACTCCTGCAATGCATTGAACACGGTCCTCAGCTTGGCGTACTCATCCTCCAACCCGTACCGCAGCGACCGAGCCATCAGCTTGGCTATCCTGTCCCTGAGCTTCTTGGCGTACTCGTTCCCCCTCAACTGAACCGTGCCTCGCCTCACCTTGGCCAGGAACTCCTCCGCCTCCCTGGCCGCCTCCTCCGCCTCCATGGATATCACCAATGACTCGCCCCTCGCCTCCTCCTTCTTGTTCACGTTTATGTTGAGGAATATGGGGGCGTGGAGCACCTTGGGATCCGGCCTCGCGGGCTCGTATTTCCCTATGAGGAAACCAGCTATTATGTACCTGACGAGCTCGGAGACCCCGTTCAATCCCTCCTTCTCCGCTATCTCGGCTAGCATTTCCTTTACCTGCTTGTGAACCCTCACGGATACGATCGAGCCATCCCTGTCCGGCGCCGCGAAGAGTATGTCGTACCCCGGCGCATTGCCTTCCTGCTTGGCTGCTACGGCGTTCATCGGGTCAAGCAAGTCCATGTTTAAATTACAATATTAGATAAATTAACTCCGTGATACTCAAGTGATATCATAGCCCCACGGCTCGAGGGAATCTTTATATTTGCTCCTCGGGGCCTCTTTTCGTTGATTTAGGATGGCCTCAGAGGAAGCCAGTCAGCTGGAGGAGTGGCAGCCTAGGACTCAGCTCGGGAGGATGGTAAAGGAGGGAAAAATACGCAGCATAGATGATATCTTCAGCATGAACATGCCCATAAAGGAGCCGGAGATAGTTGACGCTCTTCTTCCTGGATTGAAGTACGAGGTGCTCGACATAAAGGTGGTCCAGAGACAGACGGATGCGGGGGAGGTCAGCCAGTTCCAGGCAGTGGTTGCCGTGGGTAACGAGGACGGCTACGTGGGCATAGGTATAGGCAAGGCCAGGCAGGTGAGCCAGGCCATAGACAAGGCTGTTAGGAACGCCAAGATAAGGATAACCCCGGTGAGGAGGGGCTGCGGCTCGTGGCACTGCTCCTGCGATGAACCCCACAGCGTGCCGTTCCAGGTTAACGGCAAGTCGGGCAGCGTCGAGGTCAGCTTGATCCCCGCGCCGAAGGGCGTTGGGTTGGTTGCGGGCGACACTGCAAAGAAGATACTATCCCTGGCGGGGATAAGGGATATATGGCTCGACGCTAGGGGGAGGACCAGGACCACAATTAATTTCGCCAAGGCAGTGTGGAACGCCTTGAGGGATACCTACGGGTTCAGGATATAGGTGGTGATGCATGGAGCAGAAACAAACAAGCTCTACGGGAATGATTGCCGTGATCAGGCTAAAGGGTGAGGTGGATGTCCCCGGAGACGTGGAGCACGCGCTCCAATTGTTGGGGCTTAGGAGTCGCCACTCATGCGTGGTTCTACGGGACTCCCCGTCGCTGAGGGGGACCCTGTCGATCGTTAAGGACTGGGTAGCTTGGGGTGAGATAGATGGCGAGACCCTGCTCCTCCTCCTGCGGGGCAGGGGGAGGCTGAGCGGGGGGAGGCCGTTGACGGATGATGCGGTCAAGGCAAGCGGTTGGAACAGCTTGGAGGAGTTCGTCAATGATTTGATGCAGGGAAAGGCATCTCTGAAGTGCGGGGGGAAGGGCAAGTGCTTGAAGGGCTTGAAGCCGTTCTTCAGGCTGCACCCGCCAAAGGGCGGGTTGAAGGGAATTAAGGCCAATTACGGAAACGGCGGGGACTTGGGGTATAGGGGAGGCGGGATAAATGAGTTGCTGCGGAGGATGATTTGACTTCTTTCAATCACTTTTTCCATTGAAAAATTTAAAAAGGCACGTCGGGGTTGGTGGTGAAATGACCAGGAGATTCACTAGGAAGACCAGGAAGCTCAGGGGTTGGAGGACGCACTCGTGGGGTAGGGTGGGGCAGCACAGGAGAAACAACAGCGGGGGAAGCGAGAGGGTTGGACTGCTGAAGCACAAGAAAAGCATTCTAATGGAGTTGGCGGAGAAAAACAATGGATGGCCATTAATAGGCAAGCACGGCTTCGTCCAGCCCCCTCCCCTCAAGACCAGGCTCAGGCCTATAAACGTGGGGAGGCTGGGCGAGATGATTAGGGAGTTGGCTGCGCAGGGGAAGGCGGTCCAGGAGTCGGGCAGGTACGTTGTGGACCTAGCCGCCCTGGGCTACGATAAGCTCCTCGGCGAGGGGTCAATTGATGAACCAATAATGGTTAAGGCAGCCGCCGCCTCAGCGTCGGCGATAGAGAAGATACTGAAGGCGGGCGGCGAGGTAGTGATAGGAAAAGGACAAACCTAGCCCTTTATAATACTAACCAGGGGATAGGTTATGGAAGGAAAGAGATTATCCTTTTTTGAATGGCTCGGTCTAGCATTACTATTTATAGGTTTACCTAGT
>DAHE01000012.1:0-208 GCA_002508315.1 Thermocladium sp. UBA166
CAGCGTGGTGAGGTACACCGCGCTCGTGGCCACATGCGGAGAGCCCGCGGCCTGCGAGGACTCACCAACTTTAGCCGATCCCGGGCCTTGACCGCCGCTGCTGCCCTGGCCAACGCCGTTGCCGCCCTGACCGCCCGCGGCCGCGATATTGATGCCGAAGCTAAAATCAAGGGCACGCGAAATAGACCTAAGTAAGTTAAGCAAGCCA
>DAHE01000012.1:282-25636 GCA_002508315.1 Thermocladium sp. UBA166
AACGGAAGCGATACGTTGATCGCTGGAAATAAAGGCCCACCGCCCCCATTACTAACCCCTCCTGCCTCACCGCGCCCCGTCACTACCACGTTAATTGACGACGCTAATAGCTCCGCCACGATCAATCCCACGACCAATACCACTATCGCCAGCCTATTCATCTACATACCTTGTTAATTATCAATGATATATAAACACTCGCTTATTATGCTTTACAGATTAGCAATATGCCAACCCCCATAATACCGTTATTTAACCTAGGGGGTTGACGAGACGGAAAATCCCCGCGGGGGCGGTGCAGTTCACTCTAGGCTAAAATCTTCAATGCCCTCCCTACCCTGAAGGGCAAGGGCCCCCTTACACGCTACGTCCCCCTCCCTCCGAGGCGACGCTCGCCCCCGACGGTAGGCATTGCGGAGACGAGGCCCCGCACCCTACACGCAATGAGTTAATCAACCCTCCCAGCCTCGGAGAGGCTTTGTTTGCGGGGTGGGTTTCTTTGACTCGCGTGTCCAGTTTCTGGTAACGCAACCTATAGCGGTCATGGCGCCGCTAAGCCAAAGCAAGCGATGGGAAAATGGCCACCTCATCCCCCTCCCTAAGGACCGTGTGGAGGCCCTTCAGGAAATCAATGCTCCTACCATTCACGACGACCACGAATTCGCTCCTAACGGAGCCTCCATCCATCACCGCATCCACGACCCTCGGCTTTAACATGCGGAGCTCCCTTAATAAATCCCCCACGGTCGCGCCATCCCCCACATCCACGTCCATGCTCAGCACCCCCGCTGCTTGGAACAGGGTGGCCAGGAACTTAACCCGAACCCTCACGCGTTGATACCGCTGGGGCTATAATAAATGAATCGCCCCCTCCCCTGCAGCGCCTTGGAGGGATTCACTGGAAGGAGATGGCCACGGCGAGCAGCACGAGGACCGCTGCCGCGTATTCCCTGCGCGTCGGCCGCTCCCTCCCCATTGCCCTGGAGAAGAGTTGAGCCGCCAGGGGGGCAGTGCCCGTGGCTATCACGGTGGGGGCCAGCCCGACCGCCACGCTGGAGTAGGCGAAGAGCGCGGAGCCGACGCCGAGGTCCAGGACGGCGATTAGGGGAAGCGGCGTCCTCCACGTCGCTCTAACAGCGCCCCCAACCCCGCCCCCGCCCGCAATTGCCAGGACCGGGAGCGCGGCTGCCACGCGGGTGAATGCTGTAGAGACTGGGTTCAAGCCATGCATCCCAGCCACCCTAATCGCGGCGTACCCAATGGACCAAGCCACGGCGGCGGCGAGGGAGTAGGACACGCCGATTGACTTGCTCCCCCCTCTCCCTCCCCCTCCCCGGCCCGCGAGGAGGTAGACGCCGATCAACACGAGGCCCGCGGCTGCTAGGAAGGCCGGCTTAAGGGGCTCTCCTAGGGGTATCGCGACGAACTGCTCCATCACTATGTAGCTATACGCCGCGGGGAGAGCAGTGGAGACGCCGGCCGCCTTTATCCCCCTCAAGTAGAGGGAGTCCCCCAGCGCTAGGGAGAGGACGCCGCTGACAGCGCCGTAGGCCGCGGCTGATTCAATGCCGAGAACCAGGGAGGGGACTAGGAGGGCCAGTGATGCATAGATCATTCGAAGCACGTTCAACCTAACCACGCCCAGGTCAACCATGAAGTCCCTATACATTATCGACGCGTAAGCCCAAATCACGGCCGCCGCCAGCGCCGGCGCCAAGTCCTCCACGGATCCACGGCAAGCCCCACCTTTTAAGCATGCCCAGCCCTCAAGCCCCTCGCCTAGCCAGCCCGCTTCTTGAGCGGTTGAAGGTCTCTTCACGCGGGGGCAGCCCGCAGCCCATGAGCCGCGCGCTGCTCCATGCTGGCGGCGGGCCTTGAAGCATAACGCCTACCCAGGGGGACTCCAGGTATGATGGTTGCTCCAGCGGGGTCGAAACCCCCGCCGTGAATGGAGGCGTCAGCGAGCGGTGGATATCCTGGCTATACTGGCCCTCAGGTTTCTTAGGTTGGGGTCGTCGGAGTTGGTTATCATGGCCTTCATCACCCTGTGAGGCTTGGCTGAGCCGAGGCTGTTAACCATCTCTCGCCCCACTGCCGCGCATAGGGAGTTCCCCCCTAGGTTGAGGGGCGTCCAGTCCCCGGAGGTCCTCCGTAGCTTGTCCTCATTGTCCTTAAGGGCAAAGCCAAGCGGGGCGACCAGCGCTATGGAGAGGGAGTAAACAGCGTTCTTCACTAGGCACTCCTGGACCGCCGCCATGACTTCCCTGGATTGAATCATTTGGGCCATGGATCGTATCGCGCCCACGCTATC
Organism: Thermocladium sp. UBA166; assembly: GCA_002508315.1. GTDB lineage: Archaea > Thermoproteota > Thermoprotei > Thermoproteales > Thermocladiaceae > Thermocladium. The sequence goes on from DAHE01000012.1 coordinate 2,594, forward strand.
CGCGCCCATTACATCCATCAATGCATTGCCGTCCCCCCTCAACGCGTCGACGAGGCGGTTCATGGTTGCCCTGGCAGTGTTGAACAGCTCCTTCTTGTTCCTATAGTCCTCAGCGCATGACTTGCCCAGCGACGCCTTTAAGTCCCTCAAGTTATCCGCCAGCGACTGATGGCCGCCGCGCGCCGCGGCTATCTGCTTCTCCACCTTCCCCTTCACCTCGTCCAGCATCTGCTGGTAGTTCCTGCTCATGGTGCTGTCCAACTCCTTCATCACGTTCTCAACAACGTTGCTGCCGCTGAACGCGCTCCTCAATAAGTTGCCTATGACGATGGGGAGGCACCTCAGCGACTCATCTATGGCCATGGATGGGTCGAGCAGCTTGGTCAGGCAATCCATGGATGCATCGAATGAAGCCTCGCCCCCCACTCCTGAGAGAGCGCAAGCGGTCCCTGCGACGCGCTCCGCGTATTGTTGAAGCATTAACAGGCCGTGGCTATACGCCTTGCTATCCAGTAGGAGCCCCGCGCTCCTCAAGTCCTGCTCAGCCAGGTCAAGCTCGCCGGAGACGGCCTTAATGGCGTCCCGCCCCAGGCCCAGGACGCAGCTCCTCAAGTCATCCTCCACTCGCATTTAATTATCTATTTCCCGGGAATAAAAGGGTTTCTGCGGCTCCCGGGGATCAGCCCCATCACGTCCGCAGGATCACGGCCACGCCCCCAGCAAATTGCCCCGCCACCTTAAACGCGGCGCCAGTCATGCCGATCACGCCAATGACGTGAATCAACCCCACGCCGGGCCTCACCACGCTCAACGCTACAACGGGCACCAGGCCGATGGCGTAGCCCATCACCAATAACACGGCGGCCACCGCTGCCAGGGCCCCCCGTATCCTGGTTACCAGAAAGGCGGAAGTGAGCAACCAACCCGCGAGGAACATTATCGACGCCGTTATGGAGTACACGGGCGGCAATGGCATTAGCCCCGCGTGGAGCGCGGCGTGAATGTACTCGACGAGCGCGGAGCCGACGTTCATGATGGCCCCCATCAACATCACCAGTGAGGCTATCAACAGCAATGGGTCCACCCCGCCCACCGTGGAGCCCACAATCAAGAGTATCACCGGCACCAATGCGAGTGAGGCGAGCGCCAAGTCAATCGCCATAAAGGCGGTTACGCTGTGCAGCGCCACGGCGACCACGCTTAGAAGGATTACCTGCAGCACCCCCACCACTGCGTAGAGAAACATGGCGGAACCCACCACTGTCTTATTCACGTTGAGGCGACGCGGCTTGAATTATTAAGCATTAGGGAATGTTTATCTGCGTTACCAAAAATTGGACACGCAAATGCCCCACACGCATCGCAAACATCACACCCAGCCACCCAGAAAGTAGGCACGGAGGACCGCTAATTGTTAAAGGGCAAGAGGTCGGTTTCAAGAACCATACCTTAAGCGCTATGGCTTTGGTGCGGCCGGTGGGATTTGAACCCACGATCTACGGCGTGGAAGGCCGTCGTCCTGATCCAAACTAGACTACGGCCGCCCGATAGTCCATTCACGTCGCTTTTTTAAAGATTATCGCCGGCCAAGCTCCCCGCACTCATGAAGGGGGAACCAAGCTCTTCCCATTAATGACAGCCGGGCGTGAAGCACGCCCCCCCTTCCCCCTCATGGGGTTTCCATTACCTGCGTCGAGCCGCGCCCGCTCACTGCCCCGCGTCGAGTCTCTTTATTATCTCGTGGACATCGCTTGCCGTGCTGGCCACGGGAACCATGGGGAACCTCCTGGTCCAGGACGCAAACCCGATGGAGTTAAACCCAACTGCTATGCCTGCCTCCACGTCGCGCGGCGTGTCTGTGACGTACGCGGTTAGGCTGGGGATTATGCCGTGCTCCTCGATAACTACTCGCAGCAGGTCCAGCTTAGTGCCCCTCCCCAGGTCGCCTAGGGAGTGGATAGCATCCACCCCCGAGATCCCGGCCGCCTCCACCTCCCTCCTAACCAAGCCGCTCTCCACCTCCCTGCCCGTCGCCACTATGACTCGCCTCCCCTCAGCCTTGAGCAGCTTCACTAACCCAGTCATGCCGGGAATAGGCCTCCCAACCTCCCCCGCGTCCACGTATATGGACCAGCAACGGCGCCAAAACCGGAATGAGTCCACCCCGCCCGGCACGTAGGACCTGAGCAGGTTCTCCTCGTAATCCGCCAGGAATGAGTCGAAGCTGGTCGGGGGCTGCGCACCGTGCTCCTCCACGCACTTGATGAACGCGCTGTAGAAGCCCCTGAAGGTGTCCAGCAACGTCATGTCCAAATCAAACACGACCCACTCAATCATCTGCCACGCTGGTCGGGGACTCCCTTTTATCCTTAACCGATGACCAGCCGCACCCGCTCCCTAATTGGACCGCGTTGGGCTTCATTAAGGCTTTCCCGGGCGTTGATCATGGTGAAGCGCCCTCCTCAGCGCCTCCAGCGCCTCCCACTGCGCGAGCGTGGGGGATGCGTCTGGGTTGGCCCTCCTCACTGCTAGGAACGCCTCCTCCAGGCTCAACCCCCTCCTCATTAGGTAGCCCACCAACACGGTGGGGCTCCTCCCAACCCCGGCCCTGCAGTGAACCAACACCCCGCCCCGCTGCGCCGCTTCATCTATCCATTCCAGCACTGAGGTGAAGTCGCGCAGCGACGGGGCTTGATTATCTCGAACTGGGACATGCAGCACCTCAATGCCCAGCCTCCCCGCGTCATCCACGTACCGCCGCAGTGGGTATCCCTCGTCCTCCATCTCCCACTCCTCCAGCACAGCCACCGCCGCGGTTATCCCCTCCCTCCGCCACCGCCTCAGGTCCTCCACTCCCTGCGGGGCGCACGAGCCGGCCACCCCCTCAGCAACGAAGTAGGGACACCTGCTCGGCACTAGGCACCACCGCCTCCCTGGATTAATGCCCAGCTCCCCCCGCGGTTGAACTCCTCCACTGCCATGAGGGAGCCCCTACGCTCTGGTTTTAAACTTAAAAAGCACGTCGAGTGGGCTTGACTTAATGGTGAAGGAATCATTATACAGCGCCAGGACGGGCGAGGAGAGGAGGTTCGTGTGCTGCGAGTGGTGGTGCGAGGGTTACTGGCTTAGCATGGGCGAGTTTAATCAATGCGAGGGAGAGGGCGGGGTTAGCCCCAGGGTTCCCTTCCTCATGAGGCTTAGGACCGTGAGGAGGATGGCGTCGCCGGGCAGGTTCCCTAGGAATAAATGGATAATCAGGTTCTGGGGGGTGGCGAGCAGCATGGCGAGGCAAATGAATCACCTAGACATGGAGTCGCTGCCGGAGCCGCCGAGAGCAGCCGTGAAGGAGGTGGCGGGGGACGTCTTGGTGGTGGGCGGCGGGCTCGCCGGGCTATCCGCCGCGCGAGAGCTGGCTGGGCTGGGCTTCAGGGTAACAGTGGTGGAGGGCTTCAAGACCCTCGGGGGCCGCCACGCCCTGGACTCGGGGAAGCTGGTGGATGGGAGGGTGCCGGCCGAGTTGATCCGGGACTTAACGGGGAGGCTCGAGGGTGATCCCAACGTCACCATCCTGGCGGGCGCGGCGTTCGATGGAAAGCTGGAGGACGCCGTGATCGCGCACTCGCTGGACGGCTCGGCAGTGTTCAAGTTGAGGCATAGATACGTCGTGTTCGCCACGGGGTCCCGCGAGGTCCCCATAGTATACCCCGGAAACGCCCACGTAACCACCTTCACGGGGTGGACGTACCTAATGCTCCTCAGGTCCGGCGCGTTGAAGCACAGGTCGGTCGCTGTATACGGCTCGGATGATTGGGGAGTGCGTGTGGCGCACGCGATTAAGTCGGCCGGCGTGAGCGTCTCGCTGCTCGACAACTCCGTTCAGGTGAGAAGCGATGCGTACAGGGACTTGGCGAGGGAGCTCAACGTGGAGACCTCGGTCAGCCTCACTAGGGAGAAGCTCGTCGGGATGGGGGTGGATGCGCTAGTGGCGACGTCCAGGGTGCCGGCGATAGAGGCCGTGGTTCAGTGGGGAGGCGAGGCTTACTACGAGCACGAGCTGGGCGGCATGATTCCCAGGCACTCCTGGAGCGGGGAGGTGATGGGCACCACGGACGCCTACGTGGTGGGGGAGGCAAGCGGCTTGATACCGATACACTTGATACCACTCCAGGCAAAGGCGGTGGCGGCGAGCATAGCCTTCAAGGAGGGGAGGATTGGGGAGGCGGATCTGGATAAGGCCATAGCCGAGTTCAGGACGGCCATAAACGTGGCGTCGCCGAAGCAGTTCAACGCGTTCCAGAGGCTGGATAAGGGGCTGCACGAGATAGGTCTCTTCGTGGAGCCCAACGTGATAAACGTGCCTCAGTGGGGCAGCGAGATGAACTTGGAGGACGCCGAGGAGGAGTTGATATGCCCCTGCGAGGACGTGAGCCTGGGCGACTTGCTGGAGGACGTGAAGGCGTTGACGGGGGTGAGGGAAATCAAGGTGACTGTGCTGCACGAGGAGACCCTGGAGGCCAGGAACTTCCGCCCGCCCTCCATGGAGAAGATAAAGCGAACCACGGGGCTGGGCACGGGGGCGTGCCAGGGAAAGCTGTGCATGATGACGGCCACCCTCATACTGGCGAGGATATTCCAGAAGAAGCCCAGGGAGGTGGGGATCTTCAAGCAGAGGTTCCCACTGCATCCAATCCCCATGGGGGTTGTAGGTGATGCAAGTGAGTGAGGGGGGGCGCGGTCTTCAGTCCTTCGTGGGGGACGTCGTGGTGGTGGGGGGCGGCGTGGTGGGGCTCGCCACCGCGTATGGCCTCGCGAGGAGGGGGTTGAAGGTCATAGTCATGGAGCGGGGATACGTGGGGGGCGGCAGCTCCACTAGGAACGTCTCCAGGTTCAGGGTTCACTTCGGGAACGCGGAGAACACGAGGTACGCCATTGAGTCCGCTCGAGTAATGGAGAGGCTGTCCGGGGAGCTGGGGTGGAACGCCATCTTCGAGAGAAGCGGGTACCTCTGGCTGGCTAGGGAGGAGAGGGTATTGAATCAATACAAGGAGCTGAATGAGAAGGTATGGAAGCCCCTCGGCGTCCCAGTCAAGTTCCTCACCAGGGAGGAGCTGGCGGAGGGGTACCCCTACATAGATAAGTCGAGGTACGTGGGGGCGGTGCTGGGCGAGCAGGACGGGGAGTTCCACCACGACTACGTGATTGCCGGGTACTACACGAGGGGGAGGGACTTGGGCGTGGAGTACGTGGAGAACTCGGAGGTGACCAAGATAACCATAAGCAATGGGAAGGTAAGCGAGGTGAAGGGGAGGAGGGCGTTCGCAAGGGCTAAGAGCGTCATCGTGGCGGCCGGGGCATGGACCAAGGACTTAATGCTTCAATTAGGCATTGACCTACCCATAACCCCTGTGCGCAAGGAGATAGGCGTCACGGCGCCCGTGAGGTACTTCATGGAGCCATTCATAATAGACACGCAGACCAACGCTTACATTGCCCAAACCATGAGGGGGGAGGTGATTGGAAGCATTGAGGGGAAGGACGAGCCGGGCCTCAAGCCCTTCGAGAACACGCTGGACTGGCTGACGAATTGGGCAAGGGCCATGGAGGAGATGGTGCCCGCCACCCGCCGCCTCAGGGTGATGCGCGTATGGTCTGGCTTCTACGAGATGACTCCGGATCACAGCCACATAATGGGGAGAGGAAAGGACTGGCCCGAGGGGCTCTACGTGGCCAGCGGCTTCAGCGGGCATGGGTTCATGCTGGCCCCCCTCACGGGTGAGTTGATGGCGGAGTACGTGGCGACCGGGAGATTAAGCGATCTAGCCGCCCCCTTCTCGCCCGATAGGTTCAGCTCCGGCAACATGCTGAAGGAGGCCGTTGTGATAGGCTAGTCGCGGGGGGTCTCCAGGCAACCTGTGAAAACCACCTAAGTTTCGACTAACCCCGTCTCCCCGCCTGCACAATAGCGTTTTAAGTCTCTTCCACTCTTAACGCGCGTGGTAGTGAGGATACCCTCCTCCCTCTGCGCGGAGTGCAAGGGCCGCAAGAAGTTGTGCGGGTTGCCGGAGTGCCCGCTCCTGGATAGGCAGCGGAGGCTGAAGCCAGTGCTGAAGATAGTGGGCAGGGAGATATACGGGGCCTCTCCCCCCAGCGTGGTCGTCGGGGAGAGCGGGTACCCAAGGGTGAGCGTGATGCTTGGTGTACCCCCCGGCAAGTCGGGGGATGAGGGCAGGGAGTTCGAGGACCCCATGGGTTGGTGGGGGAGGGCACAGCTCAGGGATATACTGGGCCTTCGGGCCTCCATGGTGGCCTCCACCGCTAAGGTGGACGCGCGCGATCCATTGAGGCTGTACGAGCAGGAGCTCAGCGTGGCTGCGTCCTCCCTGAGACCCGTGGATGTGGAGGTCAGGGCGGATGGGCCGCCGGCGGGCGGGGTGTCCATGGATCCCCTGAACCTCCCCCACCCACCCCTAGTGAGGGCCGTGGGGATACGCGTGAGCGGTTCCCCCATCCTGCCCCGCAGGCTGGAGCAGTTGATATTCGACGATTTAGGCGCTGATAAGGCGGTGCTGGAGCTGAGCGGTGCCGGCGTTGATGTGTACACCATCATAAGGGCGTTCTCCATGGGCCTCCTAGGGGAGCGGCGGAGGAGGAGGTTAGTGCCGACTCGGTGGGCCATAACCGCGGTGGACACGATAATAGGGAACGACTTGTTGAGGCGCGTTAGGTCAATGCCGTGGGTAGCCGCCCACGAGCTCTACTTCACTGAGTACCTGGGGAATAGGTTCGCCGTCCTCATAAGCCCCGGCCCGCTCAACGTGTCGTGGGTGGAGATATGGCACCCCTTCACGCCGTGGGCCTCCGGGGAGCCCGCTGTGGTGATAGACAGGGAGAATTGGAGGGGGGAGGTGAAGTTCTTGGACGGCGGGTATCAAGCCGCCCGCCTCTCCCTCCTGCGGTACCTGGAGTCCAGGAATAGGTCGGGCTCCGTGATAATAATCAGGGAGGTGCTGCCGGAGTACTACGTAACGGTGGGGAATTGGCACATAAGGGAGAGCATGACGCACGTGTTTCAAAACATGGTGGCTAAGGGCGAGGACGCGCCCACGGCCGTCAAGGCCCTCTTCAGGTACGACGTGTCCAGCATACTTAGGCAATTAATGGGGAGGCAAACATCCATAATGAATTACCTATGATGGATCAACGACCCCCAGCGCCCCCACGGCCCGCAGCAGTCCCGCCAGGTAGCGTAACTCACCCGTCGCCCCACGGCTGCGATCTAACGCCCATTGAAATAGGCGGTGCTGGCGCCGCTGCGGGGTTGATGATTGCCTCGCCTACTTCAGCTTTGCTATTATGGGGAGCAGCTCGCCGTAGGTGTTGGGCAGGTTGAATCCCTTGTATATCACGGTGCCGTTTGGCGATAGCAAGTAATACGCGTCGAGCTGGAGCGTTGGGTTGAATGTCTTCGTCAATTGGAGGCTTGCGTTGCCGTCAATGAAGTTTCCAGGCACATTGCCAGCGAAGCTGTGAATGAAGCTGGTGATAGGCATGCCTTGATACCCCAAGTCATTGTACTGCTCCAGAATCACCACGTAGATGCCCCTCGCGGCGTACGCGGCGGCGTCGTGGCCGAGCATAGAGACTCCCAATGCGCATGCATCGCACCAAGTGGTCACCAGGTACAGTAGGACGTAGTGCCCCCTCAATTGATCCAGGTGAACGATAGTGCCGTTTGGAAGCGCGAACCAATCATTAGGGACTTGATCCCCAACATTTACGCCGATGCCGTGGCTGCGGCCGTGGCCGTGGAGATTCAATGCGATCAATGCAGCGCCTATCAATGCAGCCGCGATTAGTGCGATAATTATAATTCTGCGCCTCATCTCCCACCAACCCTGCAATGCCCCCTGGATATGTATGTGGAGGCTCTATGGAGACTTATGACCGCTAACACCACTGCCGCTAGGTCCAGGACGGGTGCTAGCTCACCCAGCGCGCCCTGTATCTTCCCCGTCATGGAGGCGGCGAAGGAGAAGCCGCCCAGCGATGCCAGCAATGCAGGCACGAGCGAGGTGCAGCACGCGCTGGGCAGCGCGCCTATAACTATGGATGACACGCCCAGCTTGCCCTTGGATAGTGTGCCGTAAGCCATCAAGTTCACGGATATGGCCATGCTCACCATCACCGAGAGGGCGACCGCCATGGTTATTGAGTACGCCGTGTAGTACTTGCCAAGCAATAGGAAGCCCACCGCTGAGCTGATGAAGAGCCAATAATAAATCGCCATCAAGGCGGCGGCCAACGACGCGAATATCACCGTGTATCGGGGCCTCGACGCCAATTGCTTAACCGCGTTCCAGACGTCACTTAACCCCATACCGCTGTTTATAAATATCGGTAAATAAAAACGACTTGGAATGCATAATATGCAATGCATAACAAAACAAACCACTATCTCTACGCTTCAAAGCTCTGAAGAGGGTAACCGACATAGCACCTCAAGCAGTCAAGAAGCCATTACCCATCATCGAGGACCACGATGGAGCAACACCTTCAGGCGTCCCTATGACCTCGGGGAGCCCTTGCCCCTCAAGGACGGAAAGGAGGAGCCGCTGATGGGCGGTGCCTAGGGTTTAACCGTAGACCCTGTTACATCAAAGAAATATATAATTTTCCAATCCTTAAACCTCATCGACGCGTCACTATGAAATTACTGAATATTCTCTCAAAAATATGGAAGGTAAAATTCACTGGGCATTGGGCTGTAATTGAAGGATTGGATCGTAGGCATCAACAACATCTCCATTACGTACACGTCCCTGAACTCTGCCCGTGGGAACCAGTCATTGGAAATACTCCTTATCTCATTTCATACTGCTATGTAAAGCGATATAAATGTTTGGCGCGACGCCCGTCGCGATTAGCGCAAAGCCGGCATCCACATAGTGAGCGGGCATCCCTGACTGCATGCACCAAGTCAAGCCGGCGCATTGAGGGATCAAAGTATTAAGTATTTCTAATACACACGTGGACAAGTATATTCAATTTCAATAAACTACATCTTTCGGCCCAGAATAATATACAGGAGCAAAAGGCCGGTTCACGCCGCAATACCCCTCCACCGGCTGAAAATTAGGGTCAATATCATTTCTTTACAGAGCACTAAGGACTGGCCCGGTTCAGTGAACTCGCCAAAACAAAAGCTTGCTCTCAGCACTGTTATGAACGACTAGGAGGCGGGTAAGCCAGTAGGGCGTAAAAAGTCTGAAAAAATAAAATAAAAAGTAAAAATTGAAAAAGAATAACCAACCACCCTCCCACTGTGGATGCGTTATGGCGTTAAGGAGGTGATGCAAGTCATGGCGATGCACCTACTTGGTTGATGAACGGCTCTAGCTTTTTGAAAGTTCCCATAATAAAGCTGGCCGATGGAGTATGTATTTCCAATCTTAAACGCGCTAATGCACTGCGTGAGTTGGGCCTAGGGCGTGCTTTTTGGGAATTGTTGGGGAAGCGTGTGAGCGAAAGCTTGCAAGCCCTCCCTCAGTGGAGAGAGATCGCCCAACCCCCGAGGAGCTAAATCTGTCGGTTGATTGGTGAGGGAAGGCTTTTAATCGAGGAGGGAGCGGTCGGGCGATGTTCAAGCCATCTCATGAACAGCCCAGGGTGGAGCCCGTGGTAGGCATAGTGGTGGTGAGCGATTCCAGGTTCCGTAAGTACTTGGAGGAGGGGGGTTACGAGGATGAGTCGGGCAGCTTGGCCGCGGGCTTGCTGAGGGACGTCGGGCGGGTCTACAGCCCAGTGCTGGTCCCCAATAATCGGGATTACTTGAGGGGCGCCGTGACTGTTCTTCAATCCATGGGCGCGAACGTCATTGTAACCATAGGGGGGACCGGGGTGGGGAGGCGCGACATGACGGCCGACGTGGTTTCGGAGATGTGCTCCAAGGACGTGGAGGGGTTCGGGGAGGCGTTCAGGAGGCGCAGCGAGGCCAGCCTCGGTCCTCACGCCATGATGAGCAGGGCGTGCGCATGCGTGCTGGGCGACTCCGCCGTAGCTTTCTGCCTCCCAGGCTCCCCCGATGCGGTCAGGCTAGCCGTGAATGAATTGATAAAGCCCGTCCTAAGCCACCTGCTGGGGGAGTTAACGCGTTGATCGCCGCGGGGGGTTTAGGGTGAATGTGAGGATTAAGCACAGGATTTGGATAGAGGTGGGGGGCCAGAGCGTCATCGGGCCGGGGGGGTACGACATACTGGCCGCCATAGACCGCACTGGCTCCATATCCAGGGCAGCGAGGGAGCTCGGCATGTCTTACAGATTCGTGTGGAATTACATCGATAAAATGGAGCAGAGGCTTGGGGTCAGCGTAGTGAAGGGGTGGCGCGGCGGCTCCAGGAGGGGCGGGGCTCAATTGACGCCGGCCGGTCGCCGACTGCTCGAGATATACGGAGAGATACTGGACGACGTGAACAGGTTAACGCCGGTGTGGGAGGAGGCGGTGCGGGAGCTCCTGGAGGAAGGCGGAGCTGGGCAGGGTTAGGCCGTTTGTTTTTTAACCACGTCACGGCCCTGCACAGGTGAGAATGAATTGGCGCAGAGCGGCTGGACCGGATCCGCGCAGCTACGTGGAGCTGGTGGCCCTCCTCGCCGGGGTGGATGACTTGGATGAGGCCGTGGAGAGGATCCCCCTGGGCGGGGACTTGGCCGCGCTGGGCGGGGTTAGGCCCGATGAATTGGTGAAGTCGATGATTGTGCTGAAGTCTCTCTCCAAGATGAAGAGGCTGGACTCGAATAAGGTGCCCGTGGCGATGTTCGTCAGGTGCTCCGCCATGCATGGATTCATGGGCTCGGATAGGCGTTGGGGGTCCACTATGATGGACGTATTCTCCCAATTCATAGGCTCATCGCTTCACGACTCCCTCATATCGGAGATTCAGAGGAGGCTCGGCGTTTATGAGTCGAGGGAGGCCGCTCATGAGTACCGCGGCTTTACCTTGTCGGGGAGGGCCGACCTATTCCTGAACGAGTGGGGCCACGTGGTGGAGATAAAGTTCAAGAAGCTGAGGGGCGGCGGGCCTCCCATCGAGGACGTGCTGCAGGCAGCCGCGTACGCCTCCCTCTACGGCAAGCCCAGGGCAGCGCTGCTGTACGTGTACGATAACGACGTGAGGGGGTTCTTCGTCTCCTCCGCGTTGGGGGGAGAGGTGATAAAAGCGTTCCATGAATACGTGGATTCAATGATGGAGGGCAGGCCAGCGATAACGTTGAAGACGGTGAACTGCAGGGAGTGCCCCGTCAACACCGTTTGCCCATACAGGGACGATGCGGCGGGGCCCGTGATCGCCTCCATTAATCTGGACGAGTACTTGGACCCCATGGGGTGATGAGCACGATACCGATAGCGGACATAGTGACGCGCTCCCCATACGCTCCCCCCGGGCTTAAAGTGAGCAGTGCAGGCAGTGCCTGGGTGGTGAGGGGGTTGGGGGAGGGGGCAGTGGTTACCTTGGTGGGGGATAGGCTTCACTGCCCATGCGAGGCCGGCGCGGCGGGGAGGGCGTGCCCCCACGCGTTGGCGGTGGCTATCGAGGTGTTGAGGTCCGTCGCAGTGCATGGATTCTCCTTCTGGCTTGAGGGGAGCGCCTACGTGGATGGGGAGGGGGAGTCAGTGCTGGTTAGGCGGGGTCGAGTGGGTGGGCGGGACTTGAATTGGTTCCTGGCCGTGAGCGATAAGCCCTTCACGGCCACCATTAATGCAGTGGTTAACGGGGAGTCCATAGTTGTGAGGGGCGCGTCGCGGCCCATGAATTGCCTCCAAGTCTCCCTATTCGCCTTGGACTCCCATCCATGCATCAAGTATTTAATCCGTGATCGCCTCATCGATCATGTTCGAGAAAGCTAGGAAGCTGCTGGGCTCCGTGGTGGGGAGGAAGGGCGCGGCGTCGATCGAGGTGGGGACCCCCGTGCGGCTTGGGTTGGGGGACAGGTTGATCCTGGGGAGGGACTCGGCCATATTGATAAGCAGCCGCGTGGAGGGGTTTAGGGCGCCGGCCAAGCTGCCGCTGAGGCGCGTGGACGTTGCGTGCGTGAATGGGTTATTCATCGGTAGGGCGGAGGAGTTGGATGAGTGGATAGCGGGCGGGGGCTTCATCGCGGTGGAGCGAGCGCGGAGGGCTAAGCGCAGGGCGTTTCCGCTGGGGGACTTGCCGGCCGGCTACATGGTGTCCCTCGCCGCTTGCCCCGCCGTAATCGGCCTCTACGCGTGGGGCGGGAGGGGTAGGTCGTTGGGAAGCGTGCTGCCCAGGTGCTTGGTTCCATGCGACGTGGTTAAGGGCGGCGTTGCGCGGTACATGTCATTATCCATGAGCTGGTCCAAATGATGCTCTTCGATTACCTGCCAAGGCTGGAGGGCCATGCGTTGGTTCTGGGGACGACTGGGACGGGCAAGTCCACCCTGATAAAGGAGTCACTGGCCAGCGTGAGGGGGGATTACTCTGTGGTGGTGTTCGACGCGTTCGGCACCTATGAGGGGTACACGGACGCGCACGCGCCTTACCCGCTCAACCCATTTGACTTCGAGGACAACCCGCTGGCAATGCTTGATTCCCTGGATGAGGCCTTAGCGATTCGGTTCCCCAACTCCAATTACCGCTTCACTCCGGCCATGGAGTTGCTGTTCGTGAGGCACGCAAAGTCAAGCAAGTCCCTCAGGGAGGTTAGCGCGGGGTTGTCCAGGGAGGTGGAGGAGCGGGGGCTGGGCACTGATGACGAGAACGCGGCGAAGGGGTTAATGAGGAGGCTGGCCTACTTCACTGGCGACGCGTTCTCCTCGACCCACCCGCTCCTGCGCGAAGTGATTGAGAATAAGGCCCGCGGCAAGTCTGTTGGGATAGACTTGAGCGGGCTAAACGAGACGCAGCGCGTCGCGTCCGTGGTGTTCTTCCTCAAGGCCATGGAGTCCGCCGGCACCACGAACGTGGTAGCGGTGATCGACGAGGCGCACCTATTCTTCCTGAGCGGGGAGTCAAGCACGCTGGCGGTGCACGTGAGGGGGGGCCGCAACTTCCGCAGGTTCTACGTGATGATAACGCAATCCCCCCTCGACATACCGAACGAGGTGGTTGCCAACGTGAAGCTGCTCATCAAGTTCAGCCTCTCCTTCACGGATCCCTCGGACTTCCTGTTGGGGAGGGAGGAGTTGGTGAGGAGGCTTAGGGATAGGGTCACCGTGAGGCCGAGGAGGGCCATGGCGGTCGCCGTCGCCACTAACGAGGAGGCTGGGGAGGAGCCGTGGGGGATAAGGGAGGAGGCGATAGTAGTCGATCCAACCGCATTGAGGCCGAGGAGCGGCAAGACATTGGGGGATTGCTTGTCCAGGGAGTTCGGCGACTCTGCCCCGGACATCAAGAGGGGAGTGGTGAGGAGGGGGTTCGGCTACATAAAGGACGCGGGCGCGAGGGATAGGGTATGGAGGTGTGTGGGGAGCACCTAGCCGCCCTGGTCCTGTGGAACTCAGTCGCCGTGAGGGGCGCGGTGGCCTGCGTGGATTGGGATTGCGGCGTCCACGTGAGGATGATCGACCCCACACCCCAACCCCCCGTGGAGACGGCGTCCCTCTTCAGGAAGCCCTTCCTATCAAGCATGCTCGGACTGCCTCCCCGCCTCATAAGGAACATATCCCTCGATCCATTCAGGATACCAATGCCCGCCTCCTCCGAGGGCGAGGCCCTGCGCAACGTGGTGCACATGCACGCATTTATGCGGTTATTGAGGGGGGTAAGGATGGGGCTGCCCTCCTCGGTTTACTTGTTGAACGCGGTGCTCCATGACTTGGGACTCGGCTTCGATGAGTATAAGTACGGGCGAGCCTCGGCTGTGCTGGGAGGCTCTCCCCTGGGCTGTGGATTCCTGCGGGAATTGATGAGGAGGCGCGGGGGGAGACAAAGCTAATAAAGCGTGGAGGGGGGTCACGCATCATGTCGCTTGCAATAAACGGGGGGGAGCCCGTCAGGAGGAGCCCCCTCGAGTTCAAGCCCTGGATAGAGGAGGAGGACATAAAATTGGTGGGGGACATAATAAGGAGCGGCAACTTATCCTCGCTTCACGGGAAGTACAACGCTCAGCTGGAGGAGGAGCTGGCCCGCTACCTGGGGGTTAAGCACGCATTCACTGCGAGCAGCGGCACTTCTTCCATTCACTTAGCCCTCAAGGCGGTGGGAGTCGGGCCGGGGGATGAGGTCATAACGACGCCATTCACGTTCGTCGCCACCGTATCCACCATTCTTCACTCCAACGCGGTGCCCATCTTCGCCGACATAGATAGGGAGACGCTTAACCTGGACCCCGGCAGCGTTGAGTCCGTGATAACTGATAAGACAAAGGCGATACTCGTCGTCCACCTGGCCGGCCACCCGGCCGACATGGATGGATTCAGCAAGATAGCCAGGGAGAGGGGGCTGTACGTGATAGAGGACACGGCCCAGTCCCTGGGCGCGGAGTACGGGGGGGTTAAGGCTGGGGGGTTGGGGCACGCCAGCACCCACAGCTTCTACCCCACCAAGACCATAACCACGGGCGAGGGGGGCGCGGTGGCTACTGGGGATGATGGGTTGGCGGCCAGGATCAAGCTGTTGAGGAGCCACGGAGAGACGGAGAAGTACCACTACGACGTGCTGGGGTATAATTACAGGTTAACGGAGTTCCAGGCAGCGCTGGGCCTCATGCAGTTGAGGAGGATAGAGAGGATAATAGAGAATAAATCTAGGTTCGCCAAGGCATTGACAGAGGAGTTGAGGGAATTGGACGGCGACCTCCTCCACCTACCCCACCCGAGACCCAGGGTTAGGCACGCGTGGCACATCTATCAAATGCTGCTGACTGATGGGGCCGGGATCAACAGAGACAAGCTTGTGGACGCGATACGGGCGGAGGGGATTGGGGCCGTCACCGTGGCATACCCAGTCCCGCTTTACAGGACGAAGCTGTTCCAGGAAATGAGCGGGCACGGCCTGGGCTGTCCATGGTCCTGCCCCTTCTATGGAAGGAAGGTCCAGTACAAGCCCCTCCCCAACGCTGAGTGGGCCTCGCAGAGGGTTTTCGGGATACTCGTCTCTCCCCACTTCACAGAGTCGGACGCCGTTGACGTGGCGAGAGCCATAAAGAAAACCATAAAGGAGTTAAAGTAAAGTAAAGTAACCGGGCCGTACCCTCTCTACACTTCAACGGGAAGCCTCATAATGANNTAGGGCGGGGAGGAGGTCAGTAGCATCATCGCCAAATTATTAAAGGCCTTCCACGGCCTCTTCTCATGATGTTGTCAGGGGAAGCCATAAACGGCTTGATAAGGTCAGGCGCCCTCTCAATACAGCCCCTCTCCCCCGACACTGTTAGGGAGAATGGGGTTGATCTGAGGGTGGGCAGTCAATACGCGATCTACTCGTTCAATGATCAAGTAATCGACCCGTGCAACCTGGATAACGCGAGGGACCTCTACAGCATAGTGGAGGCCAAGGACGGCAAGATAGTGATCCCGCCCAGGAACTTCGTGCTCCTCACCACGACGGAGTACGTGAAGTTCCCCAATGACGTGATTGGGCTGTGTAACCTGAGGAGCACGGTGGCTAGGTACGGCTTATCCAGCCCCCCCACAGTAATAGATGCCGGGTTTGAGGGTAACGTCACGATAGAGATAGTTAACTCGAGCAGCAATTACATAGTGCTCAGGCCAGGCATGAGGTTCCTCCACGTGGTTCTCTCCAGGACGGAGGGGGTGGCCAAGTACTCCGGCAAGTACCTGGGCCAAAGGGGAGTGACTCCCCCGAAGGGTCTCCGCGATGAATGCAGGTGACGAGGCCCCCGCGTTAATGCGTGGAAAGATATATTAAGCATGGTGGGGACGCAGAGCCATGGCATCCAGCGACCCTGTGATACGCAGGATGGCGGAGTTGATGAGGGAAGGCGCTGCGCTGACGCAGTACGCGTGCCCCACGTGCGGAACGCCGCTGCTCAGGTTGAAGAGCGGCAAGTATTACTGCGCCAGGTGCGATAAGGAGGTGGTTCTAGTGAAGAGCGATGAGGAGGAGCGGTCCGTGTCCATAAAGTACGGGCTGGTGGGGGTCCGCGACGTGGTTTACGGCAAGATAATGGCTGTATCGAGGACTCTCGAGTCGTCCAGGGAGGTGGATGACGTGGATAGATCAACGGCCACGCTCATAAACCTCCTCCGCGCGCTTGACCTACTCAACCACTTAATAGGGGGAGAACAGGAGAAGCGCACAGATTAGCCTCAGTTCGTGGGTTCCCAATCATTGCTCATCACTTAATGATCGTCATCACGCGTCGCCGACCGCGGCTTCGCTTAAATGCGTTTCCATAGGGAAAAATCGCCCGGCCGCGGGGGCATTGCGCGTGGGCACGCAAGGCTTAAATACGATTAACGTTGCCCCAGCATGGTGATGAAGCTTCACCTCACGGATCAGTGACGAATCCTTTAAGTCCTGAATCACGCGTCTCCTCCATCAGGGAGCGCACTCCACGCGTATGTTGGATGCAATGCGCGTCTTCAATTCATAAATTATCCTCAACTTGTCAAGGGATGAATCCAGCCGCGGGGCCTCGTTGATGCCCAACTCGCCCAGCGCCTCCGAGTACCGCTCCAAGTCCCTCAACACTCTGCTTGGGTCCGCGTAAATCGTAGAGAAATTCCTCGCGCAGCCGATCACGGGGACGGCCGCCATCTTGGTGGACCAGTGAAGCGAGAGCGGGACCCTCAGCATGCCCACCTTCAACATAGTGTTGCTCCCTATAGTCACGCTGCCCACGTTATCCCTGAGCACCCTTATCTTCTTGGCGGCCCGCTCGAATGCCTCCCTGGTGGTCTCCACCATAATGCCAGCCGCCTCCCTGCCCACCCCTCCGTTCAGCGGCGCGATTACCTTGAATCCATTCATGCCGTCGAAGAACGCCAGCGTACTCCTAACCCCGAAGAAGTAGAGGGACTCCCTTATTGCTTGGATGGCTAGGTGGAAGACCGTGGATGAGTCCTCGCTCAGCCACAAATTGCTCGTTCCCTTCACGTCGAAGACTAGCGTATCTATCAATCCATGCCTGGAGACGCTCGTCATGACGTCTATCCAACCTCCCCGCGCCAATTCAAGGAGGGACTCAGCGCTCGCTATATCCGCCACTGCGCTCCTGCTGGCCTTGCTGGACCCCCTAACCACTGCGCTCCTCCTCCCAGCGGTGAACCGTATTATCAACGGCGCGACGGCCGCGTAGTAATCCTCCGCGCTCAATCCAGCCCTCACCGCCGTCCCCATCCCACCACCTCCGGAAGCGTGTAGTACCCTATCCTGCCGTCCACCCAGTCCTTGAGCACGGCCTTGGCCGCCTCATTGATGTTAGGCCTTCCGCCCTTCAGCAGGAAGCCCCGCCTCCTGGCCACGGCCTCCAGCACCGCCATGGGGTCACTCAAGTCCTCCACCCCATACCTATCACTCAACGCCGTGGAGCCCGCCTCGCGTAGCCTGCGTATCAAGGCAACCGCGCTCACCACGGGGTCCCCACCGCTCACGTGGGACTCCTCCCCCCTAACCACCTTGGCGGCTGGATCCCTGCTCTCCCCAGGTATCACGCCTGGAGAATCTATCACGGTAAGCCAGGGCCTCGCCTTAACTATCTTTTCCCCCCTCGTCCATCCCGGAACGGGGCTTGTGGGGGCGGCGTACCTGCCGCTTAGGTAGTTTATTATCGTCGACTTACCCACGTTGGGGTACCCCACCACCAGCACGGTTACCGGTATCCTGGGCGCGATTTTCTTTATGGTTCTGGTAAGCATCTTAGTGCCCAGCCTACGCCTTGCGCTTATGAATATGGTCGGCGCATCGCGCTCCAGGTACCGCTTCCACCGAAGCATTGCGCTAATGGGAACCAAGTCCGACTTATTTATCACTATTAGGAGGACCTTGCCCATGCGGCGCGCCAACTCCTCCACGGCGAGGCTCCTCGTGGCCGCGGGATCCCTGGCATCCAGAACCTCCATCACCACGTCGCTCGCCTCCATCATCTTAGAAATCCGCCTCCAGCTCTCCCTATTGAATTGAGTGACGGCCATTGAAGTCGAGGTCTATCCCGCTCTATATAAAGTTTCATCGAGAGCAACCCCCCTCCCCCCTCCTTCCTTAATAACCCGCGGCTCCCAAAACGCATCCCCGAGGCCCCCCAGGGGGAGGGGTGAGACCAGCCCTTACGTGAACTCGGCGGCCATCATGCTGACCCCCGCCCACGGCGACTCCTCGCCCAGTACCCTAGCCCTGGCCGTGCCGGCCGCCCCCACCGCCACGTAGAGGGGCTTGAGCGAGCCCTCCGGCTGGGCCTCCGTCCACTCCTTGGTTTCATGGAGCCCCAGCAGCGAATCCATGTCGCCGGCCTCAAGGGTCTTCCTCAGCAACTCGTCGAACGTGCTTCGCCTAGGCCTCGCGCCCAGGTACATGAGGTCCAGCCTATGCGTGGGGGACCCCGTGCCCAGCACGACTACCCTCTTCTCCCCAACGGCCTTGGCAATGGCCTTCCCCACCTCAACGTGGTCCATTAAGGACGCCTCCGCCGATATTGACACCGGCACCGTCCTTATCCCATTTGGGAACATATACGAGAGGGGAATCCACGCCCCGTGATCCAGTCCCCACCTATCATCTCCCCTAACGGTCAGTCCCGCGTTTCTCCCAGCCTCTATCACGCGTTGGGCCAGCTCCTGGTCGTTATCTGTCGAGTAGCAGTGGGAGTAAAGCTCATCGGGGAATCCATAGTAGTCCTGAATGCATGGGAGGCGTTGCTGGGTCTCCACCAGGAACTCCCTCCTCCAAGACACGAAGTGGGGGCTTATGACCACCACGGCGTCCGGCCGGAACTCGCTGCTTAATCTCCTCCCCAAATCCGCCAGCAATTGCTTCCATGGATCGTCTTCCACCAGTATCGTGGGGGACCCGTGGGATACGAATAAGGACCTCACCACCATGATTGTATTAAGGCCGGAGCCATTTAAACATGGCTCGATAGTTCGCTTGAAATGATGTGGTCATCGGTTAGAGTGGAGCCCCATGATGGCGTGGAAGGGGCAATCAACCATTCACGGCGAAACCGCCCCCTCCTTGCCTGCCTGGACGGGGTTGGTCTTGGATCCCATAAAGATTAAAACCGACGGGATTATCGTTGCGCGCATGCATGGGGTTAAGTTAATGGCATCAATAGGGCCGGCGACGGATGATGAAGCGGTGTTCCGAGAATTGGCGAGGCACGTGGATGGAGTTAGGGTGAACTTCTCCCACGGCGATCCAGGGGAGTGGCGGCGTAGGGCGGCTATGGCTAGGCAGGCCGGGCTCCCCGTGCTTGGGGACCTGCGGGGCCCGGGGGTCAGGACGGGCGCGCTGCGGCAAGATATAAGTGTGGCTGAGGGGGACGCGGTTCAATTTAAGTTGAGCGCGGAGGGGTTGGGATTCGTTCCCGTCCCCGTTAGAGAGTTCTTCTCCTCAATAGACGTGGGGGACGTATTGGTAATGAATGACGGCAGGCTCAAGCTAGTGGTGGAGGCTAAGGGCGATGATTGGGCCAGGGCCGTGGCTCAATCGAATGGCTCCATTGGAAGCAATAAATCAATAGACGTGAAGGGCAAGGACTACCCGCTCCCGGTCCTGGATGATCACGACAAGGCGGCGCTGTCGATCGCCGTGGAGGCTGGGTTCGAGTTCGTGGGGGTCAGCCACGTCAGAAGCGGGGAGGATTTGGAGGGCGTGAGGAGGGCCTTGAGGGAGCTCGGCGGAAGCGCTAAGCTGATAGCCAAGATGGAAAGCAAGTCAGCCCTAGACAACCTGGGCGCCATAATCGACGCCGCCGATTACGTAATGGTGGCGCGGGGGGATTTGGGCATGACCTTCGACTTAGAGGAGGTGCCTGTGATTCAGCAGAGGATAATAGATGAGACAGTGCGGCGGGGGAAGCCGGTCATGGTTGCTACCCAACTGTTGTCGTCGATGACCATGAACCCCGTCCCCACCAGGGCCGAGGTGGTGGACATAATGACGGCGGTCAGGCAGGGGGTGGATGCCTTGCTGTTAACGGATGAAACGGCGGTCGGCAAGTACCCCGTGGAGGCCGTCAAGTGGCTGGAGAGGATCGCGGCGAAGTACGAGGGAACCGCCCCCGCGCCTTCAGTGGACTTAACCCTCTTCGACGAGAGGATGAGGTTCGCGCAGGGAGTCGCCAAGCTGGCCAGCGACATGGGTTCCAAGATAGTCATATTCACCAAGAGCGGGTTGACCGCGGTGAGGGTTTCCAGGTTCAGGCCTGGAGTGCCCATACTGGCCGCCACGCCATGCGGGGAGGTGGCTAGGCAGCTGCGCATGATGTGGGGAGTGGAGGCGATCGTGGTGAAGGCCAGCGATTACGGGGAGGGATTGGAGAAGGCGTTCTCCGAATTCCTGGGGATGGGGTTAATAAGGAGGGGGGAGAATGTCGTGTTGACGTACGGCATGCAGGACAGGGAGGGGGAGCACTTAATAAAGGTCAGGAGAGCTTAGTCGTTATCCTGTACTCGCCGATTCTCTCCCTCGCCTTCTCCCTCGCCTCCCTGTGCTGAGCCATGAACTTGCCCAGCCTCTCGTGCAACATCAACTTGCACTCCCCGCATAGGAGCCTGCCTCCCCTGCAGTCATAGTATATCCTCCTCACCGCTTCATCGCTGTCCTGGAAGAGCAAGTGGTACTTATAGACGGGGCACGCGTCGGGGTTGCCTCCCAGCCTCCTCTGCTCCTCCACCGTGGCCTGCCCCCCGGTGAAGGCATTCATTACCTTCCGCCTCACTGCCTTATCGTCGTCCGTGACGTATATGGATGACTCCGGGTTGGATGCGCTCATCTTATCCTCGCCAGTCAGGCCGGGGAGGAATTTGCTGTATATGGTGGCCGGCTTGGGGTAGCCCAGCAGTGGGGCGACGTCGCGGCCTAGCCTGAAGTACGGGTCTTGATCTATGGCGGTCGGTATTAGGACCGGCACCTCGCCCCCGCTTATGCGGGAGGGCAGGAACGCCATGGCTATCTCCAGGGTCGGGAAGAACGCTGCGCCCACGTTTGTGGAGTCTGTGAAGCCGAAGGTGTGCTTCAGCGTGGAGAGGGTTAAGTGCTTTCCTATCCTCACGGCTATGCCGTACAGCAGCGATATATCCTCTGTATCTATTATTAAGTGGAGGTGCTTGGGGTCAAAGCCCAGCGCTATCAAGTCAAGCGCGTTCTCGTACGCCAGCCTATTCGTGTCCTCCAGAGAGTACCCCTCCCTCACGAGGAACTTCTCGTCATCCGTTAACTCGAAGAAGAACTCCGCGCCGAATCTATCCACGAACCACTTCGCCAGCATCCAAGGAATTAGATGGCCTATGTGGAGGTCCCCGCTTGGGCCGCGGCCCGCGTAGAGGGCCCACCGCCCGCCCCCGGCTTGCCGCTCTAATATTTGATTTAGATCCCTGTGGGCGTAGAAGTAACCACGCCGCAGCAATGGGTGAACGTCCCCGGCCAGCTCCCTCAACCTGCTCAAGTCCTCGTCCGTTATCAATTGAACCCCGAACTCCTTGGCGAGCCTGAGGTAATCTACCTTGCCTGTAACGCTCCATGGAGTCACAGAGAAATTACCATTGCCCTCCAGATGGGAATCACTGAAGGCCTTGGAGGGGCATTGCCTTAAAAATTATTCCCCGCCCGTTAATGCTGCTCAGCCCCAACTCTAAAGGGATCAGTTAAGTAATCCATATAAACCCGTCCCGAATGCGGTGAGTCATGCCATTAAGACCGGGAAGGTGCTATAGGAAGCTGGAGCGGCCCTACACTAGGACCAAGTACATACACGGAGCGCCCTATGCTCAAATACCCAAGTTCGAGATGGGGGCCACGAAGCCCAAGGAGAGGGAGAGATTCACGCACGTGGTTGCCCTCTTCCCCCTAACCTCCGGCCAGATAAGGGTTAACTCGCTGGAGGCGGCTAGGCAGATGGCGTATAAGTACCTATCCGCGACTCTCACGGATCAGAACTTCTACCTGAAGCTGAATAAGTACCCTCACCACGTGATCAGGGAGAACAAGATGTTAGCCATGGCTGGAGCCGATCGTCTGCAGGAGGGGATGAGGCAATCATTTGGGGTGCCCACTGGCCGAGCCATTCAAATAAAGAGGGGCGACATTCTCTTCTACGTGGAGGTTGAGGAGAAGAACGTGAGCCACGCCAAGATAGCATTGAAGAGGGCCATGTCCAAGCTAGCCATAACTTGCCGCATGGTTACGGCTAAGAAGGGGGAGCCCCTCCTCATTCTAGGCAGAGAAGAATCCCTCGCATGACGTAGGCCACCTGCCTCACAACCTCGCCCGTGGAGTACCCCCTTCTCATCACGTCCACGCTCACCCAGAGGATCACTTCATCATCCCCGTTTGCCTTCACCATGACCCTCCCAAACCTGGACTCACACATCTTCCCCTCATCCCCATCCCGCAGTCCCAGGTACCTCAGTAGGCGCGGAACGACCCGCCCAACGCCGCGGCCCCGGTACTCGCAGGGCACGTAATTCAAGCCGTTAATTGAGTAATTGCCGTAATTCATGTCGCATTGCACATCCAAGCCATCCGCCTCGAATTGCAGCATGCTCATGGACGGGGATCCCATGCTTCACTATAAAGCTTTATGGTAATGCAGCTCCACGGGCCGCCCATGAAGCTGGCGCGCATGTTTTTGAGCGGGCAATTAATGCTCGTCGCTGCCCGGCGGTATGCATTGATCTTTATATTCTAATTTGCTAGAGAAAAACAAGCAATTAATGGTAGAATTGTATGAATGCTTCATCTTAAATTATGGGGAACTAGTGTTCATATTTTGCTCAACTCAACGCAAAGATTAAATAGTATTTACATTTATTCATCTACTACAATGTCGTTTAACAGCATATTCAATACTAAGACGGATGCAATGGGGCAAGCCATCTCATCGACCGGCTCCGGTGAGGAGAGGGAG
>DAHE01000012.1:25660-75990 GCA_002508315.1 Thermocladium sp. UBA166
CTGCGAATACTGATAGAGATAAAGAGGAACCCCATGAACCCCAATCAAATATCCAAGCTGCTTGGCCTGGGCTATAAGACCGTGATGTATCACCTAAACATACTTGAGAAGAGCGGGTTAATCAAGAGGCTGGGCAATAAGTATGGATCCCCGTACTACACGACTGAGGCCGTGGACGCCAATTGGGCCAAAATTATTAAATTGGCCGGGAAGCTTGGAATAGACGCTGGATGGGATTAATAGACCTGGCAGTGGACACGGCCCTAATAGGCTGCCAAGCAATAATGTCGGGCCTGATAGTTAGGAACTACTTCCACATATTCAAGCTAAAGGCACCGCTGAGCTTTGCCTTAGCCACGCTCTCACTCATACTGCTCGCCCACAGCATTACCATGTTCGTGCTGGAGGCCGAACTATCCGGTTCCCTGGCCATGAAGGTCGTGGACCTCCCCTTCCTGGCCCTATGCATTCTGGACCTAATTGGAGTATGCATAATATACTATATATCTCGGATCTGATCTCCTTCCCGCCCCCAGCCGAGGTCTTAGGAGTGGGATCTGATCATCAACGAGGAAAAAGTATCAAAAAACCATGAAAAGTACATTAAGATCCTCTCTTCAACGGTAGAGCTCTGGATCAGGGGGAGGGGGAGCGCATAATTGATGCCTCAGATCCTCGTAGCGAGCAAGCCTGAGAGATCGTCCGTAACTGATTGGGTAAATCGTGCATCGAGTGCGTCCGCCCGTTACGAAACCATGGCTCTTGAAAAGGACTGGAATCGCATGACTGATGCTCTTCCGTGGCGATCCATGATACGGGAGGAATATAATAAATTAAAATACATATAAGTTCGGAAACCTATGCGGCTGCGCAGGATAGAGCTTTACCACGTGGCTATGAGGCTTAAATCGAGGTTCGAGACCAGCTTCGGCGCGTCCGTGGACAGGCATGGGATTCTGGTCAAGGCGTCCTTCGATGGGGGGTTGGAGGGGTGGGGGGAGGTCACTGCAGACGAGGGGCCGTGGTATAGCTACGAGACTGTTGGCACGGCGTGGCTGGCGTTGACGGAGTATATAGCGCCTATCCTCAGTAAGGTGGAGGTAACTGAGCCCCGCTCGTTCATTGATCTCTTGAATAGAGTGAGGGGGCACAACATGGCAAAGGCCGGCATTGAGGAGGCTGTGTGGGATGCATACGCCAAGTCGCTGGGTAAGCCTCTCCATGAATTGCTGGGAGGGGTAAGGGATAGAATAATGAGTGGGGTATCGGTGGGCATACAGGGCAGCGTTGATGAGCTCCTCAAGGTGATAGGGTCGTATCTCGAGGCTGGCTATAGGCGAGTTAAGATAAAGATAAAGCCGGGCTGGGACGTGGCCGTGGTGAAGCGCGTCAGGCAGGAGTACCCGGACGTGCCGCTTCAAGTTGATGCGAATGCTGCCTACTCCTTAAGCGATGCGGCTATCTTCAGGGAAATGGATGATTTGGGCCTCCTCTTGATAGAGCAACCGCTCGATTACGATGACTTGGTGGATCACGCCAAGCTACAGAGAGAGCTGAGGACGCCGGTTTGCTTGGATGAATCTATAAAGACCCCAGTGGACGCGAGGAAGGCCTTCGAGCTGGGCTCCTGTAGGGTGATCAACATAAAGCCGGGCAGGGTTGGCGGGGTAACGAGCAGCGTGGCCATACATGACTTCTGCAAGCTTGCCGGCATGCCCGTCTGGATAGGGGGTATGCTGGAGACCGGGGTTGGCCGCGGCGTTCAGGTGGCGTTGGCCACCCTCCCCAACGTGAAGCTGCCCAACGACATAAGTGCGAGCGATAGATATTACGAGGAGGATATAACGGAACCTTGGGTCCTCAACAGGGATGGCACGATAAGCATCAGGAAGTCGCCCGGGATAGGGGTGGAGCCCATAGAGGAACGGCTGGCCAAGCACGTGGTTAAGCACGCATCGATAGAGCTGTAATTCGAGTTATTGTACGGCGAAAACTGGGCTTTTGGTTCTCCCTCGATGTGGATTTCCATTGCCTTAATTGGCTTGCCGACCGGCTTTCGTTGGTGGATCTTCATTTAATTATTTGTTTAAATATTTACACGTAATACGTGCGGGATTTGCAACATTATTTAAAGAAAAGTATTTAAATGCAGGGGGAGAAGCCATAATCATGGGTGACAGCGACATCGCGGGTAATCCCCCCAAGGGCGAGGGAGGCAATTCACGCGCATCCAATACCGGAAACGTGTCCAGGGGCTCCAGTAAAAGCGAGCTGGCTCCCGCTAAGTTTCCATGGGGAGCCATAATAGCATTAGCGATGGGCATGCTGGTCTACGGCGTGGCCGAGAGTTACGGACCCGTAGCCGCCATAGGCGGCGTTATACCGTCAAATTACGCCTTCCTAGCCCTCAGCCTCCCATACGTGGCCGGGGGCTTCGGCGCCCTCCTCTCCGGCTACTTAACGGACGCCGTGGGGAGGAGGAATTCCTTCATGTTGACGGCAGCGATGATACTGGCCGGCATTATAATATACGTGCTGGCCGGCACCAACGTTGCAGCCCTAGTGGTATCGTTCGTCCTGATAGGAATGGCTGCAATAGGACTAGAAACTCCTGTCCTCTCCATAATAGCGGAAACAGTGCCCGCCAAGTGGCGTGGAAACATGGAGGTAATAGTCCAAAACTTCGGCAATTTAGGCGTGGCGATAGTATTCATACCCCTCCTGCTCGGCTTCAGCGCGGCGCAGCAGGAGGTAGCAATAGCGCTGCTGTTCCTGGCCCCGCTGGCCGCGCTGGTAATGGGTTACTTCATGGTGGAGGAGACCCTACCGTGGAGGGCGGCGACTGGTAAGGCGAACATGGATGCAGCGAATGCTTGGAAGGCCGTGGACGGGGACGCGGAGCCGGTAGCACCCACCATGAGCATGCCCCTCAGATTCCTAATAATAACGCTGATAGGAATAGTGCAAGACGTCGCGTTCGTCTACATAACATACGACCTAGGATTCCTATACTTCTCCAGCAGCTTGGCCAGCGAGATACCGTTGATTGGAGGATTGATAATGGTGGTGGTTGGAATAGCCTTCGGGCTAGCCGCGGTCCACAGGGCATCTAGAAAAACAGTATCGCTTGCCTCATACGGAGCCCTAGCTGCGCTATGGGCTGTTCTCTGGGCCTATGAAGCCATAACTAGGGATGTTGCCAGCAACACTCTGCTCTTCCTCACGGCGTTGCTATTCATACCTGTGGAGACGACTTGGGGAGTCAGGGCGATGCTGGAGCCGGAGGTGTTCCCGACCCAGAAGAGGGGAAAGTACGTATCCTACGCGAGGACATTGGTTTGGATAGTAGCTGGAACCATCACTGGGCTACTCTCCTTCTACGTCATGTCATTCAACGCGGAGGCGGCCACCGTGATGGCGATATTCCTGGTCGGGCTCGCCATGACGATGCTGTGGTACTTCAAGGGATTCGAGACTAATAAGAAGAGCCTAGTAGGACACGACATAGCTCAATGATTACGGGCCCCAAAAGCCCTCATTAAAATAACCCCCTCTCCCTCCTCCCTCCCTTCTCAAACACCCCTTCCCCGATTGAGTAGGGCAGGGGGTAAAATTAAAAAACATTGAAATCTACGGTAGGGAGGAGGGCCCGTGGCTTAGCCAGGTGGAGCGGCCGGCTCATAACCGGTAGGCCCCGGGTTCAAATCCCGGCGGGCCCATTATTCTAATGGGATAGCATCAGCAATTCAACCCGGCGACTCAAACATACGAGAGAGACAGGGGGAGGAGAGCGCCTTTGTTTTAACCTAATCGGGGATTGACGAGACGGAAAATCCCCGCGGGGGCGGTGCAGTTAATCGAGCATAAACGGCTCCGCATAGGTAATGGTAATAATTAATGATAGGAAAAGGACAAACCTCGCCCTTTAGGGCGGGGGAGGAGGTCAGTTGAATTGCTGCCTATTCCATGATTCAGATGGGGTTGGCTTCACGCAGTTGCCTTGGCTAGCACGGGGCATCCAGCGCCATCGTTGGAGCAGTACTGTTGGTAGTACTTGGCCCGCACGGCTCGCCAATCCTCTGGAGGGAGAAAGGCGCACCTATCCCCATCAACGGTATGCACGTAGAACGCGCACTTCATGCAGTAACCGGGGGATACCCGCTTTAATTAATGTATCGAGGGACGCGATAGATCCTCGTACACCTTTATCAAGGCTTGGGTACCCTTATCGCCGAGCCCCTTGGCCACGAGTGACTCATATAGTTGAAGCAGTATGCTGGAGCCCGGGAGCGGTGCGTGTATCCTGCTCGCCAAATCCATGACGTACCGCAAATCCTTCCTTAGGTGGGCTGCCTTGAAGCCCGGCTCCAGGTCCCCCTTCATTATCTTAGGCAGGTAGTATTGAACAGTGAATGAATTCGCGGCCCCCGAGCTCAGCACCGTCAAGAGCGCCTCATCGCTGACGCCGGCGCCTCGGGCTAGGGTGAGCGCCTCGGCCACCGCCATCATATCGATCCCAACCACTATCTGATTGCACAGCTTAAGCAATTGGCCTGACCCAACGTCGCCGCCGTACACTATTACCTTACCCATGGCCTCCAGCACGGGCTTCACCACCTCGAACGCCTCCCTCCGTCCCCCCACCATTATTGTGAGGGTGCCGTCCCGCGCGCCCTTATCCCCGCCCGTCACGGGGGCGTCCAGGAACTCGATGCCTACCTTAGCCAAGCGGGCCGCGAAGGTCTTGGCGTGCTCCGGCGAATTGGTGCTCATATCGATGAATATCAAGCCCCCCCGCGCGCCCTCCACGACCCCTCCAGGACCGAACAGTATTGCCTCCACATCGGGGGCGTCCGTCACCATTCCTATCACTACGTCGGATGAACGCGCCACCTCACTTGGAGATGATGCTATGGGGATCCCCATCTCCGCCAGCGGCTCTGCCTTGCTTTTAGTCCTGTTATAGACCGTCAAGGGAAAGCCCTTCCTGGCTATGTTGGTAGCCATGGGTAAACCCATTATGCCTAACCCTATGAAGCCGACCCTCAACATTGCAAGCCACGCACCTCCAGCATTTAAGAACTTGCCTCAATCAACGACGGACCTATTGCTCGACTCCCCCCTCCCATCCACGCTTTCCTCGATCCACCTCAGGTAATCCTCATTGCCCGCTATTATGGGCATTGCTATTATCTCGGGGACCTCGTATGTGTGCAATTCCCTTACCCGCCTCACCAAGCGATCCAGGGCCGACCTAGTCGTCTTTATGATCAACAGCACCTCCTCGTCCTCCTCGACATTGCCCTTCCATCTATATATGCTCTTAACTCCCCTCACCACGTTGACGCAGGCAGCCAATCCCTCCTCGACCAGGACCCGCCCAATCCTCATCCCCTCATCCTCGGGCGCAGTCACGTTAACCAACACGTAATCCATGAGGGAGAGTTGAGGAGACGGGCCCTGTTTTAACCTATCGGGGATTGAGGAGACGGAAGACCCTGCCTTCGCGGGATAGTTCACATTGAGGAATTTAATATTTTAATTAGTAGATGAACAGTTGCTCCCCGCTCATAGTGGAAGTGGAAGGCCGAGGATGACACGGTATATTATTAATCCAATCCTCCAGGAGATCACTCCTATCAAGAAGCCCCCCACGCAGTCGCTTGGGTAGTGGGCTAGTAGGAGCACGCGGGATGTGGATACTAAGGTTGCCTCGGCGATTAGGGGCAGCGATAATTGGGGTCCAAGGAGGGAGAGCGCCAGCAGTGATGCGCCCCACACAACGGAGCAGTGATTGCTTGGGAACGATGAGCCGCTGGCCGCGACTGCGTTTAGAGGCATCCCCTCGTAGGGCCTCCGCCTCCTCACCGCCTCCTTAACCGCCCTCCCCATTATTATTGATGCGAGCATGGCTAGGGCGACCGTGATAGCCGCGGCCACCCTGCCCAGCCCAGCCATAGCGATGACCACGGCGGACCAGAAGGGCAGTCTGCCGTACCTAGTGAGCACTACCATTACCCGCCGAGCCCAACCCCCGCCCACGCCCGCCGCCCACGCCATGACCGGGTCCTCCAGCCTGCCGTACCGGATCACTGTTATGGATAGCGTCGCTAGGGCGATGGTCGCCATTATAATGATCATTCATGTTCAATCCATTCCCCCATTTTTAAGCGTGGCGCTACCACTTGAGGGGATCGGCTTCCCCGGCGGATATTACTCTAAGCCTTTCCACGGATCTCAACTCGTCAAGTATCTTCGCCACAGAGGGCGGCACCAATTCCCTCCACGACTCATCCCCATCCATCATCTTCTTCCTGACGAGGGTCGACACGTATATATCCCTCGAGAAGAGGGGCTGCTGCACTACTCTATATCCAGCGTTCTTGAGCAGCATGGCCACGAATTGATTGCCGGTGTACGCCACATCGAACGGCGGAACGTATGACTCCAAGTACTTCACCCAGGAATGATTGTTCTCGAAATTGTTGAGGGGGATCATGATGACCCGTCCCAGATCCGCTCCGGCCTCCTTGAGGGCGGCCCTAAGCATGAGCACCCGCTCCCCGGCGGTGAAGGGATCCTTCTCCGAATAATTGAATTGAGCGGACCCCACCACTATTATGAGTTCATCTACTTCGTCCAATATGTGCTGGATGGCCTTCACGTGTCCCCAATGAGGGGGCTGGAACCGTCCTATGAATAATCCCCGCATTGATTCGGCGTAAAGGCAGTGAAAATAAGCTTTGAGGAGATTTTTTCCCCTTTACGCATATCTGGGAGGCATTGGCAACTTCATGGGCAAATGCTTAAAATATACGAGCAGCGCATGAAATTCGATGAGGGTGGTAACGATTGGGGATGATAGGACGGTCACCGCGCTCAAGTTGCTGGGCGTAGAGGGCTACGCCGTTAAGTCGCCGGGAGACGCCGTCAAGCTAATCAATTCGTTTCTGGAGGACCCCGAGGTGGCGGGGATCTTCATCTCGTCATCCATAATGGAGAGCATAAGGGATTACGTCGATAAGGTAAAGGAGAGGCGGAGGACCCCCATGTTGATGGAGTTTCCATCCCTGGAGGGAGCGGAGTATAAGCCAATTGATTACTTAAAAACCCTCAGGTCCGCATTGGGTATGTAATATGAGCGATAGAGTCATCAATCTAATAGAGGACGTGTTCAAGAGGCTTCGGGACGAGGTGGATACTTGGTCGTCGGACCTCAACCTGAAGCTGGAGGCCGAGCTGGGCGGATTCGTTGATTCCCTCCTGGCAAAGTACAGGGATGAGGCGCGCGAGGTGGATAGGGCGGCCCAGCTTAAGCTGGAGCAGGAAATGTACGAGGCAACGCTGAAGCTGAAGGCGGAGCGACTCAAGGTGCTGGGCAGCATATACGATGAAGTGACCACCGCGGTCAGGGGGGAAGTTATGAAGAGGAGAAACACGCCTCAATACGCGAAGCTATTGAGCTCTCTCCTCGAGGAGGCCGTTGAAGTGATTCAATCTAATGAGGCCAAGATAACATGCTCCCCCCTCGACTTCGAGACAATTAAGGCGCTGGGATCCGAGAGGGGGTTGAGGCTGACCTTAGAGGCTGGGCCCGAGGATATGTTGGGCTTCAAGGCGAGCAGCTTGGATGACTCCATAACCTATGATGCCACGCTGGACTCAATACTTTCATTGATGAGTGAAAACATTAAAAACATCATAGAGAAGGCAGCAGAGGAGGATGCAGAGTGAGCCAGAGCGGTAAGGTATTAGTCATAAATGGACCGGTGGTGAAGGCTGAGCTCCCCGGCGCTAAGCTTTACGAGTTGGTGTTCGTGGGCGGCATGGGATTATTCGGGGAGGTGGTTAGGATACAGGGGGATGTGGCTTTCATACAAGTCTACGAGGACACCACAAACCTAAGCCCCGGGGAGCCCGTGTCGAGGACCGGTGAAATGCTCAGCGCGTGGCTTGGCCCCGGCATAATAGGCCAGGTGTATGATGGAGTCCAGAGACCACTTAAATTGATTTACGATGCGACGGGGCGGCCCTTCATAGCGAGGGGGATCAATTACGACAAGGCAAGCCCGCTTGACTTCGGCAAGAAGTGGAGGTTCCAGCCCAGGGTTAAGGCAGGCGACGAAGTGAGTCCAGGGCAAGTGATAGGCGTGGTGCAGGAGACTCCATTAATCGAGCATAGAATAACGTATCCCCCGCTCCCAGGGAATAGGAAGGGCACCGTGAAGAGCGTATCGCCGGAGGGTGACTACTCGATAGATGAGGCGGTGGCGGAGGTGGACGTTGGCGGGGGCAGCATCGTGGCGGTGAAGATGTGGCACAAGTGGCCGGTGAGGGTGCCGCGGCCCTTCAGAGAGAAGCTGCCGCCCAGCGATCCATTGATAACGGGGGTCAGGGTGATAGATACTATATTCCCCATAGCCAAGGGAGGCGCCGCCGCCATTCCGGGACCCTTCGGCAGCGGGAAGACCGTTACCATCAGGACGTTGATGATGTACGCCGAGACCCAGTTCGGCATACCGGTCCTCTGCGGGGAGAGGGGAAACGAGGCGGCAGATGCATTGCAAGGCCTCCTCAAGTTGAAGGACCCCAACACGGGGCGGCCGCTCTTGGAGCGGACCACCATAATAGTGAACACCTCCAACATGCCCGTCGCCGCCAGGGAGGCATCCATCTACATGGGCGCAACGATAGCTGAGTACTTCAGGGATCAAGGATATGATACGTTGATGATGGCTGACTCCACGTCCCGCTGGGCTGAGGCGATGAGGGAGGTCGCGCTCAGAATCGGGGAGATGCCGTCCGAGGAGGGGTTCCCGGCCTATCTACCCACCAGACTGGCCGAGTTCTACGAGAGGTCTGGGAGGGTGAAGCTAATGGGTGGCGGGGAGGGGTCCCTCACAATAGCGGCATCCGTCAGCCCACCGGGCGGTGATTTCACGGAGCCAGTCACGTCTCACACGCTTAGATTCATAGGGGCCTTCTGGCCGCTGGACGCTAGCCTGGCCTACGCTAGGCACTACCCAGCGATAAACTGGTTGAGGGGGTTCAGCAGGTACGTGGACACCATAGCTGAGTGGTATAGGGGCAAGGTGGCCGAGGACTGGGTTCAGATAAGGAGCGAGGCCATGTCAGTGCTCACGCGCGAGGCTGAGCTGCAGGAGATAGTCAGAATACTGGGGGTCGAGGCGCTCAGCGAGGGCGAGAAGCACATGCTTAACTCGGCCTACATGATAAAGGAGGGATTCCTGAAGCAGGACTCCTATAACCCGGTCGATGTTCACTCGCTGCCCCCCAAGCAGTACTGGCTCCTGAGGCTGCTGGTTGATTTCTATAGGAAGGGGTTGGACGCCATAAAGTCCGGAGTCCCCGCCAATGCGTTGAGGGAGATGGATATGGCCAAGAAACTGCCGAGGCTGAGGATGGAGGTGAAGAACGAGGATTACAAGCTGCTGGAGAAGTACGATGAGGAGCTAATCAATGGGATAGAGACGCTGAAGAAGCAATCAAGCAGGGGCGCCCAGCTTAACGCTTAGGATGGCCATTATATCGATGAATTCATTATCGCCGCAGACCCCTATCAATGAATCCCCGCACTCCGATGCTTCCTTAAGGTTCCTGCTTAGCTCCGCATCCATGTCGCTGACCTTGAATGGAGTCATGGGTATCACCACGTCCCCGCATTCATTCCTCATTATTATGGCCGCCTTGCACCCATGCCTCACCAATTCATCCCTGAGGCCAACCACGTCATTGGGCATCACCTTGGCGACGGCCACCATACAGGCCGCGTGCTTGGCCCTTAGCAATCGCGAGAGGTCGATCTGGATCAATTTCCGCACGCCGGCTTCATCCAAGTACCTCCGCAGCTCCATTCTCCCCCTCTGCGTTACGTAGCTGCCCGACCTCTTGGACTCCACCAGCCCCTTGGCCTTCAACTCATTTAATCTATCCCTTATGAAGCCCTCCCCCAAGCCGCTGAGCTTGGCCAAGTAATACCTGCCCGCCCCCTCGTGGAAATCCATCATTATTAACATAGCTGCCTCCACGGCATTCATACGTCATATAGAATTGCAAAGCTTTTTAAAAAGCGTGTTAATGGAGGCATCGGGGACCTGCTTGTATGGGATAAGCAAGGATAAGTACGCCGGCGCCATGGAGCTGCCGCTGTCCATTTTCAACACCGCCACTAAATCCATGGAGAGGATCACCTTATTGAAGGCGGGACTGGCGAGGGGGTACGTGTGCGGCTTGACTCCGCAATCATCGATGCACGTGGGGCACGCCAGAACTATTGTGTTCTTCGACGTGTTCAGGAGGTATCTGGAGTACTTGGGCTTGGACACCAGGTTAGTCACTAACTTCACTGACGTTGATGATAAAATAATAGAAAAAGCCAAGCAGGAGTTCGGAGGCGAGGCGATAGAGAGGTGGTACGATGTTCCGAAGCGGTACATTGAGGAGTACTTCAAGGTGGTGGATGCGCTCTACGTGAGGAGGGCTTATGCTTATCCTAAGGTAACTGATAATATAGGCGACATGATAAAATGGATAGAGATGCTGATAAGGAAGAACGCCGCGTACGTGTCCAACGGTTCCGTTTACTTCGATATAAGCAGGGTTCCCGATTACGGTGATTTCTCGGGCCAGAAGATACAGGACCTGGAGGCTGGGGCCAGGGTTGAGCCGGAGCCAGGCAAGAGGGGGAGTCTCGACTTCGCTCTCTGGAAAGCTTGGAAGGAGGGGGAGCCGTGGTGGTCCAGCCCGTGGTCGCCCGGGCGGCCGGGGTGGCACTTGGAGTGCGTCACCATGTCGACGAAGTACTTGGGGGCGCCGTTTGACTTCCATGGAGGCGGACAGGACTTGATATTCCCCCACCACGAGAATGAAGTGGCCATAGCTAGGGTTGCATTCGGCGTCAAGTACTTCGCCAAGTATTGGATGCACGTTGGATACGTCACAATGGGCGGCGAGAAGATGAGCAAGTCCGTCGGCAACGTGATCACAGCCAAGGAAGCGCTCAGCAGGCATGATGGCGAGGCACTCAGGCTTTACTATATGATGACTCATTACAGAAAGCCCATGGAGTTCACCATGGAGGGGCTGGACTCCGTTCAAGCCACCTTGAGGGGATTATATGCAAGCTATGATTATGCTATTCAATTAATAAACGAGGCAAAGGATGGGGAGGGGCCCGACGATGAGTCTGTAAAAACGGCGGTGGACTACATGGTAAAGATAGAGCAGGCCCTAAACGATGACATGAACACCCCCCAAGCGGTGTCCAATTTAGTGTTGTTATCCAACTACATAAATTCACAGGTGCTGTATAAGGGAGATAAACTGACCAAGTACGCGTTATCCACCATCCTCAACATTCTTGGATACGCTGGACAGATATTCGGCATATTCAACAGGACGATGCTGCCGCCTAAGCTGGTGGACGCCGTGAACGCAATGATTAAGGTGAGGCAACGGCTCCGTGAGGCTAGGCTATTCGATGCCGCCGACGAGATGCGTAGGGAGCTGGAGGACATGGGGGTCGTGATTAACGACGCGGGAAAGCGAACCTATTGGTTCATAGACAGGGAGAAGCTATCCCCCACATCCTGACCTCGTAATCATTACCTCCCAAACCCCCTCCGCCGGCGCGGCGTTAAGATCAATATTTATATAAATGCCTTGAAGCAATCATGGGAAATGCGGATAGGCGTTGCAGGCGCGGGCCCCAGCTCGCTGTACTTGTTGAGGACCATTAAGAATCACGACATCACTGCATTCGAGGAGGACTCCAAGCTGGGCCTGCCGAGGCACTGCACGGGCTTGGTCAGCATCAACGGGGCAATCGCGCTCGGGATATACAGGAGGGAGGTAGTGATGGGGAGGTACTCCAGGGTTAGGATAATCAATGGGGAGGACGGGGCCGCGGTGGAGTTCAAGTTGCCCAGGCACTCCATAATTATGCTCCACAGGCCGGGACTGGAGGAGTCCCTCTATGAGGGAACGGGCGTCGAGTTCGGCCGCAGGATCAAGGAGGCGACTACTGGGGGTCGCTTAATAGATGGGGAGGGGGCGCATGGCTTTGACGCAGCCATAGTTGGGGAGGGGGCGCGCGGCATGTTATCAAGGGCCTTGGGGGCAAGGGGGGAGTACTTGTTCGGCATACAGGGGGATGGGAGGGGGTGAGNNGGGGGGGGGGGGATGAGTTTCCATCATCGACTGACGAGATAGTGGTGATCTTCGACAGGAGGATAAGCCCCTCGTACTTCTCCTGGCTGGTTCCGTTGGATGGAGGCGAGTATAGGGCTGGGGTGGTGGATGAGCCGGGCAGGGTGGCCTCCTCGCTCAATTACTTCCTGAAGAGATTCAACATACACTATAGGCGGAAGTTCGGGGGGAACGTCATGGTGTCATCCAACGGATACATCGCGGCTGGGAGGCTGGCCGCCATAGGCGATTCCACGGGCCTCAATAAGGCATTGACGGGGGGCGGCATACTGACCGGGATATTGAGCGCCAGGCTTCTGGGGGAGGCGCTGGACTCCGCTCAGGACCCCGCCTCCGCGCTTCGGGCTTACGCCAAGGCGCTTTACTCGGCCATGGGGAGGACCCTGAAGCTGTACTCTACGGTGGCTTCCCTGTTGTACCTAAGGAATGGAATTGAAGCCGTGCTGGAGGCACTGGACTCCGTGGGGGGCTTATCAATTGAGGTGGACGACTATGATAACCACGCAAAGGCCGTGGCAGCAGTCCTGCGCCGCCGCCCCTCCCTTATCCTGACGCTGCTGAAGCTATTGCCAAGACTCGACCTGGGGCCGCCCACCGACGTCGTGAAGCTTCTCTTCGATGCTGCTTATGCAGTCAATAATTAAGTTTTTAAGCTTGACATTTAGAAGGCGAGCCATGACCATAGCCACCCAAGTGTCCCCCTCCGGTCGGAGAAGCGTCTTGCTGAATGCATTCCTGGGCTCGTTCGTCGCCGCAATGAATATATCGATGCTGATAATAGCATTGCCCGCCATATTCGATGGCATACGCGTATACCCATTATCGCCCCTCGGCTTCACGTCAATGATATGGTTGATAGTATCGTATCCCCTCGCGCTGGCCGTGGCCATACCGATAAGCGGGCGGCTCTCCGACATGTATGGAAGGGGCAAGCTATTCACCATAGGCTTCCTGGTGTTCACGTTGAGCTCCCTACTCCTCGGCCTGGCCCAGGGAAGCGGGGAAGCCGCGGCAGCGGAGCTGATAGCGCTCAGGATAATGCAGGGAGCGGGCGGCAGCTTCATGTTCAGCAACAGCCCGGCGCTCATAATGGACGTGTACCCCCCACGTGACCGCGGCTTTGCCTTAGGCGTAATAGGAATATCGTTCAGCGCAGGATCAGTGATTGGATTACTGGTGGGAGGCGGGCTGGCCGTAATTAATTGGAGGCTCGTATTCCTGATAAACGCGATAGTGGGCTCGATTGGGACTTATTGGTCGTATAAGGTATTGTACAAATTATCGCCGGGCTCCAGCTCCGTTAGGATAGACTGGGGCGGCGCTGCGCTGCTGGCCGCGGCGTTGGTGTCGGTGCTGGTCGCACTTAACTTGGGCATGCTTCCCTACGGCAATCAACCCCTGGGTTGGGGGAACCCGCTCGTGTGGACCCTATTGGCTGTGGGCGCGGCGCTGCTGGCGCTGCTTGTCCAAGTGGAGCGCAGGATCAATGAGCCAATGCTTCGCCTGGACCTGTTCAAGATAAGGCAATTCACGTTCGGCGTTATGAGCGCGTTCTTCCTATTCCTGGCCCAGGGAGCCAATATATTCGTGCTATCCATGCTGTTGCAAGCGATTTATCTCCCAATGCATGGCGTGCCTTACAGCGAGACCCCATTGCTGGCCGGCATATACTTGATACCGAACAGCGTGGCCAACGCACTCTTCGCGCCAATAGGGGGGAGGCTGGTGAATAGGCTGGGGGCCAGGTTCGTGTCCACGAGCGGCGCGGCAATAGCGGCCGCAAGCTTTGAGCTGCTGGCGCTTCTTCCCGCTGACTTCAACTACGCAGTGTTCGCCGCGGTGCTCTTCTTAATGGGGGCAGGGTTTGGCCTCTTCATGTCCCCCAATCAAGTATCAATACTTACCCCTGTCCCCCCCACGGACCGCTCGGCGGCGTCCGGCATGAGGGCAAGCATGCAGAACGTGGGGTCCCTCACCAGCATAGTGATCTTCCTATCCCTGATAATAATCGGCACCTACTCAACCCTCTCGACCGCGTTAATGAATGCCTTGATGAGGGCCGGCGTGCAAGCCGCCACGGCTGGCCAGCTCAGCAGCATACCGCCCGCAATAGCCTTATTCGCCGCCTTCCTTGGGTACGATCCCATCAGCACGCTGGCCAGTCTCACCCATGCCTCCATCCCCCCACAGCTCCTCGCCGAGCTGACGAAGCCCAGCTTCTTCCCAACCGCGATAGCTCCAGCCACCATAAATGGCTTCCACTATGCGTACCATATTGCCGCGCTGATGGCATTCACTGCCGCGATTCTCTCGCTGCTGAGGGGCCGGGAGAGGCTGGAGTGAGGGGCTAGTTAATCAATTCAAGCAGGGTTTTAATTCGTAGGTGCGGCAGTGAAGTGTGATCCTCGCTTCTGACTAGTACCGCGCTCATTCCGGCAGTGACGGCTCCCAATACGTCGCTGGCCCTGTCCCCCACGTACAAGCAGTCCTCCGCCTCCACGCCTAGGAGCTCCGCCGCCAAGAGGAAGGGGGCTGAGTCGGGCTTCGTCTCCTCGGTGTCGTCCCCTGCCACCACGACCACGTCGAAGTAGTGAAGCAGGCCGCTGGCCTCCATCCTGGCCCTCTTGAAGCCGGGAATACCATCCGTGTTGGCCACTATCCCCAGTCGGCGGCTGGGCCTCAGTGATTTGATTAGGGTCTCTGCGTCGGGGAAGGGCTTGCTGTGTCGAATCCATGAATCCCAATACATCTTGACGAGGCCAAGCACCTCGCCTTGCCTCTCCTCTCGTACTCCAAGCCTATCCAGTAGGTCTAGGAACCACGCGCGTCTGTCGAACAATCGCCTAGCTTCCATTCTATTCTCTATATACTCCAACATGGTTGATGTCTCCTCCATGGAAACCCCATGAAGCGAGGCCACCGCTGTAGCCACCGCCTCCCTAGCGCTCCTCCTTCCATCCTCTACATGCATCAGCGTATCGTCGAAATCGAATAGAACCGCCTTTACTTCCACTGGCCTGCCTTGCATGCAGGAATTAAAATCTATTGCGGATAAGGGGGATGCAATTCATCAATCCATTACTGAGACCCCGGTCTCTGTGCCTATTATGGCTTTGCTGACCTTGGATCCATTAAATATGCCGACCTCGACAACACCCGGTATCGACTTCAGCTCCCTCTCCTCGCCGGCATCTATCTCCTCGGATGAGTGAATGTAATCTAACACGTAATTCCCATTATCGGTCACAACAGGCCCCCTCTTATCGCTTCCAATCCTCAGCCTGGCCTCCCCGCCCAGCCTCCTCTCCACGGCCTCCTTGACTGCCCTCCACGCGAAGGGAATCACCTCTATCGGAATTGGGCGGCCGCCCGGTATGCTAGCCACTACCTTGCCCTCGTCCGCTATTACTATGAAGGAGGAGGCCCAGTAATCCACTATCTTCTCCCTAGTCAAGGCCCCGCCTCCCCCCTTTATCAGGTTTCGATGGCCATCTATTGCATCCGCGCCATCTATGGCCACGTCTATTCTATCCACTTGCCATAACTGCCTAATTAAGCCTCCCATGCCCAGCTCCACGGCGTTTACCTCCACCTCGCTTGAGGTGGGCACTATGCTCACCTCGATGCCCTCCGACCTGATCCTCCCCGCCAGCATCTCCAGGAATATCTGGGCAGTGCTTCCAGAGCCGGCGCCCACCACCATGCCGTCCCTCACGTACTGCAACGCGGCGGCTGCGGCCCTTTCCTTACCGCTCATGAATTCCACCCACCGTTGGCCTGCCTATTCCCATGTATATAACGTTCCTGGGGGGATTCCTCCAATTCCTTATCACGTGCCTCGCATCCACCACTGCAGCCCTGGCGTTTCTCTGCCCTATATCATCAAGGCTGAGCTTGAAGTACTCGCTGTGATCAGTCAATATGGCTATCACATCGGCCCTCAGGGCCGCGTCAAGGTCCTTAGTCAGCGGCACCCCCAGCTCCCTCAACACGTCGTCCCGCTCAACGAATGGATCGTGCACCAGCAACCGCTTGAATCCGTTATTCACCAAGTGCCTTATCACGTCATAGGACGGGCTCAGCCTCGTGTCGTCCACGTCGCCCCTGAAGGCCAGGCCCAGCACTGATATGCGTGGATCCGCCTCATTAATTAAGCCCGCCGCCTCCCTTATCAACTCGAACACGTACTTGGCCGACATCACGTTTATCTGCCTGCCGAGGGCAGTCAAGTCAAGTTGGGTCCCTATCCTCCTAGCGGCATACAGCAGGAACTGGGGGTACACGGGTATGCACGAGCCGCCCACCCCCGGGCCCGGTTTATGTAGGTGAGAGTAGGGTTGGCTGTTCGCGGCGTCCCTCACCTCGTCGAAATCTATCCCAAGATCCCTGCATAGCCTGGCCACCTCGTTGGCGAGAGCTATGTTTACATCCCTGTACACACCCTCCACTAACTTCTCAGTCTCGGCCACCGTGGGCGAGCTCACCTCCAGTACCCCCTTCCTGGCTATGACCCCGTACAGGGCCTTGGCAGCCCTCGCGCTCCGAGGCCCTACGCCTCCTATCACCTTCGGGTAGCGCTCCTCTATGTCTTGTATCGCCCTCCCAACATATATGCGCTCGGGAGAGTACACCAGGCCGAAGTCATCCTCCACGGTCAAGCCGCTGGCCCGCTCCAGCGCTGGCTTGGCTATATCCAGGGTGGTCCTGGGGGGGACCGATGACTCTATTATAACTAGGTCGCCTCGCTTAAGTCCCTTTCCTATGCCTTCCATGGCTGACAGAAACGCCTCGAACCTGGGCTCTCCGTCCCTTATGTAGATGGGAACTGTGACTATCTTGACTTGACTATTGGCAGACGCCTCCTCGCCGTCCATTGTGTACGAGAAGCTCTTCGAGAGCCTCCTCAGCTCAGCCTCAACCGTTGAGTCGCTCAGCTTGAACGTGCACGACTTGAATGCGGCCACCTTTCTTTGATCGGCATCAACCCCTATCACCCTGGCTCCCGCCCTAGCCCATACGGCAGCTATGGCGGTGCCCACGTAGCCCATGCCATAAATGGCAACAGTCAACTCGCCGCGCTTTAATGAATTTATTAAGTCCTCATCACTCATCTCGAGCAGGTTAACCATGATAGCGACGGATCGGTAGAATTAAAAACTTAACCCATCCAAGTCCAACCCCCTGCTCCTGCAAGAGGCAAGGCCTCTAGGCTCATTACGTTGAAAAATGATCAATTATGCGCGAGGCTCTGCTGAAAGACAGATTCACCGGGAAGGCTGGGGGGTCTGGGGGCAAAAATTTTTATAAGCACATAGGAGGCAGTTGTTTCGGTGAATTAGGTGGAGTACGTATACGCGACGCTATTGCTTCACTACGCCAAGCAACCCATAAACGAGGAAAACATAGCTAAGGTACTGCAAGCGGCAGGAGTCTCGGCTGATGAGATAAAGGTAAAGGCTCTGGTCGCCGCAATAAAGGACGTCAATATAGACGAGGCAATAAAGACGGCTGCATTCGCCCCAGCGACAGTCGCGGCCGCGCCAGCAGCAGCCCAACAAGCAGCGGCAGCCGCCGCTCCCGCTGGAGCCANNGAGAAGAAGGAGGAGAAGAAGGAGGAGAAGTCAGAGGAGGAGACCATCGGCGGGCTCGCCAGCTTGTTCGGCTAATTAACCCATTATTAAAACAAAAAATATCAATGAGTATTATTTAATCTCGCTTCCCTATGATCCTCTCAACAGCTTCAAGACGAGCGGCAAGAGGAGCCAGCCGTGCTCCACGGTGCCCAGGCTGCCCTTCAGTGCATTCGCCTCATCAAAGCTCGAAAAACCATCCCCCGCACCTCCCGTTTTAACCATGAAGGGAACAGGATCGCCGCTGTGGGCCTTGAGCCGCCAGGGAGTCGCGTGATCGCTGGTGACCAATACTGCCAGGGAGTCGTGATTCAATCGCTGGACGTAGTACTTATCAATGGCCTCTATCTCCTCTACCTTCCTCTTGAAGTCCCCATCGTGGCCCGGCTCATCGGGTCCCTTTAGGTGAACGTACGCCACGTCCACTCTATCCAGCAGCTTCAGGGTTGCCTCCAGCCTCTCCCCCAGCACCTCCTCCTTCGTGCCGACGTACTTGGAGACGGGCATGGAATCCATTCCCAACGCAATGGCTATGCCCCGCTCCACGGGCATCTCGGTCACCGCGCCGAACTTGAGCCCAAACACTTTCTCCGCCGGCTCCACGTGGGGGATCTCATGACCTGCATCCCTCATCAATATAACGTTGCCGGGCAGCTTACCCTCCCTCTCCCTCCTCTTATTCACCTCGTGATCGGCGAGGATCTTTATCGCCTTATCCACGAACTCGTTGGCTAACTCAACAGTGCGGCGGGCCTCCGCGCTGGAGTCAAGGGCCTCCAAGGGCTGCAGCTTCTTTCCAGGATTGGGGACCGCTATCGATATCTTTCCCTGCCTCACGTAGCCAGGATCGTTATTGCTGACGTAACCGCTGAGCCCATCGCTTGAGCCTATCACGACGACCGCCCTGTGCCCTATAGTAGGTATCACCCTAGCGTACCCCCTCCCGCCTCCCAACTTCATGTTGTCCACCGCCCTGGCCAGCTCCGCGGCCTCCTCGCTGGATAGGTTCCGCCCAACCCGCCTATCCACTATGTTCCTGGACGCATCAATCGTGGCGAAGTTAGCCCTAAACGCTACCTCGTAGCCCTCCCTTATCTTATACCCAGCGCCCAAGGCCTCCAAGGGTCCCCTCCCCGTGTAGTACTTATTAGGATCGTACCCCAGTATCGACATGACGGCTGAGTCGCTTTCAGGCGCCACTCCGCGCCCCAGGGGGTAGTGAACTCCCATCCTGGACCGCCGCGCCAAGCCATCCAAGCCCGGCTTGCTCGCCGCCATGTAGGGAGTGGGGACGTCGTTTGCATTATCCGCAGCGCCGTCAAGTACCAGGAAGAGCAATTTCATGCATGAAGAGCCAACTCCCTTGTTTATAAATGATGCTTGAGGCATTACCGTTCAAAACCGGCCGGCGGCGATTGATTGCGCGGGCATTAATTAGGGAGCCGCGCGGCGTGGGGCATTTGCCTTCATCGACGCGGCTTCCATGAATCAGTAAAGAGGGGAGGGGAAAAAATAACACAGTTAAGAATGCCGCCCGAGGTTTTCACTCCCCACTGAAGCTGGGTTTTCTTCTCTCCAGGAACGCCGACACTCCCTCCTGTGAGTCCCTGGTCGAGAATACTGCGGCGAAGCCCTCCGCCTCAGCCGTCAACCCATTCCGTAGGGAGACGTCCAGGGACTCGTTCACCAACCTCTTGGCAAGCAGCAATCCAATGGGGGGCCGCTCCGCCAATTTGCGCGCAATTGCCTCCGCCTCGCTCAACAACTTATCCTGGGGAACCGCCTTGTTGACCAAGCCGATCTCCGCCGCCTCCCGACCAGTCACAGTGTCTCCCGTCAATATCAATTCCTTCGCCTTACCAATGCCCACAAGCCTAGCTAGCCTCTGAGTCCCGCCGGCGCCCGGTATTATACCTAGGGTGATCTCCGGGAGGCCCAGCAATGCATCGTCCGCCGCTATCCTGATGTCGCAAGCCAAGGCCAGCTCCAGCCCTCCCCCGAGGGCATGCCCATGTATGGCAGCTATCACGGGTTTGGGCAGGTTCTCTATTCTATCATATAGCCGCTGAAGCCTGTCGCTGAATGCAAGGGCATCGCTTGGCTTGAGGCCTTGGAACGTGGATATGTCCGCGCCCGCGCAGAATGACTTGCCGTTCCCCTTGATGATCACCGCCCTCACGGAATCGCTGGGCATTCCCTCGACCTGCGACACCGCGTTCTCCAAATCCTCCATTACCTGAAGAGACAAGGCGTTTCGCTTCTCCGGCCTATTCAGCTCTATCCAAGCAATCGGCGGCTCTACGCGAAGCACCACGGTGCTGAGCCTCTTCTCAAGAGGGTATGCGTAGAAGCCAATCCCAGCAGCCTTCCCAATCCGCCCCTCCCTAACCATGCGTTGAAGAAGCGGGTCTGGCCTTAGGGATGGATGGCCAACGGACGCGGAGAGGCTGTCCAGCTCCCTAACTATAGCATCTATTCCCAGCTCGTCCGCGTACTCCAGCATTCCCTTGGGCATGTTGAAGCCCAACTTCATGGTCTTATCTATATCCTCCCTGGATGCCACCCCCTCCCTCACCAGCCAAGCTGCTTCATTTATGGCTGGAGCCAATAGCCTCACCACGTTCACGCTCCGCCCAGCGTCCCTTGGAATATCGGCCCTGGCGTACTTTCCCGGAGCGGGGTATGAGTAGAACCCCCGGCCCGACTTGAGGCCTAGCTCCTTTGCCTTGA
This sequence comes from Thermocladium sp. UBA166, assembly GCA_002508315.1. Lineage (GTDB taxonomy): Archaea > Thermoproteota > Thermoprotei > Thermoproteales > Thermocladiaceae > Thermocladium. Next base: position 46,249 of record DAHE01000012.1, read on the forward strand.
CCTTATCCTCTATCAACCTGCATGGGACCCTATTAACTCCCCTGGCCGCCATTGCCTTAGCTATGAAGTCCATCACGTCTATCCCCACGAAGTCGAGCAGCTCGAACACGCCCATCGGGAAGCCGAGCTCGTATCGAGCCGCGCTATCTATGGCCTCCATGCTGGCCTCACCTCTCTCCACCATTAGGCACGCTGAGTCAGATAGCCTAAGGAATACTCTATTAGCTATGAATCCCGGGACGTCCTTGTTAACCACGATGGGCTCCTTCCCCAGCCTCCTCGCCAGGTCCAGCGCCGCGCTGAGGGTCTCCCTGCTAGTTGCGTTGCCCATTATTATCTCCACCAATTTCATGATGGGGGGCGGATTGAAGAAGTGCATGCCTATCACGGCGTGGGGTCTCGACGTGAACGCGGCTATCTCGCTTATTGGGAGAGAGGAGGTGTTGGTGGATAGGATTGCGTGGGGCGGCGCGTGCTTGTCCACCTCGGTGAATATCTGCCGCTTCACGTCTATGTCCTCGAAGGCGGCCTCTATCACGAAGTCCGCCCCCCTCACAGCCTCTACCAGGTCCACGGTGGCTCGTATCCTGGATAAAACTTGTGCCGGGTCCTCCCTCAACTGCCCCTTTTCGTGCAGCTTCTGGAGGCTCCACCTTATATTATCCATGGCCCTGGACAGGATTTGATCATTTACATCCCTCAGTAACACGTTGAAGCCCGCCAACGCGGCGACTTCGGCTATGCCGTGACCCATTGTGCCCGCGCCCATCACCGCTATTGTTTTCACGTCCATGGGCCATGAACGTCACATCAAATATTTAAGCATTACCATGGTAGCAGGGGGCGGATTCGAACCGCCGACCACGGGGTTATGAGCCCCGCAGGATACCAGGCTTCCCCACCCTGCTGATCAACATCTCGATTCTCATGATTTAAAAATTTTTCCCTTAGGGTAAGCGCATTACTTGGATATTCCTATTAATCGAATCTCTCCATTGCCGTGCGTTATCTCATTAGCCTTGGACAGTATGGAGTCCTGCATACCGGCCGGGGCCTCCAGCTCCAGCACCAAGTTGCCCTCCGCGTCGTAGTTCTCCTTGACTATCCTGCCCATGTGCATTACGTGCGACTTAACCTTCTGGGCGTACTCCGCTGGAACCCTCAACTCGAACACAGCGACGGCTACCTTGATGGGCAATGTCCTCTGTAGTGATTTAATCACATCGCTGACCTGCTCCTCGACTGGCTTGAACGGGTCTATAGCGACGTCGGCCTGCTGCATTGCTAACTCAACCCTCTGAGGGGGCACTGGGGCCTTGGTCCTAACATCTATGCAATTCCTGCTTATCCACTCAACTATCTGTCTCCTCTTGTCGTCCAGCAACCGCTTTCGCTGCTCGGCGGTCAGCGGTACCTCTCCATTCCTTATTATCTGTTCCGCCACCTTCCTGGGATCCACAGTGCCGAACACCTTCTTGAGCGATGAGTCGGACGCCCTAAGGCCTCGCCTCGAGTCCTTGTAAATGACGTCGCTTATCAATACCTTATCCATGCCCACAGGCTTCCCGAGCTTCATGTCCAACGCCGCGTCTGGATCGACGAGTATCTCGAAGTGCTCCCCCTTAGACTCATACTTGACCACCACGGCTTTGCCCATGTGATTCCACAGGCATTCGGAATTAAAAATGTTTATCCCCACACTTGAATGATTGGGAATTCAAATTGATTTGAATCGCTCATCAATCGCTGTCAACCATGACGACGCGCCGCACAGACGCGGGCTCCACGTGGCTCAACGCATCCTCTATTAACTTGCGTATCCTCGCTCTATCTGCTGGGTCGAGGCCGGTCGGTTGGGGTAGGGGTTTCGGTTCCTTGGGTTTCTCCGGCATTGCCTCGTTAGGCAGGAAGTGCATGTCCGCGCTCCTTCCAATCACCAGCATCGCAGTGGAGCCGTTTATGTAAAGCAGGGATGGAGGTGGATTCCTTACTCTATCCATTAAAAGCATTACCTCCCTCAAGACGCTGGCCTCCCTTGCCAATTCCTCGGTGAATAACCTTATGTGGTCGGAGTAAATGGATGGAGTGACTGCCAACACCACCTCCACTCCATCTATCTCGGTCGACGGTGCATCGCCGTAGCTGAGCAGCTCAGCCTTTATCTTCCGATCGTTTAACTCCTTCAGTAACTGATCTATATCGGCCCGGCTTGGAGGGGAGGGGCCCCCTATGTTCCAGGCCTCCACGTAGCTGGATAGCTTCCCAAACGCCTCCCGTAGATCCGCTGGGCTTACCTTTGTTGTTATTATCATCAAGTCACCTCGAGTTCTCCCTCATCCTCGGCAGCAGCACTATCTTGGATGGAACCCCGGCCAGCGATAGGTACATTACGGGCGTGTCCCTGCTTACATTATTTTTAAGCAATGCGTCCAATTCCTCCCGGATGGTTGTCAACTTCTTATACTCCAGCTTATATAAATTGAGGGATTCAGATATGTAGTAGGCCAAGTTCTCCGGCTGTGGTTCCATTATGGCAACGGGAAAGTCAGGGCCTATCCCTCCGCTCAAGATTATGTACTTCCCCTTTGGCTTGTCGGTGAGTCCCTCCCCTCTAGTCTTAGTATTGTACAGTTCAGTCAACTCATTTATCCTGGCCTCCGCGTCCTTTATATCCCTATCCAACTTCTGGGCTAGCTCGCCCAACGTGCCGTAGTTAATGGTCTTCTCATACATATCGTCCCGCGGCCTCCTTGACCAATTCATGGCATTATCACCACCTTAGGCTTCTTATCCCCGATGATCACCAATATGAAGCCGACTTGATCGATGTTATCTATCTTGGAGAGGAGGTCCCTTACCTTGCCCAACTGGTTTATGTATTCGATCACCTCCCCCCTAATAGTCTTTAATTTGCCGAGCAGGTACGTGGAGGCCGGTATTATGTAGATGCTGAGGCTCCCGCTTATGGATGAGGAGGTATACTCGATGTTCTTAATGCTGGTTATGCGTTGGAGTTTCTTCTCGAAGCTGGAGTTGATCTCCTCCCGCTGTATCAAGGACTCCAGCCTAACCTTAACCTCGCTTAACTCAGCTAACTCGCCCTCTATCTCCTGCAATGCAGTTGATGCCTTGTACAGCCTAACCAGCATTACCGATCTTATAGTTCTTCGTTTGCTTATAAATATTTCTTAGGAATAACCGTTAGAATTGATTGCGCTAATTGACTGTCGGCTCACTCGTATTTCTTGGATAAGTAATTTATCAAGTAATCCGGGTTATATGATTCTCCGAATGATCTCCTCAACAACGTCTTGGGGTCATAGGTAGCCCCGTACCTGTGTATCTTTTCTCGGAGCCATGCCTTCAATCCATCGAACTTAAGCTCGCCTACCTCACTCATTAATTTGCCGGCGAAGTGACCAACCATAGCTGCCACCAAGTTGCCCAACGTATAGGTGGGGAAGTAGCCTATGGAGCCTTGGCTCCAATGTATGTCCTGAAGCACTCCCTCCGCATCGTTGCTTGGCCTCACGCCTAGGTACTCCTCCATTTTCCTATTCCACAGCTCCGGCAAATCGCTCACCTTTATTTCCCCAGTCACCAATAACTTCTCCAACTCGTACCTGACCGCTATGTGCATGTTATACGTTAATTCGTCCGCGTCCACCCTTATAAAGCTCGGCTTCACAGTGTTGAAATAGGCATACACATCATCAACGGAGTAGTTACCCAGGAAATCCAAGTGTTTCCGCATTATTGGATACATGGCCTCCACAAACGGCTTGCTGCGGCCCACTATGTTCTCCCAGAACCTGGACTGGGACTCGTGGATGCCCATTGATGCGCCGTCGAAGATGGGCGTCATTGCCAGCGACTCGTCTATTTGAAGCTCGTATAACGCGTGCCCCCCTTCATGTATGGCTGAGAACAGTGCTCGCTTGAAGTCGTAGCCCTCGTACCTAACCGTTATCCTCACATCGTTGGGGCCCAGCCCTATGGTAAATGGATGCGGAGATACATCCATTCTGAATCTATTGAAGTCATAACCCATTACCTCGAGCACGTTCTTCAGCATGGCCTCCAGCGTGGAGGCATCGTACTTCACGTCCTCCAACGCGCTGTGGGACGGCATTCTTTGCCTATCCAATATCCTCCTCAAGCTGGGCACTAGCTTAGAGAAGACGGCGTCGGCATCGGATACTGTGAAGCCCTCCTCGTATAGATCCAGGAGCGCGTTGTATGGGTGCCCCTCGTAGCCCAGCTTCTCGGCCACTTGCCTAGTTAACTCGACTATCCTCTCCAAGTGGGGCTTGAAGGCCGAGAAATCGGACTTGGACCGCGCCTCTCGCCAAGCCACAGTTCCCTCCTGCGTCGCCACCGTCAACTCCTCCAAAAGCTTGGGAGGTATTCTGGTGTAGTACTTTATTCCTCGCTTCAACACTCTCACCACTCCTCTCTCTTGATCGTTGAGCTCCATTCCATCAGCCTTCTCCACGAGAGAGGTGAAGGAGGGATCCGTAATGAATCTCTGCCCTAAAAGCGATAATTGGGCTATGGCAGCTCCGCGATGGGATATGCCCTTCTGGGGCATGTATGTCTGCACATCCCAATCCATCAACGCGGAGGCATGCTGTAACGCCCATATTTGCTTATATTTTTCCAGGATCTCCTTTATGGTGGGGTTATCGAACGTCATCCAGTCCAGAACCAGTTCAGGATTTTAACGCTTTCGCTCATTGATTCCAGTCATAGCCAACTCATTGCCATGTCTCTCCAGCATATCCCTCATCTTCAACGCATCAATCTCTATCAGCGGAGTCTCGCTTATTATGGATACCGTTAATTCCCTCCTCCTGCCCAACTCCTCGGCCAGGGGCTCGAATGGAGGGGCTGCCGCATCGAGGGGCTCATGCTCATCCACCCACTTACCGTTCTTGAGCTTAACGCAAGTGAAGTGAGAATGCAGTACCCCGCCCGGCAGAGCGGTTGACCACTCATCCAGTACGCGGGCGAAATCTATATTGCCGCCATTACGCGCATAGACATGCCCCCAATCCACCACCGCGGTCACCAGGGGGCTCGACAGGCTTCTCACCAAGTCCAGTATCTCCTCAAGGGGCCCCAACTGGGATTCCCGGGCCATTGTTTCAAGCCCTAGTTTAACGGATACGTCGTTATTCTCCATCCAATCAATCAACCCCCTTATTTCATCGCCCACCTTTTTAATGCACCCATCGCGCCCCAGCTTGCCGTAGTACGCCGAGTGAAACACAACCACGCTGGCCCCCATTATATTCCCCCTATCCAGGGAATCCCTCAGCCTCTCCACGCTGCTCCTCACCTTGCTCTCCTCCTCGCTGCATAGGTTTATGAAGTAGGGGGCGTGAATTGATAATCGAACTCCAGCCTCCCTGGCTGCATTGCCCACCTCCATCGCGGACTCCCTGCTCATCCTGACTCCCTGCACGAACTCCACCTCCATGGAGTTGAGGCCGATCTCCCTCACATACGCGACGGCATCTACAGTCCCGGCGTTCTTCCGTCGTTGCCTCAGCGTTATTGGTATGCCGGCAGGACCCAAGTACACCCTAGCCATGCCTGAACCTGGAGCATTGCCATTATTATGCATTGCCCTGAACTGCAAATCCGAATACTCTTAGAAGAACCAATAATTTGGGCCCGCCCAACCCGCGGGCACGGTAATGCCGACCTCAATCAATTATTAATTCAATTCAACAGCTTGATCGTCCACCTATATCCAGCCCCTCCACTTCATTGCTTGATATATTCTGTCCAGCGCGTCTATGTACGCCGCATCCCTTATGGTTGCCCCGCTCATCTTCTGCCACCTACTGTAGACCCTGTTGAAGGCACTGGTTATCATGTAGTCCAGCTTCCTCCTCGTCTCCTCCTCGTCCCATATGAACCACTGCAGGTTCTCCACCCACTCCAGGTAGCTCATGACCACGCCGCCTGCGTTGACGCCTATATCGGGGAACACGTATATTCCCCTCTTGTACAATACTTCCTCTGCGTCGGCCGTGACGGGCCCATTGGCGGCCTCCATTATTATCTTAGCCTTCACCGCATTTGCATTGGAGTAATTTATCACCCCCTCCACCGCCGCCGGCACCAGTATATCCACATTGAGGGTTAGCAATTCATTCATGCCTATCTTACTGACCCCGGGGCCCGAGTAATTGGTCACAGTCCCGGTCTTCCTCTCAACTGCCTTCACTTCATCGGGATTAAACCCATTGGGGTTGTAAATTGCACCCCCTATATCTCCTATGGCAACTATCTTGGCCCCCATCTCCACCAAGAAGCGGCTTAGCCAGTAACCCACATTGCCGAATCCCTGAACAGCCACTGTGGCCCCCTCTATTCCCTTCAAGAATCTGCCGGCGGCATTGCGGGTCCAGAGGGCCGCCCCATAGCCCGTTGAGTACTCCCTGACTGGGTTTCCCCACAGCTGGACGGGCTTGGCGGTGAAGGTCGCCGGCACGTTCCTCCCAACGATCTTGCTGTACTCATCAACCATCCAAGCCATTATCTGGGGATTGGTGTTTAGATCCGGCGCTGGTATGTCTATGTCGGGCCCAATGAATTGAACCAAGGCCCTCGCGTACCCCCTGCTGACGGCCTCCAATTCCTCCCTGGATACCTTGGCCGGGTCTATCCTTACCGCGCCCTTCGCTCCCCCGTATGGGATTCCAGCCAGGCTGTTCTTGAGGGTCATTATGGTGGCGAGCGCCATGTCGTCCTCCAGGGTCACCTCGGGGTGGAACCTTATCCCGCCCTTAAACGGCCCCAACGCATTATTATGCTGAACCCTGTAGCCCTCATATATCTTAATAGTTCCACCCACCTTAACAGGTATGCTAACGCTGACCATGCGCATTGGATGGGATAGGTACGTGAAGAACTCCTCCCCAAATCCGCCCAAGTCAATAGCTCTCTTTAGATTACTTAGAACGCTATTCAAGAACAAGTTATTGTATTTAGTTATAGAGCTATTTAGCCCCATGAAGGGGTGCACCTACGGCTATTTTTTAAACCTTTTCTTTCGTTAATTAACGAATAAAGAGAAGATTATGAAGCCAATTAATTATAAAGGAAGCATCACATGGATAGAATATAAACATGCATGGATTAATTAGCATCTTCTCTATATAATTATTTCCTACTATATGAATTACTAATGTTGGCTAAGCGATTAACGGAGCCGCCCCTAGAAAGGATCAGGTGAGAGTATTGCGCAAGCGTGTTATTGCTGATCAATCCATCAAATCCATCAATTCCCTTGCCTCGACGAACTATGTAGGCGAACTCCGCTGGGCCCAGCAATGATGGACTCGAGTAGTGAAACTCGTGTCCCCGCAATTCGCCTCCCCTCGCGGCAATCAATGAATCCCTCGCCGCCTCCAGCACGGTATAGCCCAGCGTCAATCGCTTCCCCATCTCTATCCCAACATCAAAGAGACCAACCATGTTGACCCGCTTCCCACCGTTATCTATGTACTTAGAGAGATACATCAATCCACCGCACTCCGCGTATATGGGCAGGCCAGCTGCCGAGTCCCGGCGCAACGCACTCATTAAAGCCTGATTCTCGGCCAACTCATCCAAGAACAGCTCTGGATAACCGCCGCCGAAGATCACTAGGCCAGCATCGCTGCCGTAGACATCCCCCGAGGTGGGGCTGAAAAACCTCACCCTGAACCCGGCCCTCTCCAAGGCATCTATGTTTTCCTGGTAATAGAAATTAAACGCCGAATCGAACGCTATATAAGCCACAGAGCTCGTTGCCGACATGTGACCCGCATCGCCGGGGGCCGCGTTAATCTCGGGCGACTCGTTGGTTATTTTGATCAATTCGTCCAAGTCCACGTTGTCCTCCACAAGCTTCGCCAATTCCTTGACGAGGTCCGGCGGCACTTCATGAGCCATTCTAAGCCCCAAATGCCTCTCCGGCACCGTAACCGCTGGATTGCGTGGAATACAGCCAAGCACCCTGACCCCCGCCAGTTGCTCTATCCCCCACCTACACATATCGCAGTGGGGCTTGGATGATGTGTTGTTCAATACAACCCCCTTAACCACGTCCTTGAATCCCCGCACGACGGCCCCCGCGGTCTCCCCCATGGCGCTGCAATCCAATACCAGTACAACGGGAGACGAAAGCAATCTGGCCACCCTCATAGTGCTGTTGCCCGACGATTCCCCATCGAATAAACCCATGACCCCCTCTATTATTGAGATGTCCGCGGTGGATGCCCTCCTCACAAACGAGGAAATAACCCCATCACTCCCCATGAGCCAAGCATCGAGGTTAATGGATGGACGACCCGTAGCCAACTTGTGGAAAGTTATGTCTATGAAGTCGGGACCCACCTTGAATGGCTGAACCACGTATTTCTTGGATAATGCAGCCATTATTCCAGTGCTCACCATGGTCTTCCCCACGCCGCTGCTGACTCCCGCTATTACTGCCCTGGGTAAATGCATTACACATAGCAAACAGCCAGGCTTAAAATCATTCCCGCCGGCAACCCAGAGACGCTGCATCAACGACTAGACACGCGAGTCGCCCCTCCATTAATTGCCCAGCCACCAATCATCTCCCCATTTACCTTCCGCCCGCGCCGTTTAACTCGTGAAGGCCGCTCACCGCGGTAATAACTCGCTGGACGGCTCGAGCGGAGAGCCTCTAGCCTCCGGCGCTTTTAGGGATCCTGATTTCCAGCCGCCCAGAGCCTCGAGAATGGGCGTACAGCCTGCCCGCGTCTCTGCAGAGGACAATGGAGGGAGGGGGCGGATTATGGACCGCGTTGTTCAATTATTTCCACTTGCATCTAACCCGTCAAGAATTTCCTCAAGGTGCTGGGAACGCTGTGGACCAACGCGGCGGCACCTATTATTCCTATATCATCGCCGAACCTGGTCAACTTGATCTCGGGCAATCTATTGACGGCATACTTCTTCATCTTTTCAATTATGCTGGACATCAATAAGTCACTGTTGTTTAGGATCACGCTCCCGCCCAGCACTATTAATTCCGGGTCGTATGAGTTCACCGTGTTGGCCATGCCCATGGCGTGCACCTCGGATACGTAATCCACGTACTGCACGGCGAAGCCGTCTCCCTCCCTCGCATACGTAAATATCTCCTGGGGAGAGGGGGGGAGGCCGGACACCGCTCTCCTGTAGAGCTCCGTATGCGGGCCAGCGTACCTCTTTTGCGCGAATAGGGAAACGCTCCTCGGCATGTTTCCCCCGCTGGCTATGGCTTCCCAATGCCCAATCCCGCCGCAGCCGCACTTTATCCCAAGCTCCGCATCCACCACGAAGTGACCGACCTCGTGGGCATTGCCGTCCTTACCCATCAATAAATTGCCGTCAACTATGACCCCCGCCCCTATTCCCGTGGATAGCGTTATATACACCATGTTATCCACTCCNNCGTCCATCGCCGAACACGTGCTCTCCCCACGCCGCCGCAGCGGCATCATTGCAGAGAATCACCTGCTTGCCCAGTGCCCCCCGTATCGGCTCCACCACCCTGAACTTCTTGACGCGCCACTTAAGGTTCGGCGCTATCACTACGTTGCCGCTCCTCAAATCAAGCGGGCCAATTGATCCGATCCCCACGGCGGTAGACGCCTCCACTTGATTCCGTGGTAGTTTGTTTCTAATGGATTCAATTATCAGATCAGCAATTGTATTCTCACCCCCTTCAGGGGGCACGGGCACTCGCTCCTTAGCCAAGACACGGCCACCCTCGTCTATCACGCCAACCCTTATGAATGATGCACCTATGTCAACCCCCAAGGCTAGAGCCATGCATTAAGGATTCAACGGCGGTTTTAAAATTAAGCTCCTCGGAATCCCCTCCTACCTCGACGCCGAGCCATGCATTGATAAATCAACGACAAGCCTCGCCCTTAAGGGCGAGGAGCCGGTTAGCTTCGGATTGTATTGAAATATTAATTAAGGAATTGAAATACATGATCGCCTCGCTTCACATTGATTGCTCCTCCCCATCATGACGGGGAGGGATCTATCTAGATGGAATGGGGCAGCCTAATGGTTTAGGCCCCTAGGTCGAGCGGCATCACGCCTCGGAGTCTCTCCTGCTCCTAACAATAAGAAGCTGGCCGGCTTGCATTATTCCCTTTCTGATTTAACTTTTAATTGCTTTCCTTCCAACCACCATCCTTTGTTCCCTAATTGTCTTTACTCCTTAATCATGTTTAAAAAGGAGTGAAGGAAATTGCATTATGGACTTAGAAAAGCTGAAGAGAGACGCGTTGGAAATCGAAGAAAAGGTAATTCAAATCAGGAGGAAAATACACGAGAACCCCGAACTGTCCTATAAGGAATACAGCACGGCTAGACTAGTGGCGGACACGCTGAAGGAGTTGGGATTGGAAGTTAAGGAAGGCGTGGGATTGCCCACAGCTGTTGTAGGAGTCTTGAGGACCCCCAGACCCGGTAAAGTAGTCGCGCTTAGAGCGGACATGGATGCCTTGCCCGTAGAGGAGGCGACGGAGTTGCCTTATAAGTCAAAGGTAAAGGGAGTAATGCATGCCTGCGGCCACGACACCCACGTCGCAATGCTGCTCGGCGCTGCTATGCTTTTGGCTAAGAACACCGACATGCTCTCGGGGGAAGTAAGGTTTCTCTTCCAGCCGGCTGAGGAGGACGGGGGGTTAGGCGGTGCTAAGCCCATGATTGAGGCGGGGGCAATGGATGGCGTTGACTATGTGTTCGGGCTGCACATCTTCACAAAATACCCCGCTGGAGTGTTTGCTACAAGAAGAGGGCCACTAATGGCTACTCCGGACTCATTCAAGATAACCGTGCACGGGAAGGGAGGGCACGGTTCCGCCCCCCACGAGACTATCGACCCCATCTACATATCGCTGTTGATCGCAAACGCAATCTACGGCATTCCCTCCAGGCAGATCGACCCGGTTCAGCCTTTCGTTATCTCCATTACATCGATACACTCCGGAACGAAGGATAACATAATCCCAGACGACGCCATAATGGAGGGAACTATAAGGAGCCTTGATGAGGGAGTTAGAAAGAAGGCTTTAAGCCATATGGAGAAAATAGTGAATCACATCTGCGGCATCTACAACGCCGAATGTAAGGTCGAGTTCATGCACGATGTTTACCCAATCACAGTCAACGACCCGGAGGTCACAGGGGAGGTCATGAAAGTCCTGAGCAGCATCTCCACGGTTGAGGAAACAGAACCAGTCCTGGGCGCTGAGGACTTTTCGCGCTTTCTTCAGAAGGCTAGGGGAACCTACGTTTTCCTAGGGACTAGGAACGAGCAAATGGGATGCATCTACCCAAACCATAGCTCAAGGTTCTGCGTCGATGAAAGCGTGTTGAAGCTTGGAACGCTGGCTCATGCTGTCCTAGCTATAACTTTCACCAACAAAAAGTAGGGAATCCGCATTTCGGCACATATCGTAATGGTTGGTCGATGAAGATGAGAAAGCCGCTTGAAGCTTCAAGATCAATTAACAAACGGCCCGGTTCTTCCCTTCCCTTCCCAATAAGTAGCGGTTCATTTTGCCGGGCTTGCCGTCACGCGCGCATAAGCCTCAGCGAGTTGAGCGTCACGGATATGCTGCTCATAGCCATCGCTATCGACGCGAATTCGGGCCTTATCATAATGCCAAACACGCCGGCGGCAAGCGGTATCAGGGCGGCGTTGTAGATGAAGGCATAGGCTATGTTAAACCTTATGTTGGACATGGTCTTCCTAGCGATATCGTGGAGTCGAATTACCTGCCTCAAATCGTTTCTCACCAGTATTACGTCGCCGGCCTCCTTGGCTATATCGGTTCCGCCTCCCATGGCTATGCCGACGTCGGCCATTCCAAGCGCCGGAGCATCATTAGTGCCGTCCCCTACCATGGCCAGAAATCCACTCGATAAGCTCCTCCTCAACTCGTGAACCAAGTCCCCCTTCTCCGCCGGCATCACGCCGCTGTAGAACTCCTCAATGCCCAACTCGCTGGCCACGCTTCGCGCGGGTCCCTCGGAGTCCCCCGTCACGATTATTGGCTTAATTCCATTTCTCTTCAGCCAATCAATCAATTCACGCGCCTCCGGTCTCACTGAGTCCCTCAACTCTATGAATCCCAGCAACTCATCATTTAGCACCACATAAACCAAGGTTCCCGGCCTCCCCTTGGCGATCGCCTCCACGCTAGGCGGCAGTTCCAGTCCCATGCCCTTGACCACCGCCTCATTGCCCACCGCCACAGTGTTTCCATCTATGTCTGCCACAATGCCCCCATCCACCACGTCCACGGACGCCGGCCTGCGAATCTCCAAGCCCAATCTCCTGGCCTCCGCAATTATGGCGGCGGCGATTGGGTGATTGGAGGCAGTCTCCGCCGACGCTGCCCACTTTATGACATCGACGCCGCCGCGTGCATCGTACACGTAGCTCACCGCTGGCTTGCCTGTGGTGAGCGTGCCCGTCTTGTCGAGGACCATGACCTTAACCCGAGGCATCCTCTCGAGCGCCTCCGCATTTCTAATCAGTATGCCCAACGATGCTGACCGACCCATGCTTACCATTATGCTGAGCGGCGTGGCCAGGCCAAGGGCGCACGGGCAGGCCACCACTAAAACGGAGGCCATGTATATAATCGCGATGGGCGGTGGGGCCTGCATCGCGAATAACCACGTGATTAAGGTGATTACTGCAATCGAGATGACTGTCCACGAGAAGTAACCGGATACCTTGTCTATTAGGGACTGAATAGGTAGGCGAGATGATTGGGCCTGCCTCACCAATTTCCGTATCTGCGACATGAATGAATACTTGCCAGTCCTCGTGGCCCTGATGACTAAATAGCCGTTCAGCAACCTGGATCCGCCGATCACGGCATCGCCTATTCCCCTCCTCACCGGCGTCGATTCGCCGCTTATCGCCGATTCATCGATTAAGCCCTCGCCTTGATCCACTACGCCGTCCACGGGCACGGTCTCGCCTGCGGCCACCATAACCTTGTCCCCCGGCTCCACGTCGGCCACCGGCACCTCCCTACCATCCACTAGCCTAGCGGTTAATCGCGATGAGCCCAGCTTCCCTATCGATTCACGGGCTTTCCACTTCATTTTCGCCTCAACGTACTTTCCAATCAATATGAAAGTTATGATCGCTGATGAATCGAAGAACGTGGCCGAGGCGAGGGAGCGGGCCAGTAAGTATACGCTGAGGAGGTAAGCGCTGAGGGAGCCGAGGGTGACTAGAACATCCATGTTGGCCGCGCCATGCCTCAACGCGAATGCGGCGCCCCTCATGAACCTCCACCCGGAGTAGAACTGAATCGGAGTGGCCAGAATCAATCCAATCAAGTTGTACTGTTCATTACCAAGCAAGCCCAGGTAATTCAACGATGCAGCAACGAATAGTGCGGCGGTGAGGGGCAATGCTATAATTAGCCTAATCCTTATGTCGTTTAGATCAATCAAGGCGGCCTTCTCATCGATGTCCGCCTCATCATAGCTGGACACTGCCACCACATCCAGTCCCATCCCTCTCAACTCCTCGGCCAGCTCTCTCGGCTCCACCTCGAGGGGGTTATAAGTAACCAGCGCCTGATTGAGGCCCGGGTTAATCCTTACCTTGAATACTCCGTCTATCTTGGACGCCGCGGACTCTATTAATCTAGCATTGTCGGCCTCCAGATGCTTGAGCGATATTACAGCATCCTCCCTGTATATATCGTACCCAACCGCTTGAACTGCCTTTAACAATTCGCTCCTGTCGAATCCATCGCCTACCGACACGCGGGCCTCATTCGAGGCAGCGCTGACGTCCACCGATAATACCCCCCTCACCGACCTAATGGCTTTCTGCACCGTTAGGCTGCAGGATGCGCAGTGCATGCCTATTATTCTGAACGAGACTTCCCTGCCGCTCTCCCCGCTTAGCTTCACCTTAACCTCAGGCAAATCGCTCATTCCAGTGGTCGCCCCCGCAATGATTACATGGGCTCAACGTTTCCGCTCAAGTACTTCTCCGGGTCCGAGTCGAACTTGCGCTTGCAGGACTCAGAGCAGAAATAATATACCCTCCCCCTGTAAAGCGATTTGAATCGAGTGGTCGGCTCCACAGTCATACCGCAAACCGGATCCTTGTTTTCCACATGCTCCATGGTATGCCAGAAGCGCGACGTTAGATATCTCTTTCTCGGCGCACTCCGCTCTCTCTATCCATACTAAAAGTTAGCGAATCGGTTTTTAACTAGCCCCTACCTGGGGCTCTATGCATGAGGGACTAAGCGAGGTTGAGTATAGGGTATTAAATGAGCTCATCCACGATTCAAGCGAGCCAGCCGCTCGCTTGGCGAAGAAGCTTGGCTTATCACGCAACACCGTGTCCAGGGCGATAAGGAATTTAGTGAAGCGGGGCGTGATAAGGAGGTTCACCGTGGATGTGAGCGAGGAGTACAGCGGAGGCAGCGTCGTGGCTTTAGTAATGAGCGGGAAACCCGCTAATCTGGAGCGCTTTACTGAAGTGTACGAGTTAATAGATGGTAAGTTCCTGGGAATAGCTAAGGTTGCCGACATGAGTGAATTGGAGTCCCTGATCAAGGAAAACGGGGCAGTGCAGGTTCAATTCTTCATATCTAACAAAAGGATTTGGAGAAGCGGCTCGATCAGCGTCAGCCCAAGCGAGCTGCATTGCGATTACTGCGGGGGGTTGATCAAGGGGGAACCGCTAACTGCTAGGTACCATAACAGGACTTACTATTTTTGCTGCAATAATTGCCTCGGCGACTTCAAGAAGAAGCAGAGAAGCCCAGCGCCTAATTGAGCCCATCAATGGAGGCGCGTCGCCGCATTGAGCCGTCGCTTCAACACGCCGCTAGCGCGCCCTCATCATCGAACATAATGGTGGGGCTCATCCCCATTCACGGCTCTTAGCCCTCATAACGCGCGGACCTCCGTGGCTGATCCTATTTATTACGGGCCTTGTCTTGGTCATTTGAGCGGCCCTGATCACTACATCGACGTCGTCGTCCGTGGCAAGCGTCACCGCCCTCCCTCCCCTATTTAGCCTAGCTGTCCTGCCTATCCTATGTATGTACGTCTCGGGATCTTGGGGCACGTCGAAGTTTATTATCGTGTTCACATCAAGTATATCTATCCCCCTGGACACCAGGTCCGTGGCTATCAAAACCTTACCCCTCTCCCTGAACTCATCCATCACCCTCTCCCTCACGCGTTGATCCACCCCACCGTGGGTATAGAACACGCCGCTCAATCTCCTCCTTAACTGCCTATGAAGCGCATCCGCCCTTTTCCTGGTGTTGGTGAATATTATTGTCTTTCCGTTGATTTCCTTCACTACTAGATCCATTTTCTCGTCCCAGTCCCCCGACACCACGTAAACCACTTGCTCTATCTGGGGCACGTCATATTCATCTCCCACTCCTATGAATTTGGCGCCAGGCATGAAGCTCGTTATCAATGACTTGACCTCCGGGGGAACCGTGGCAGAGGCCATTATCGTCTGCCTCCTATTGGCGGAAAGGGATAGTATTGTCTTTACGTCGTCTATAAAGCCCATATCCAGCATCCTGTCCACCTCATCTATCACGAGGAACTTAACCCTGCCCAAGTCAACGCTGCCCCTCCTAACCATGTCGAGCATCCTGCCTGGAGTGGCGAAAATGAACGCGGCGGACCGCAAGCCCCTCTCCTGTCCCTGGTATCCCACGCCTCCATAAACCAGGACCTTCCCGTAGCCTAGGTACTTGTTGAATGCATCGAATTGATCCGCTATTTGCCTGATCAATTCCCTAGTGGGCGCCAGCACCAGGACCTCGCCCACCCGCCCCTCAACGGAGTTCATTATGGGGAGGAGGTAAGCGGCGGTCTTGCCGCTCCCAGTCCTAGCCCTCAGCACAGCGTCCCCGCCCCTCATTAGGTGGGGTAACGATGCGCTTTGAATATCCGTTGGTTCTTTGAAGCCTGCATCAAGCAAGGCATTCGCCAATTCCGAACGTAGTGATTGGAACATCTTTCCATCAAACTTGACCACCCATCGTTCCACGTTTTATAAATGTTTCGTAAAACCCCGAAGCCCCACGCGGGGGAGATGCGGTCCAACGCCTCTAATCCAGTAATAATATTGAAACGTATAGAGGGCTTCACGGCATGATAAAAACACCGGGCCTCTATTGAATCGATGAAGCAATGCGTGGGTGCTTACTGAGTGCTTCCGCGCTCCTCCTTTATCTTATCTATGAGCGCCTTGATCTCATCTGTGTTGAGCTTTCTATACTTCCTCGTAGCAGTCTCTATCGTTCCCATCTCTATCCTATCCACTTCCAGGGACTCCACAACCAGGCTAAGCGCCTTAACGGCGAGCTTGGTGCACTCGCCTATATCCATGTCGTACGTGTAGTTCTTCTCCAAGTAATCCAGTATCGCGGAGGAACTATTCCCCAGCGCCGTGGCGTAGTACCCGAAGTAAATACCGCCTGGATCTGTTTGGAACAGCATTGGCCCGTGATTATCAACTCCACCCACTATCAACGCGGCCCCGAACGGCCTCACGCCGCCATGTTGAGTATATACCTGCTTTAGATCGCTTATCTTCTTGGTGACGTACTCCACCTCCGCCGGCTCATCGAATAGCAACCTATACGTCTGGGCCTGCTCCCTGGCGTAGTCTATCAATATCCTGGCGTCCGCGTGGAGGCCGGATGGCGCTATGCCGATGTGCTCGTCTATCATGTATACCTTATCTATGCTGGAGAGGTCTATGAGGGGGCTCATTTTCCGCTTCTCCGCGGCCAGCACAACTCCCCCCTTGCACTTTATCCCCAGGGTGGCCCATCCCCTCTTCACCGCCTCCCCGGCGTACCTGACCTGGTATAATTCGCCCTCCGGGCTAAATATCGTTATAGCCCTATCGTACCCAGCCATCTGTGGCGAAAACATTTCTATCAAGGGGTCGCGGTTACATTGGGTTTTTTAACGTTTCTCAGCAACCCTATCACGGCGACGAACCCATGACTAGATCGATTCATCGACCACCTGCTCGCCTATCTTCTTTTGGTTCTTGAACATCTCCATTACCTCCCCCACGGTGGTGGCCTGCTCCGGGGACTTATCCATCCTATACCTCCCAGTGAATCGGGGAAACCTTATGGCTAGCCCCGTGCCTGCCTTGGGATCCATGCAGCACGTATGTATGGGTGACTGCGTTATCTCCGCGCCTATCACCTCTATAACTAGGCCGGGCACGAACCAGACGTCGGGCTCCATCTTGGACACAACCCTGGGATGCTTGTGGGGTAGCTTGTATTGATCCAGCATCTCGGGTAGCTTCTTGAGATCCTCGTCTGTGAAGCCGCTCCCCACCTTGGCCACTGTGTAGAACTGATCCGCGTCTGGGTCGTATGCCGCCAGCAATAATGCGCCGTATAATCCAGCCCTGCGCCCCCGGCCCCAGAACGCCCCCACCACGGCTAGATCCAGGGTATCCGTCAACTCGCTCTTGTAGTCCCGCTTATACTTTATCCAGAGCCAGCCGCGCGCGCCTAACTCATATATGGAGTCCTGCTTCACCGACTTGCACATTATGCCCTCGCAGTCATTGCTTATGGCCTCAAGAAAGAATTTATCGGTCTCCGCCGGATCGTCCAGTAACCTCCACGTAGCGTGGTGGACCTTGGGATGGGGTTTCATTGATCCCCACAAGGCCCTTTTCCTATCTATTAGAGGGAGATCCGTCAAGTCAACCCCATCCATGTATATAGCATCGAAAAGAAAAACCTCCACGGGGTACTCCTCCACGGCCTCCTTTACGTCGTGCTTCCTCTTCCTATGCATCAATTCCTGGAACGGCTTAATCTCGCCCGTGTCCGGATCCACGGTGACTATCTCGCCCTCCACGACGAAGTCCCTGGACTCCATCGCCTCCACCACGTAATTAACCACGTCGGGGTATTCATGAGTTATATCCTCTAGTCTCCTGCTGAATATCCTCACCGAGTCCCCCCTCCTATGTATCTGGGCCCGCTCCCCATCGTACTTATACTCGCAGACCGCGATCCCCCCCAGCTTGCCCAGTATCTCCGCTGATGAGGACAGCCGCTCGGCCAGCATGGGTTGAATCGGGATGCCGGGGGTGACACGCAACTCCGCCAATGCATCGCGCCCCCTCTCCGCCAGCAGCCTAGCTATGTGGCCCAGATCGGGATGCACGTGATAAGCTTTCTCCAGGGACTCCTTGGGCACGTTGAAGACATCGGAGAGCGAGTCCAGCACGGTCATGTCGGCCACCCCCAGCCGCAGCTTGCCTACTATGAACCTAGCTATGTACTTGGCCTCGTCCGGGGACGCGGCCGCGAAGAGCGAGGACAGTAGCCTGACCTTGGCGTCCTGGGCTCCCTCCCCCGATGCCTTGGCGACGTTCATCAACGACTCATACACCTCGCCCACAGTCAATGCCCTGGACCGCTTGGCCCCGAAGTAATCCAGTATAGTTGATGCGCCCTTCACGGTCATCACTTGCCTAGCAGCCTCCCCCAGATCGCCCAGCTTCTTGTAAGTCTCCTCCACTTTCTTGAGCGGCAAGCCGCTGGCCGTGGATATGGCGCGCATGGCCAGCTTCTCGCCAACCCCCAGCTCCACACCCTCCCAGTCCGGGCGGAGCTGCCCGAGCAGGATGTAGACTACCTTATCCATGACTTGCGGCGGCGCCTCCCTGAATATGGTGGATAGGAGCTTCGCCATAACCGTGCGCTGCGTGGTGGCCTCTATCGCTTCAAATACCTTGACTACCTCCGAGAACGGCAAATCATCTTCCATACCTGTCCAGCTCATCAGCAAGTTAAAAAGCATTCCCAAGCGTGAATGTTTGGAGCCCCGGCCGGGATTTGAATTCCCGGGCGGATTCCCGCCACCCGGGACCTCTCGCTCCCTTGATGGGAACTTACAAGGTTCGCCCCCTCCGCTTCCGGGCAGGGTCGAGCGCTCCACCAGGCTGAGCTACCGGGGCTCATGGACCCCCAGCTAGGCCCGTTTTTACGGTTTACGGCAATTACCTGGGGGTTCAGGGCCGTGCCGTCCTAAGGGATAATGTTTATAATCCATTTCACTGTCCAATAAGTGGTGGATTTCAAATCCCCGCCGACCAGCGACGGCTGCCCAATAAGGGAGATGGATACCCTCCACTTGATTCTCTTCATGCTGTACAGGCGGGTGACGATATGCAGCTCATTCGATCTGGATTGCATAGATCTACCCATAATGGCCACCACGCCGTTCCTGGCAAGGAATTGCGAGAGAGAGGACGTGTATAGATTACTCAGAAGACTGAGGAGGCTATCCACCAAGCTGGGCGGGGATATAGAGATATTCAAGCACGGAGGGATAACCGCATCTCTGAGGCTCAGCTTTGAGAGGGGAAGCATATACGTGCACAACGGCGTGATCGTGAACAAGGGGGATTGCAGTAAGGTAAAGTGCGAGCTGGTCAATAACGTCAACTTGGCATTCATGTACTTGGCAATCAAGCTGAGCGAGCGGAATGAAGCGTTGCTGAATGTCCCCGATGCATTGGTGTGGCTGGCCAAGATCGTTGGAGTGGAGGGGGCGGTAGGGCTTTTATCATTTGTCCACGACTACGTGGAGATGGGGGAATTCAACGGAAACGTCAGGCTCCTGGTTGGCCTTATATCCAGGTGGGGGGTGCCCATTACGGTGGAGTCGCTCAGCAATGCATTGCTCCCGGCCAGGAGGAGCCTCAATGCATTGAGGCAGGCGAGCTATTGAGGAGACTCCCTGCGAAGCAATTGCTCGTTGAACCAAGGGACTAGGGCGTTCCGTACTGCCGTGATTATAGTGCTGAGCCTCCCATGCAGCACCTCGCCCAGCAGGAAGCCTAGCCTGGCGTAGTACCTTATGTAGGCCCACTGAAGCGCCTTCTGCGCCTGCTCCTTAGTGAACTTGTACCCCCTCATCACAGCCATCAACGTTGTGTAGTGCTCCCAATTCCTGTCCTCTATCAAGCCCTCGCTCTCCGCCTCGGCGTAAAGCGGGGTTCCGGGGTATGGGGTGGCCACGGTGAATTGAGCATAGGTTGGCTTGAGCCTAATGGCGAACTTCACCGTGTTCTTCATGTCATCCACGGTCTCCCAGGGAAACCCCACAACGAATGACCCTACATGGCTTATTTTCGCCTCCCTAGCCCATTGGAACACCTTCACCGCACTATCCAGCGTTATCCTCTTCCCTATCCTGTTTATGGATTCCTGGCTCCCCGACTCCACCCCGAAGTAAAGGGCTGAGCAGCCGTGTCTCTGTAGGGCCAGCATCATTTCCTTATCTATCGTATCTACCCTGGAACCGCATGAAAACGATATGTCGAGGCCCCGCTGGTCTATCTCCCTCAAGAACTCATTCACGAATCTCTTGCCCAGAGTGAACTCGTCATCGGTGAAGGCAACTACGTTGGTTTTATACTTGGCCATGGCATCCTCAAGTTCATCCACGACGTTCTTAGCGGACCTATACCTAATAATTCTCCCCCAAAAATACGATGTTGAACAGAAGGAGCAGCCGTAGGGACAGCCGCGGCTGGCCATGGCGTGTATTATTCTGATCGGCTTGCCGAATAAGGTGTATCTATCCATGGGGAGCAAGTGACGGGCCGGCGGGGGCAAGTCATCCAGGTTCCTAATTATAGGCCTATCCCTGGTAATCACGGGCTTTCCGTCATCCATGAAGGCTATCCCCTCCACCTTCTTGAGAGCGGCGGGGTGAAGCCCATTCTTCTCAATAGAGTTGATTAACTCCAGCGTCGTTAACTCTCCCTCTCCCCTAACCACCACGTCGACGCCTCTTTCCATTGATTCCTCATACATGAACGTGGAGTGCGGGCCCCCCATTATTATGGGCAAGTCGGCGTCGTATTCCTTAACTGCCTTCACTGCATCATACGCCTTATATATCGTGGGCGTCATGGCGGTGAGGCCCACCGCGTCGGGATGCCATGTCTTCACCTCGTTCATGAACGAGGCCATATCCAAGCCAAGCGTGGGCGAGTCCACTACCCTGACCGTGTGCCCTCCCTGCTCCAGCACCGCTGCTATCCAGGCCAAGCCGAGCGGGGGCGCTCTTAGCCCGAGCACCTTATACAGCTCCAGCTTCTCTATGCCGGGCGGGACGGCGAGCAGGACCCTCATCGTTGATCACTTGATGGCCATGGGGGCCTTCACCTTTATCTTGGACACGTCCTCCATCAATTTACGCCAATCCGATGAGTTATAGATGCAGCCTGGGTCCGGGGCCAAGACGTCCCCGAAGTAATTATATGCCCTAGCCCTGCACCCCCCGCATATTAACTTATAGGGGCATTGACCGCAGAATCCCTCCAGCAAGTCGCGGTTCCTGAAGTTCTCCATGAATGGATCCATCCATATGTCCCAGAACGACTTGGACCTCAAATTGCCCACGGGGCGGGGCAGGAAGACGCATGGCGTTAGCGTGCCCTCAGGCTCTATCGCGGCGTATACCCTGCCCGCGCCGCATCCACCTATGAATTCAGTCAACTCCTTGGTGACTGGATCGCTGGCCACCACGAAGTGAGTTGGGGAGGCATCGCTGCCCGCGCTGAGTTGATTGACCACCCTGCCGTACTGCGGCGCCGTGCTTATTATCTCCATCTTGGTCCTCTTCATTTCCCTATAAATGTGCCTTAGGAACTCCTCCCGCTCCTCCGGGGAGAGGTCTATCTCGAGGTTCTCGCGCCCCCTCCCCACCGGTACGAAGTTGAAGAAGATCACCTTGGAAACCCCTATCTCCTGGGCCAACTCTATCACCTTATCCACCTCGTCCAGGTTAACCTTAGTGACGGTGAAGGCCAAGGCCGTGCTGAAGCCCAACTTGACGGCGTTCCGCAACCCACTCACTGCCTTTGCCCACGCCCCGCTTACCCCCCTGAACTTATCGTGGACCCGCGGATCAGCAGCGTCTATGCTGACCTCCACGTATCTCAAGCCAGCCCTGCGCGCCTTCTCGGCGAACTCCATATTGGAGAGAGTCAAGCCGTTCGTGGCGATGGCTGGGTAGAACCCTCTCCTGGCTATCTCGGCCAGCACTGGCCAGAAGTCCCTGTGCACAGTGGGCTCCCCGCCGGATAGGGCTATGGCGGGCACCCCGGCCTCATCCAATTCCTTGACTATCCTCAGCTTCTCGTCTAGGCTTAACTCGTTTGGAAGCGGGCGGCCCGCGTTCTGGTAGCAATGTATGCACCTAAGGTTGCAGGAGTTCGTGAAGTTCCAAACAATGAAGAAGGGGGCTGGCAATTTCTGGGGTGTGGTTACTTCGAAGAGCGCGATTCCCCGCAGCGTGGTGACGAGCCCCCTCCTCACCGCGGGGTCGCCCAGCATCTTCTTCACAGCATCGTCATCCGAGTGAAGATACGCCGTGGCCAGTTTCATCCCTGCCTCGAAGAACGGAGCCACCATGTGGGCCACTGTTGGGCACTGCTTCTCCCCCGCGTACTTGGCCAAAACCCACTCCATGAGGGGCTTTCTCTCCCCGTTCAATTCAACCTCCCTAGTCAATGCCCTGAGCGCCCACCGCACCGCTCCCCTATTAAGCAACCTAATTGCCGTTATGATGGTTCCAGTAGCATCTACTTGAGAGGCCTTCTTCTCAATTAGGGAATCTATTTCAGGCATGGTAGGAAAAAGCATAGGACGGTAAATATCCTTGTTTCACCGTGAAACGACTTAAGCTCTTCCATTGGTTTTACGAAGCAACCAGTCCACATTAAACGAAGCAATCGATCACTAGATAGTACTTCAGACCCAACCCTCTCTCCACCCCTTAAGGCTACCCCCTCCCTTAACCCCCTTACATAGAGGGGGAAGGCATCATCCCATAATTAACGCGGCTCCGCGAACTTAGTGGGCCTTGGGCGGCGAGCGCTGGGGGCTAAACTCTATGTTGAAATGCCTTGCATCACTGCAATTGAACCAGCGCATTGCCGTGGCGGGCATCGATCAACGCCTCATTCATTAGGTGAACCTTGAATTTATGGATCGTGTTGAACCTCCTGCCGCACACGGGGCACTTCCTGGTTCTCGGCACTTGCTTGCACTCCATCATTACGTGCCTCACATATTCATCCATGGAGTTCATGTTCTTACCGCAAAGCTTGCAGATCATAACCATACCATCAACGTCCTTCCCGCCGTTTAAAAACATTGTGCAGATAATTACCTACGCCATCCACGCACTGGAATGGAGGCGGGCGGGAAACGTCGAGGCGCCCCTCCAAATTAAACATTTATATTCAATGACGCGTGCGGTCAGTTATGAGAGTGAGCATCGCTGATGAGCTGGCCCGCATGGGCATTCAACTTGGGGTTGCCTCGGCAATGGGGCTGAACAATAAGGACAGCGTGGATTTGAGGCTGGAGTGGGAGCAGGCAGTGGCTGGGATCAACGGCTCTGCAAAGGATTTGTTGATGGATCAAGTGATACGCTCTTACAGGGACTTCTATTGGAGAGTCCTCAAGATAGACCCCACCAAGCAGAGGCCGGCCCAGGAAGCATTGATCCGTCGCATACTCAATAATGGGAGGGTACCAACCATCAATCCGGCCGTGGATATAGGGAATATAATCAGCATCAAGTACAAAGTCCCCATAGGGCTTTACGACATGGATAAGATAAAGGCCGACAAGCTGATCCTCAGGTACGCGGCGGAGGGGGAAGTGTTCATACCCATAGGCTCCCCCAGGAGGACTCTAACCAGTAATCAAATAGTGCTGGCGGCCAGCGATGGCACTATTCTCCACGTATACCCGTATAGGGACTCCGAGTTGACCATGGTGGAGGCAAGCACGAGGAATATACTCATCATAAGCGCCGGCGTGCCTGGAATAATCGGGGACCTGCTCACAAAGGCAGCGGCCGAGGTGGGGTTGATGTACGAGAAGTACTTGGGAGGGCGGCTGGTCAAAGTCGAGTTAGCCAGCGGGGGGCAGGGAGTCAACGTGTGAGGATAAACGAAGCGAGGAGAGCTTCTTATTACGTGGATGGTATGGGGAATTTCCTCTGCCTCAGGGTTATGGTGGTCCACCTATCATATGTCGACTCGTGGAAGGAGTACTTGCCTCCCTCCCTTCCTATACCGCTTGCCTTTATGCCGCCGAAGGGCACGTGGGACTCCTCCAGGAACGTCACGTCGTTCACGTGGAACATGCCGGACTCCACGGCCTCCGCTATGCTCATTGCCCTATTTATGTTGTTGGTGATCACCGCGCCGGACAGCCCATACTCCGTCCTGTTAGCCACCTCTATAGCCTCCTCATCGTTCTCAACCACTATGAGGGGCCTAATTGGGCCGAACACCTCCTCGCGGAGGACCTTGGCGTTCTCATCAACGCCGCTCAAAACGGTGGGTTCGAAGTAATTTCCATCGACGCCTCCCCCCGTCTCCACCTTGGCGCCGCGGCTCACAGCATCTTCCAAGAACTCCTTCATCGACTCCACTTGGGATTTATTTATGAGGGGGCCGAAGTCTATATTCCTGTCCGCCCTTGGGTCTCCCATCCTAATCCTCCTCACGTACTCAATGAATCGCGGCGCGAATCTATCGTACACGCCTTTATGCACTATTATTCTCTTGGATGACGTGCATATCTGCCCTTGGTGGAAGAAGGCAGCGAACACGGCTAGCCTAGCCGCGTAGTCAGGATCAGCATCATCCAGGACTATCAATGGATCCGACCCACCCAGCTCCAGCGTGACCGTCTTCAACCCGCGCCCAGCCTTCTCAGCTATCTGCCTCCCAGTCCCCGTCTCCCCGGTGAAGGTGAGGTGATTAATCTTCTTATTGGTAACTATCTCGTCGCCAACCACGCCGCCCGAGCCGAACACGACGTTCAAAACGCCCTTCGGAAGCCCCGCCTTATGGGCGATCTCCGCTATCTTATATCCGGTTATTGGCGTGTCGCTGGCGGTCTTCAGCACCACTGTATTGCCTATGGCGATTGCGTGGATTACCTTCTTCATGGAAATGGAGAGGGGGTAATTCCAGGGAGTTATTATCCCGACGACCCCCTTGGGTTTCTTGAACACCATGGAGATGGTGGCCTCGCTATCGGAGCTCAACACCTCACCCTCATAATGCCTAGCCAGCTCAGCTGCATTGCGTATGAGCCTCTCAGTGAACACCACCTCGCCCCACGCCTTCTTGTAAACGCCGCCGCCCTCCACCATCAACGTACTTATTAGGTCCTCCTCCATCGACCTCGCCACCTCATACATCTTATATATGTAGTCCGACCTCTTAATCGGGGTTAGCCTCGACCATTGCTTGACCGCGTCGTACGCGGCATCTATGGCCGCTCGAGCATCATCCCTGGTCCCCCTCGGTACATCCGCTATGGCCGAGCCATCTATGGGGGTAGTCTTAATGCTGAACTCCCCGTTTGCTGGATTGCGGAACTCACCATCTATATAATGTTGTAGTTTCATTTGTTGCATTGTTGACGAATGATCCCCCGCTTAATAAGTATTACCTTGATCAGCTAATTGATAAATAGCAATTAACTTGTTTGATTACCGTTCAATATCTTCATAATGGTCATTATCTTGCCGGCTAACTCACTGTCCATTTTACTCATCAACTGCATTGAGTTGCTGCCGAGCTCCCTAATAGTCTCGCCGAGCTCCCAAGGAAACACTATCCACATGGTAGTCTCTCCACCATAGTAATCTGGCTTGAATTTAGTCCACGGCTTTAACAGGAGCGTGGCGGTCTTTACTTGAAGTGGATTCATGCCTTTTATGTAATCTATGGCCGTCCTCATCGTATTCCCGCTATCCGCTATGTCATCTATGACTAGGACTCGCTTTCCCTTAACGTTAATGGTTAATGGCTGCGTTATTCGAGGCTCCTCTCCCCGCTCTCCTATTCCCTTATAGAACTTTATCTCCATCAATGAAATAGAATCCACACCCAACAAGTCGCCAATCAATCGAGCAGCTATGACGCCGCCCCTCATTATGCCAACCACGACGTCGGGCCTAAATCCATCCCTCCCCATCCCCTCAACTATGCGAAGCAAATAAGTCATCACATCGCTCCAAGAAACTACCTTGAGCTCTACCATTATGACCAACTTAGACAACCAAATATAAAGTTTTCTTTTATTTTATTTTTAGCAAAGGCAAAACCAAGAACCGGCTCCACACTAAAGAAAATGTACATAAACAATCCAAGAATCAGATCTACTTAATTATTAACTATACTAACAGTTATTACCATAAATTAAAGGATAATAAGCGGGAGGAGAAGCCCCCTTCCACTAGGAAACGCACATCGAGCTCTCAAGGAGGATCCCCCACGGGGGGGGGGAGAAGGGCATCTTTAAGGGTGGGGTAGTTCACTTACGTAGTTAATGGCACGATTGGCTAGGTGGGAGGCAATGCTTGTTGGGCTAAGATGAGGAGACCAAACCATTTCATCACTCTAGCGTTGCCGGGAATCTGTGCTTGGGTTGAGACCCAACTATGCTGTAGGCCTCCGCGTATATGAAAGCGAAGAGAAGCCATAATAGGAAGACCTCAACATATACTGAGCTTATCTTGGTGAATGCTGATATTATGGAGTATATAGTTATTCCGGATGCTATTGTTGATATGGCTATCCATTTCCTAATGCGTTTCTCGATCCCTATCCTGATTAACGCTATGTTGGAAACCAAGTGCACAACTATGCCGGCCATGGTGGATAATGCGCCCAGCACCAGGAAGGCCATTAACGGGCCGTGGAAGTAGTTGGACAGCAATATTGATAGCACCAGCATCGATATTGATGATAATACAACCGCGAACACGGGGTTTCCCTTGGAATTGAGCTGGGATAAGATCCGCGGCAAGTGACCATCAACAGACATAGCGTATATGGTCCTCGAGGCCGCCAGCGAGAAGGCGAGGGTGCCCAGCACGCCGTCGCTCAGCATGGCAAATATCAAAACGGGGTCCAGGTAAATGCCCATATAATGCCGAAGCACGTAGAGTACGGGGGATGGAGTTGATATTATTTGATTAATGTTATCGTGGAACAATACCATGCCGGCATTGGCGAATGCATATACATCGAAAGCCGCCAACAAGCCGCCAGTCAATATAACCGCTATGACCGCCCTTGGAATGGTGGACTTGGGGTTCTTAGCCTCGCCGGAGAGGGGCGCAATAGCGCCGTAGCCGGTCGGTATTGCAGCGGCGTATATTACTGCCAAACCCAAGTTGGACAGCGATATTTTCCCCACGAATGGATTGCTAAACTTGAAGCCAGCCATGTAAAGCAGCACAATGCCTATTGTTACCAGCACGGCTATCTCTACGGAGCCGGCCAACACTGCGTACTTAGTGGATGGCTTTATGCCGCTGACCGCCAAGACCACAGTCACGATCAGTACGGCAACCATGGTAAGCGTGGGGTCCCAGTTGAACAACCAAGCGGAGAGGTAACTAATGCCGAACGCATATGAGGCCCCATATAATATTGAGTAGAACAGATAGAGGAAGCCAGTCTCTATCCCAACCCTATGGCTCAATAATAGGTGCGCGTACTTATAATAGCCCCCAGTCCTCGTTATCTGCTTGGATAACTCGTACACGACTAATCCATTGAATAGGACAAGCACTGTCCCCAGCAGCGCGGCTAGCGGTGCCATTATTCCAATATATATTATCATGGCTGTACCATAGGTTAGAATACTTAGGAAGGGCGATTGCCCCCCTATTGAGGCGAAGTAGACATCCATAAACGATAACTGCCTCTTCAACGTAGCCCTCTCGCCGTAACTTCTCCTTGTGGTTCCAGTCATATTACACGACTATTAAGGGCCATAGAGAAATCCGTTTTAAAAACTTATCTTTCGCGATGGAGTAGACCATTAAGGACAAAGTAGAATAATTACCCCAGCCGAAAGAGCGGGTTTATGAGCAAAGTATTTTTATCCGCTCGATAATAGCTAAGTATGGAATTCAAAGAACTCGATAAAACTGGGGTAAAGATTCCAGTAATTGGACTAGGCACTTGGGGCATAGGAGGCGGCTTCTGGATACCCGACTGCTCCAACATGGATGTCATGATAAATCTGATCCGAAAGGCAATAGAGATGGGCTACACGATGATAGATACGGCGGAGATGTACGGGGGAGGATGCTCGGAGAGGATAATAGGGGAGGCCATAAAGGGATTGCCCAGGGATGAATTGTTCATAATAAGCAAGGTATGGCCCACCCATGCCCGCCACGATGACGTGCTGAAGTCAGCCAAGGCCAGCTCCAATAGGTTGGGCACCTACATAGATCTATACATGATTCACTGGCCGGCCAGGGATGTTCATATCAAGGAAACCATGCAAGCAATGGAGGAACTCGTCGATGAGGGAGTAATAAGGTACATAGGCGTGAGCAACTTCGACGTTGTGGAGCTAGATGAGGCGCGGCGCTCCGCATCTAAGTACAGCGTGGTGGCGGATGAGGTGCGTTACAATCTGCTGGACAGGGATGTGGAGAAGAGCTTAATCCCCTACGCTGAGAGGGAGGGAATAACAATAATAGCGTACAGCCCCCTTGGGACGGGGTCCATATTAAGGCCAGGCAGCAGAGAGCGCAAGTTGCTGGAGGAGGTGGGCAGCAAGTACAACAAGACGCCGGCTCAAGTGGTGCTGAACTGGGTTATAAGCAAGCCCAACGTGGTGGCCATACCCAAGGCAGCGAAGATGGAGCACTTGAGCGAAAACATTGGAGCAGTTGGATGGAGGCTGGACGATGACGACATAAAGAAGCTGGAGCAACTATACACAATTGAGTGGCAATCAAAGGCGCAGCATTGAACTCAACGTGCAGTGCAATTCAAAGCCTATTCAGTCAAGATCCTCGCGGCCAGCAGCAATTTATAGATGGCTCGCCGAGTCTCCTCATCGGCAATCGCCTCCAACAGTCTTGCCAGCGATACGCTGCCCACGTCGCTTCTCATCAACGATGCCACCCGCCGCAGCCTCTCCATATCCACCCCACCCGCGGCATCCAGGAGACCCAGCAACGTGCTTGCCTTCTTCTCATCAATGGATGATGTAACGGCGATCAATGCTCTCCAGTCCACCTCCTTGGCGGCATCCAATAATTTAGCGGCAANNCTATCAGACCGACCCCAGCGGAGACGAGGCGTTGCAGTCCCTCATCTGTTAACGCCTCATTAATTGCGTCCAGCAATCCTAGCTCGTCCAGCCTAGCCAGTATGTTCAACGCCTTAAGCAATGCATCTTGCTCGCCCACGCTTGAAACGCCCCCCACCGATTTAATGCATTGCCTCTAAATAGTAATGCATTAAACCAAGGAAATCAGCCCGCCTGGCGTGTATAGGTTGACCAGCGACTCGCTGCGGCGGTTAATGGCTGTGCCGTTCGCCGTATCGATACCCCGGGAGCCGCCGGCATCCGTGTATCACGCCAAGGCGGCGGCGGAGGACTTGGGACTGCAGTTACTCATAACGGTGGGCGACGTGGTCACGAGCAACGTGAGAAGGTATTGGAGGGAGCCGGATGTGGCTATAATGGATGGAAGGACGAGGAGGCATGGAATCGGCGAGACGGAGCGAGGGAGCACGGTTGTGGATAATCCCCCCGCCACATTGGTTTCGGAATC
>DAHE01000012.1:76032-89909 GCA_002508315.1 Thermocladium sp. UBA166
ATGGGGAGGAGGACTTGCTGGCCATGCCCGCCGTGCTGGAATCGCCCGTTGGCAGCGCGGTTATGTATGGATTATACACTGGCTACTTGGTTCTGGTTCCTGTGGTGCAGGCGTATAAACTGCTAATGCTTAAGCTGCTGGCGCTCATGGAGCCGAGCCCCGGCGCAGCTGCAAGGGAAAAGCTTAAAACGTCGTAGATCAAGATCCACATCAAGCCTCGGTCGTTCAGCCTGGTCTAGGATGCGGGCCTGTCGAGCCCGAAACCCGGGTTCAAATCCCGGCCGAGGCGCCATTCAATATAAATCATGATGTGGTTCCAATCAATGCCGTTCTCAACCGCGCAATTGCCATTGAGGGGGAGGGTTTTTAATCAAGCCAAGCGAGGGCTTTAGCGTTGGTGAGCATGGTAGCTGTTCCAGGCGATGAGTTGGGGGTGGAGGAGGAATACGTGCCGGGTGAATTCACCGACGTGGATTGCAGGGGCAGAATAGTGTCCACAATTATAGGTGTGCCCAGTTATGATGTGAAGGCGCATGAGGTGTGGGTTAACCCAATAAAGTTGAAGCTGCTCCAGCAGGGCGCCACGGTTTACGGCAGGGTTGTTTCATCAACGGATAAGGTAGCGGTGGTCAGGATAGCCGCGGTCCTGGATAGGGGAAAACTGACCAGGATAAACGCCACTGGCTTCATATACATAGCACATGCCGGGGATAATAGGATTAATACGGTGTACGACGCTGTGGGGATTGGGGACTTCATAAAGGCCAGGGTAATATCACGCGGCCCACCCTACCACCTCAGCATAAGAGGACTTGGGCTTGGCGTGGTGGAGGCGCGGTGCCCCAGGTGCAGGGCTTACCTGAAATTCAAGGGAACCAGGGCCTACTGTCCCAACTGCGGCGTAACTATTAGAAAGAAAGTAGCCTTGGAGTGAGCGGGATGGGCAGGAGGGCGGTGCTTAAGTTCAAGAGCAGCGAGGACGCAATAACTTACGTGGACCTCTTGACCCGCAGGATAAAGGTCGGCGAGCTCATCATAAATGTAAAGTCCAATGTAGTGGAGCTGAAGGTGAGGGGGAGTAGGGAGGCGGGCGACATAATGATGGCTGAGGCCCTCAAGGTATACGGCGCGCTGAGGGCAAGGAATGGGGGCTCCCTTGACCTATCTGTGTTGATCTCAATGGCTCAACCCCCCCATCCAGTGCCGTTTGACGTGGTGACAACAGCATTGAACTTAAGGGGCTTTCCATCGGAGTTGAACGGCATGAAGCTCAAGACCAAGGCTCCCCTGGATCTCGTAATCTCAATTGTCAAATCCGTGTCATCGCTCTATGCAGACATGGCTAGGATGAATGTAACCCAGAACGCCAAGAAGATAATAGCCGTCTACGCATTGCTGCGGGGCCTGGACGTGTCTGGGGCGATTCAGGAATTAATAGGGAAGGGAGTAGTGAGGGAGAACGAGAAGAGCGGGTTCGCGTTGATCACGGCGTCCTCCTCATTTGAGGATTACGTGAGCACTATAGGGAGCGGCAAAGGCATTGCGCATTAGGACAGGGTTCTCCAACGCGTCGCGTGTTTGGTTGGCCTTAAGGGGCAGTGGGGGGCCTTATTCTTTTTAATGCCTCGTCTGCATGATCACTTGCATTCTTCAAGCCGCTTAGCCTGCCCATTATGATGCCGTTCTCATCTATTATGAAAGTGACGCGCTGGGCGGTGGATCCCCTCAACACGCCGTACGCCTTAGATATGGACTTATCCCTATCCGAGACCAGGGGAAACCGCGCGCCGTACCGAGAGGCGAACTTGATCTGGGTGTCCAGGGAATCCACGCTCACCCCTATCACCTCCGCATTGCTTGCCTTGAACTCATCATATAGCTCCACGAACCGCTTCAATTCATTGGTGCAGCCGCTCGTGAATGATTTTGGATAGAAGTAAAGAACCACCCTCCTCCCCCTGAGACCAGAGAGCTTCACCTTGCCCACCGTTGATTCAGCCTCAAAGTCCGGGGCTTGTTCTCCCGCATCCATGACATCGCCCTCCACCCCCATTAAGAAAAACGCTGCGCCCAGGAGCAATGAGATTATCAGCGGGTCAGCTCGCTTGGGGTGACCACCACGTCGTCCCCCAGCTCCATGTAGTCGTCGAGTAAGTACGTACCCCACGTTGTTCTGCGGCCCTTCGTTGACTTGCTTCCCCTCCTAATAATTATCAGGCAAGCCGAGGGGTCTGGATCTATCTTGACCTCGAGGGGCCTGACGTACCTCACGTTCACTTGGAACCACCTAGTTCATCCATTAGTTGGCCCTTGATTGAGTCCAAGTCATTCGTCATGGACGTAACGGCGGCGTTCAAGGCCTCCATGGGTGGCTTACCGCGGGTCCTTATCTTGAGCGTGACTCTCCTTATCAATGGATGATCCATGTCATACATTGCCTGCACCACTCCCTCCTCCCTCAATAAGTACTCCAGTAATGGGGCGAATAGAGTGTAATCCTCTCCCTCCACCACTGCCTCCAGATACTCATCGCTGGATTTAACGTTCAATACCTTGACTCGCATGCCGCTCCCATTGGCTTCCACTTTAAAAACCTCGCGTCAAACCCAATGGCTAGCACTCCCATACACCGCGAGCACGGGCTCAGCTAACTCTAACGAATTCATCCATCATCCATGCCAGGTCTCATCACTGGGCCTGGCAACTCCATTGAGTTATTATTCTTTATGCATCATGGGTACGCTGACTCTGCGGTCAATTGTCTTAAGACGTCCCTTATCGATAGGACCCCCACTACCTTGCCATCATCATCCACCACAGGTATGTGGCGGATCTGGTGTTCTATCATCTTCATGCCCACGGCCAATACGGACTCACCCCGCCTGGCCGTTATTAAGTTCCTCGATGCAATCCTGCCCACAGGCGCGTCGAGCGGAACGCCGCTGGCCACTGCCTTGACTAAGTCCCTCTCCGTAAGTATCCCCACTACCTTGCCGCCCTCGACCACAACCACGCTGCCCACGTTATTTTCATTCATCTTCTTGGCCGCATCCCTGAGCGGCTCATCAATGCTGCACGTGATCACCCGCGATCCCCGTTCGAGTTGCTCCATAATAGTAAATAAACCCAGGTGTAAATAAACATTATGGTATAACCCAGTATAACTCAAGTGTAATTGGGTAAGGCAAAAATAGGAAGTGCACAAAAAGCCTTATCAACGAAGAAACCAAATCACTGCGGATGCCGTATAGATTAATCATTATGAAGGCGGATGAGGGACGGTGGTGGGAGGAAACAGGTGATTGGCTAGGCCCTCTGGATGCGGCGGTGGATTTGAACAAGAGGCTCGAGACTTGGGGGATGAAGCCATTAGACCCGGGAATACCGTTCCTCGTGGGCTGGGGTAGACTGGTTGGGGGAAACTTCATGGGGGTACATAGGGCTGTGGCCGTCTTCAGAAGCCCGCAGACGGGCACGCTCCATGTGTCTGCAATGGGTGGGGCCGCCTATAGATTCATGAGGACCAGCGTGAACGGGCTGGTGATTATCGGTAAATTCAGTAAGCCAACGCTGATATTGATTGGAAGCAAGGCCGGCAAGTTAAGCGTGGAGTTCCAGGAAGTTGACTTGAATAGGTTATGGGGATATGGGGGCCGCACCGGCATAGAGTCGGCGAAGCAATTCCTGCTGGATAATTATTGGGACTTCATCTATGAACACAGGGCACGCCCCCTCCTGATGGGGCCAGGGGCTGCCAGCACCGTTATGGGAGCGATCGCCAGCTACGAGGTGGATTACTCCAAGAAGGCGTACAAACCAGGCGCGGAGGACTTTGCAGCCAGAGCCGGCGGGGGATCCTCGTTGTTGAGGGGACATAACGTGGCCGCTATGCTGTTGGGCGGCGACTCTGAGGTGAGGGGCCCCAAGATGGGCGATATAGACAAGATATTCGCTCAAAAGCTCGGTAAGCCCTACGCGCAAATCCTCAACGAGAAGACCATCAAGTATAGATTCGATCCTCAACTGGGAACGGGCGGAACCTTCGGCGTTAATTATGTTCATTACAGGGAGTTAATCCCCATGTTCAACTTCCAGTCCATATACCTACCCCTCGAGGAGCGGCGCAAGTGGTCGGATGCCGCCATAGAGCACTTCTGGAAGCCGTTCCAAGAGGAGGTGTTCGTCAAGTCACGGAGTTGGTACAACTGTGGAGAGCCGTGTCCCGTTGTGTGTAAGAAGGTGTGGCGAGGCAAGAAGATAGATTATGAGCCGCTCAACGCAGTCGGTCCCTACATAGGCGTGTTCACTCTTGGGGACGCAGTTAAGGTGGCCGACGTGGTGGATAATTACGGGCTGGACACCATAGAGGTTGGCTACGACTTGGGCCTTGCATTTGAGGCGGTGGATCGGGGATTAATGGAACCTGAGGAGGCTGGACTGAGCGGTAGGCCCGTCATAGATCCCCTAGTCTATGATGTCTCCAGCAGTGAGTTGAATGCGTCGCTGGCGGAGGAGGGCGTGAAGTCATTGATGGGCGGGGATGGGTTGTTGGGGAGGATTGGGGCTATTGGGCTTAGAAGGGCGGCGGAGGAGGCGGGGGTTGTGGATTACGCGGTTTACGTGCCGCTCGGCGACTCGAACTACATGACCCCAAATTACTACTGGGCCCCCGGAATGGTGGCTCCCATATACATGCTGGGCAGGTACTGGACTAATTACAACCCAACCTTCATGGATCCTGTTGATTTCGCCAAGTCCGTGTACTCCAGGGCATTGATGGAGTTGATGATAGATGAGGCCGGCGCTTGCCGCTTCCACAGGGGCTGGCTGGAGCCCACGCTTAAGGAGGCCTACGGCCTGGTAGGTGTGAGCGTCGACGTGGATAAATTCGCCGCCGCCGTTTACAGGGAGTTCGCCGATTACGCGCGGAAGGCCGGTTCCACCCCCAAGTTTTGGGAGAGTAAGAGGACTAGGGATATGGTTACCACAATGGCCTCGGAGCTCGGCGCTAAGGATTGGGCGGGCAAGGATCCGCTGGAGTGGTACGAGAAATTCAAGACGGCATTCGATGGGTTGGTCTACGGAGACCCGGATCACTGATTCAATATCTTTAATTCTCTTATAATCTCTTTATGTTTATGGATCCGTTCTGTATGCTTACCTCCACGTAGTCGCCCACATCAAGCCTACCGCCTAGGTACTCTATCTCATCATCGGTTAGCCAAATGGTGACCCGGGGAACCATTACCTTATTGCCCAGCGCCTGGTTGAGTATCGGCATGGACTTGAGGACCTGCTGCATCATGTTCATGACCTCGCGGGCCATCATGGCCGATTCATCGGCTCCAGTTACGACGGGGCCGGGCGTTTCCTTCTCCTCGACTATGTCTATCTTGATCAATTTATTGCCCAGGGGATCCGGCATGAGCGTCTTGCTGAACACGTATCCCTTAAATGAAACCATGAGTAAAGCATCAATCGCTGGTTTTAAATGTTTGGCTCTCCACGAAATCGACGTGGAACTGCATTTACGATTGCGCGTTTGCCGGTTGAAGACAACGTTTTTAATCTCGTCATTCCAGACTCGTCTCCATGGCATCGCCTCCCAAGCTTCCCTGCATAAAGGCGAGATTAACGGATAGAATCACGATCAACACAAAGATGATAGCCATATGCCCCGTCACCAAGACCCTAGATAATTACTCGATCACGATAGAGTATAAGCCGAGCTGTGATGGAGGGGATGGATGTACCTACATAGAATTGAAGGGTCTCAGGGAGTACCTCGACTCGTTCAGGGATAGGGCGATATACCATGAAGACTTGATAAATGAGCTATTAAAGGACATACAGGACTCATGCGATCCCGAGGAGCTCAGGATAGTTCTGAACAGCGAATACATGGGAATTAGGTACACGGTGGAGTTAACAGCTTAGCCTTGCCCCATTATCTATGAACTCAATGTAGCTTCCTGTTGGTGTTCAGTAAATTTATGATGAAATCGGCAGACGCCTCTGCATGCTCGAATGGCCTGGACTGGGGCTTGTTTCTGTAATCCAGTATGTACACGCTGCACTCGCCCGCATTGGCTGCCGCGAAGGAGTAGTACCTATTCGCTAATTGATGCATCTCTATTTCAGCCTCGCCCTCGGCCTCCCTTGCCCTCAAGCTCTCGTCCTTGCTTCTCCGCTCAACTATGTCCCTGGGATTGAACTCGAGCAGAACTATGGCGTCGGGCCTCAGCTTCGTCATTATCCTATCAGGCAGGCCGGGGTAAAAGCCCCCCTGCACCCTTATGGAGGCATGGGTATCGATTATCACGTCTCCCTGCATCTTAGATATCTCCTCCGCTGCCAGTTCCTGTACCTTCCTGTACTCATCCACGGGTATTTTACGCCTCATCTCATCCCTGTGGGTTATGCCATACATTCGCCTCGCTATGTCCAGCATCACATCTCCATAATTGATGACGGATACGTCGGGCATTTTCTGTTTTACCAAGCCCAGCGTCGTCGATTTTCCGGCGCCTGGCACAGCTACCAGGACTATCTTCATGTATTGAACCAACCAATTCCCCTTTTTAAGCGAATCGAAGGAGCGACTCTGCGTTCAGCACTACGTAGCAAGGGGGCAAAAACGCATTTCTCCGTGCATAGGCTCACTGACGCCTTATTATTATCTTGGTCTCCCCCAACCACAGGGTGACCGAGTCCCCCATCCCAACCTCGCCCGACACGTCCCTTAATGAGCCCTCCGACTCCATCTTGGCGCCGCTGCAGGAAATGGAGAGAGAACCCCCTCTCTGAGCTATCCTAATCCATGCGCCGGCAGGGGCTGGGACGACTATCGTGGAGCCAGGGCCCCCTATAGTAACTGTTGATCTGACCTGTATTCTTTTCTCAGAGACCACTCCGCCCGACGGTATTATCTTTACGTATACTGTCGGCAGTGACATGCACTTCACGTCGACCACGGCTCTTCGGTATATCGCTATTATTAGAATAGCTATTATAACTAGGGAGGAGAGCATCATGTAGGGGGACTCATAGAACTCAGCGCCGGCCACTATTATCTCTATTAGCCCCACAACGGCCGCCAGCAGCGTATTGGCGTGCCTGCAACTTATCAAGTCTTCCTGCACGTATATCCTCAACACCGGGGTTAGTAGCACGTATATTATCAATCCTATCAACATCAACGGCAGCGCGGCGTAAATATATTGAGTCACGTGGAAGAGCTGCGCGAATATACCGGCTATCAAGCCCAGCGCTACTATTAAGGCCAGCGGAAGCGCGTTGGCCGATAATAACCTGACCAACTCATCGAACACGTCGTTCTCCACATTCATCTGCCTATGCTGGCTATTGTACTTTATAAAAGTTTCACAAGTAAATGGGGAGCCAACTATCGTACTGATTATCAATTCCTTAAGTTAATCAAGCTCGCCTCGAATCCATTTTGAGCGACATAGAAACAAGCGATGGAGAGCGAACCGCTGCATGACGCGATTATTCCAGCATTAAGGACTCAAGTAGGAATTGATGGAATCACAATTAGAGGCTAGCATTGCCT
The DNA here is from genome assembly GCA_002508315.1 of Thermocladium sp. UBA166. GTDB lineage: Archaea > Thermoproteota > Thermoprotei > Thermoproteales > Thermocladiaceae > Thermocladium. Next base: position 83,606 of record DAHE01000012.1, read on the forward strand.
TGAATCCATGCCTGATCAATGAGTTAACCGTATCTTCATTGTCATCACAGTGAATCACATCGAGCAGCCCCACGCCAGCCAGGGCATCCACCTTATACTCCGGATCCGGCCTATCATCGTAATCCCTCCTCATAACCAACACGCGGATCCCGCTCACATTGACGCCGAACTTCATCAATTGAGACAGGGTGCATTCCCTCATCCTCTCGGGCCGGCCGGTTACCAATATCACGGTGAGGCCGGAGCGTATGGCTTTGTTGATTATAGATATGTTGAATGGGATAGGTTGATCCATGTGGAGCTTCCCACAATCAAGGAAGCATTTCCAATCCACCTTGCCGTTCTCCATGCACGACATCAATCTATCGGTGGAATTCACCAAAGTACCGTCTATGTCGAACGAAAGCACAGCCATGCATTGCATGCTTGGCGAGCGATATAATAACGTTAACGCCGAAGCTCTCCATGCATGCAGGGAAGAGCAAACTGGGACCGCTGGGCTTGGTCGCAATGTGCGCCGCCTAGAAAACTTTTTAATGCAAGCATAGATCTGCCAGCATCATAAGGGGTAAATGGCTCATAGCATGGATTGCGGCCATGGTGGTGCTTGCCGTATTGGCGCCGAGGGTATTCAATTCCTTGATATACAATGATACTCAGCTTCTGCCGAGCAACATACCTCCAACAATAGTTAACCGATACGTGGGAAGCGCAGGGAATCAATCATATACGGCGATCATAATCAACTCGAGCGGGAACGTAATCGATGAACTGGCTGCGCTGAATGGCGTGATAATCGAGCCCCACGTCGATCAATTAACGATATACAAGAAGTACGTGATTCCACGATATAATGAAACCATTAATGAATACATAAGGACGGCTGAGGCAAATGCCACGAGGGAATTGCTGAATGCATGGATCACCATGAATTCCACCTGCATGGAGCTCTCCAAGTTAAACTCGGAATATTATAGGCAATTAAGCCAGTTGAAATCCACTCAGTTGGCTTTGATAAGATACGTGCAGTCATATAATTCCATTCTGATTCAGCAATTACAGAGAGCGAACCCCAACGAGAATTCCTCCCTAATCGCGATTACAGCCTTGAATCTCATAAACGAGCCTGCCAATTACTCAAGCTATATGGAGGAGTACGCGGTTCAAGTGGCGCATGCATTTAATGGGTCTGAAGTGGGCCAGTTAACTCCAAGTAAGCTGGAGAACGCCCTTATCCACGGCTACCACGCAGTGGAGACCTCCCTGAGGTCCGAGTACTCACTGCCATTCATAAAGCCCAACTCAACCCTGGCACTGGCGATAGCCCTAGGACCATTTAAGTCCGGCATTAACACCGCCGTGGCCGGCCTATACATCAACGACTCGCCGCCCCTCATCAAGCCCCTACTGCCCCAGATAGCGTGCAGCTCCAATATAACTGGGGTCGAGTCGCAATTGAACTATAGCATAATGAAGCTAATCATACAGGAGAACCCACCCCCATCGCCCACATCACTGGATTATGGATTAATAAATGGAAGCTACGCATTGATATTGGTGAACTCCTCCTCCACGCAGCTCTACTCTCTTCATAATGACTCCATCTTCGTATTCAATCCATCATTGATAAACCTACAATTGATAAAAATGGTGGAAAGCGACGTCCCGACTATAGACAAGGTAACGGGAACCGCCGTCCTCTCGATGCTGCTCTTCGTGCTGGGGACCGTGATGGGACCCTTGCTGGTTTTAGCCATGCTGGGAACCGCCGACGCGGCGTCGCTAGGCTCCGTATATCTGCTCTCCAAGGCGGGGCTGCCTGTCTATTACTTGACTGTTTACCTGACATCGCCGATAATATTGGGCATAGGAATAGATTATAGTCTATTGATACTCGGCAGGTACTTGGAGGAGAGGAGGAGGGGATTGAAGAGGGAAGAGGCGCTGGGCGTGGTGAGGAGGGTTACCATCCCAACAATACTATCATCTGGAGGCGTCGTGGCGGCCGGCCTAGGCTCCTACGTGTTCTCCACCTATCAATACATACAAGTGATAGGAATTTCCTACATAATATCCGTCGCATTGGTGCTGTTCACAGTAGTGCTGGCGCTCCCCGACGCAATAAGTCTGTTGGGGGATCGAGTATTATGGCCCATGGGCTTAAAGGCAAATACGAGGGAGTTAAGCACCAAGCTATTGGTTAGATTGACCAGGAAATCCGTGGATAGGCCTAAGACCGTCATAGCCATATTTGCCCTAATCACGCTGGTGTCGCTGCTGCTCATAGCTAAGTCAATCAATATATCATCCAATCCGGTGGATATGATGCCGCCCAGCAACCCAGTAACCGGGCTCCGACTCCTGGAAACGCGGTTCCCAAGCTACCTGCAGTCAACCGCGTACGTGCTAATCAAGCCAAGCAATGAGGCGGCCTACCGGGCATTCATCGCCGGGCTAAGCTACATGAAAGGCATTGGAAACGCAACTCTCCTGAACCGTAATTCATCAATCATATTGGCCAGGATCCCCATAGATCACAGCGTGTTCTCCGATAAATTGATAGGGACCTACGAGGAGCTAAGCGGCGTAGCGAGCAACGTGTCTAGGCAATACGGGGTGGCCGTGCTAATAGGCGGGGACCCCGGCTATAAATTCTTCTCAGTTCAAGCATTCGAGAATCAGTTCTACCACACAATATCGCTGATAGTGATCGCACTAGTGATGCTAATGCTATTCATAATGCTGAGGTCAGCGCTGATCCCGGTGAGGCTTATAATAACTGTCTTGATGAGCATGTCTTGGTCCATTGCATTAACCATAATAGTATTTCAGTTAATCCTCAAAATACCAACGTACTACCTCCTCCCCATAATACTGTACTCGTTATTGATGAGCGTTGGAACGGATTACGACATCTTCATAGTGTCCAGGGTCAGGGAGGAGGTGATGCGTGGGTTGAGCGATAAGGACGCCATAGTGAGGGCAATCGAGTCCACGGGGCCCATAGTCAGCGGGGCGGCCATGGTCCTAGCAACCGCATTCGCTGGGTTGACTGTATCCAGATTATTCATATTGAAAGAGATAGGCTTTGCAGTGGCCGTCGCCGTGGCGATGGATGCATTGATATTAAGGCCAGTGCTGGTTCCCGCAATACTAGTCGTGCTGGGGAAGTGGAATTGGTGGCCCCTCAGGGTGGAGAGGAAAATAGATAGAGCGGTGAATTAATCGATCACCCATCGAGGGCCAATCCCGCGTCTCTAAGTTTAAATAGGCTTGAATCGATAATTGTTTTATGTCCTCCATACGGGACCTGATTAGAAAGCCGGCGGTAGTGGTTGGGTTGAACGATAAGCTATCCACGGTAATAACCTCCATGAGGGAGGGGAAGATATTCATAGCGCCCGTGGTCAATTACAATAATAAATTAGTCGGCATTTTGAGCTACAGGGAGCTATTGAGGCGGCGAGTGCCGATTAATTCCAAGGCATCCAGCGTCATGTCTAGGCCGTTCTCGATAAGCGAATCAGCAAGCTTCGAGAGGCTAATTATTAAGCTACATGAAACAAAAGCACGCGAGATACCGGTTGTGGACGACAAGAACAACTTGATCGGCATTATACGGAGGATGGATGTGATCAATTCAATAGCTTCATCCCTTCCGAAGGTCGACGTCAGCCGAGCAATGTCTTCTCCCCCAATAACCATAGGCAGTAACGAGAACATAGCAACCGCTAGGTGGTTGATGGTTAAGCATGGAATAAGCTTGCTTCCCGTAATGCAGGAAGGCAAGCTGATTGGAATGATTACTCTAACGGATTTAGTGGAGAAGATATTCTATGCATCGACGCCGAGGAGAGCCCGTCGGGGGGAGGTGGAGGGCGAGGAGGAGAAGATACTGGCAGCCCCCGTCGCATCCATAATGCAGGAGGCAGCCACAATAGATAAATCAAGGCCTATTGCGGATGCTATTGAGAAGTTGAATAAACATGATGGATTGATAGTGACAGACGACGGCGTTGCAGGGGTATTGACGGGCAGCGACATGGTGAGGCTCTACGTGGAGTCCAGCAAGGTATCGATACCGATAACCGCCCGCATCAATGATGTGCAAGATAAGTATTTGAGACAAATGATAGAGAGGGCAGTCAATAACCACCTAGAGAAGATAGCCAAGATAACCGACATAATCGATTTCAAGGTAGATATAAGGGTCAAGGCAACGGGCAATAACGATAAAAGGACAAGGTATGAAGTAGCTGTGCGATTGAAGGACTCAAATAATTCATTCTCAGTGACGTCAACTGGATGGGACGCTGTGGAGACGATAAAGGATGCCATGGAGACCCTGCTCAAGAGAGTGGAGCGGAGCATGGATAGAATGAGAAGTATTAAGAGAAGAGAGGAGAGACCGAGTGAGTAAGTCTATGGTCAACAAACCATCAAAGATGGCCTCCAAGCAATAGAACCATCCCAATCCCCGCTAATAGAGGAGGTATGCGGCCCGAATGACTGCAGTCACCGTGGAAGAGCAGGCTAATGGAATGCATAACGCATGAATGAGAAAGCCGAGAAAATAATTAGATTTTTAATTAATCTTAGTCGACCCCATCAGAGCGGTATTATGCTGACCACAGTGTAAGTGCCCACTATCACCACTAGGAGACCCAGCGCTATCACCAACACGTCAACGAAAGTAGTAAATGCCTTCCCGCCGTGGAAGAGCTCCAGCATTATAGTTCGTAATCCATTCATTGCGTGATAGGATGCAGCGTATATTATTATTAATAGAACTATATCGTACCAAGCCATTCCTATCTGGCTCTCAACGGCGGGCCAGCTGACGGATGCATCATAGCTGGGCCATCTATACGCTATATGTATTCCCACCACCACTATCATTATGAGGCCGGTTATGTAGTGCCACTTCATCAAAGTTGACTTGGCTACCATCATCACCACCCCAGCAATGCACCGAATACATCATAGGTAGCCAATATAATGAATACTATGGTAACGATCACCACCGCGTACTTGTAAGCCCTCTGAGCCGCAGCGCTGGGAGATGGAGTTGCGCGGGGGAATGTGTGCCTGGACGGCTTGGGCAATCCAATACCGAACCACTGCATTAGTATCAATCTGAACCCATTGGCGCCATGTATGACGAGCAGGACGCCGACCAAGTACTCCAGCAACGCGCCCACGGAGACCGGGCCTATGTGTGGCTTCTCCAGGACGCCGAATATTATGGCATTCCATTGCTGCTGAGTAACGTTATGGCCGAAGCCCAGTGCCGCGGAGACCGCCAGCACGTGGCCTATCAGGTAAAGAGCTAAGGCGAGGCCGCTTACCTTCTGGAAAATGACTAGCCATTCATCTAACCCACGAAGCCAGAGACCCCACCTAGGAGAGATGCGCTTTGATTTCTGCATGCCCATCACCTCCTCTTGCCGCTTAATAACATTTTTTTAACCATATTGATGGCTAGGGCTGGATCGACGTCCTTGGGGCATACCTTGCTGCACGTGCCCGAGTAATTGCAGCTCCACACGCCATTATCCGTGTCGACTACCTTCAACCTGAGCTCCACCCCCTCATCCCTTGAATCCGCGCTCCACCTATATGCCTGCGCCAATGCCTGGGGCCCCAGGTACTCCTTGTTGAGGAAAACCAGGGGACACGCGCTATAGCAGAGGCCGCATTTTATGCAGTAGGAGAATTGTAGGTAATAGTTCAGTTCCTCCTCGGTCTGCGGGTAGTACTCCTTTAAATCCTCGAATTGCTCCTTCTCGTCCTTCCTTATCAACCATGGCTTTACTTGCTTGTGGTTATCGAAGAACTTATCGAAGTCCGTCACTATGTCCTTCACAGGCGGTACGTTGCTGAGGGGCTCCACGGTTATTACGTTGGTGCCCAAGTCGTATGGCTTGGTCTCGCAAGCGAGGCGGGGAGTGCCGTTTACCACCATGCCGCACGAGCCGCAGATTCCCATCCTGCAACTGTAGCGGATGGCCAACGTTGAGTCCTGGGTTTCCTTTATTCGAAGCAACGCGTCCAGTATTGTGGTTCTATTGGTTATGGTTAGCTTGTACTCCCTCCAATAAAACGAGCCCTTCTCGGGATCATACCGCTTAACCCTGAACACCACATCCCGCTTCTCTATCTTCACCTCAGGCAATTTTATCTTAACCGTCTCCACGCTCGCCTCAGCGGAGGATGCGGATGCCATTTGGCGAGTAGCACTTCATGATTTTTAAGCATTGCCTTCGAGCACAGCCGTTTCCCACTGACCTCCTCCCCGCCCTAA
>DAHE01000020.1:0-1204 GCA_002508315.1 Thermocladium sp. UBA166
TTCATTTTCCGCCCTCCATGGTTACCGCCTTTGCCTTGCCCTCCCTCGCCCGCCTGAGCAATGTTGAGCGATTTAGTAATTGGCGAGCCTCCTTGAGCCTCAACGGTCTTTCCACGAAATTATTTTCACATCAATGAGCATAAAAAGATCCTCATTAACGCGAAAAAGGGGACTCCTCCAACCCTTCCCCATGGGAGGGGCGACGGGCCTCGCGTGGGGGCGGGGAGGGGGTTCTTCACCGTCTCGCCGTCCAGAGATCCATGTTCCTCATTATGGGATCCGCTATCCTGTACCCCTCGGTGGTTTTCTCGATCATGTTTCCCTCCACTAATGCGTTGAGCGCGTTGGTTATCGTCCTATCGTCCAGCCTCCTTCCCAGGATCACCTCGGCTCCCCTCTTTATCCCGCTCCACCTTGATTCTCGCTTGACGGCCTCAAGCACGGCTAGGTGCAGATCCGCGTCCCTGCCCTCCAGGAAGTGGGTTAACTCGGACCTAATTATCTTCTCCCCCTCCTCCACCGTCCGCCTCAATGCCTCCCCCAGCCCAAGCCCCCTCACCCCGTGGTAGTTCCCAAAGAGAGTCAGCCAGCCGACCACTCCATCCAATCTATCCACCACCTCCCCGTGGTTCCTGAACGAGACGCCCAACTCCTCGAACCCCCTGCTTAGGAAGGCGATTGATTGATCGGCCGTGAAGGGCCTCAGCCTTACCTCGGCCGGGGGCCTCCCGTAGAGAGGGGAGTCCGGGCCGGAGTCCTGAAGCATCTTCATCAAGCCCACGTATGACCCAGTGAAGATGAACCTAACCCTGGGGTTGCTGGCGAACACGTTGCCCAGGACACGGAGTAGGTGGGGGGCTGCGGGCGCCAGTTCCTGGACCTCGTCTAACGCGATCACAGTGTTTTCGCTAATGCGGAGGAGGAGGTTCAATAAGCTGCTCCTAGTCGTTCCTCGCCTCAAGTTGACTTGGATGGGGCCAAGGGAGAGGTTTATTGAGGCGTCCATCCCTCCCAACGCGCCTCTCCGGGCCTCATCCAGCCGCTGAAGCAGCCCCCTCAGCGACCTTACCCCCATTAAATTGATGTAGGCGTGCTTGAAGCCCTCCCTACCCAGCTCGCCCAGCGCCACCCTAACTAGGCTGGTCTTGCCCGTCATCCTCTGCCCCGCCACTATGACCCAATTCCCAGCAGTTATTTGGGACTT
>DAHE01000020.1:1325-1460 GCA_002508315.1 Thermocladium sp. UBA166
ACCCCCTTCAGCAACTGAAGCCCCTAGCGCATCACCCCCCTCCTCCCTCCATGCATCCCCATTGCTTCGTGCATTGTTTTTGTGATGGGGATTGTGTGAACCTAGTGAGGCTGCGTTACCAATAATTGGACACGC
>DAHE01000020.1:1552-4410 GCA_002508315.1 Thermocladium sp. UBA166
CGTTACCAAAAATTGGACACGCATGCAAAGAAGCAAAATCACATCAACAACGCGACTCCTCAACACCATACGTCAATTCAACTCGGAAACCGGGAGGGACCCCTACACCAGGGAGTTGCTTCGATTGTTGAGGACGTGGGGGTACGGGGAGAGCGTTCTCCGCTCCCTGGAGGAGGTGGGGTTGGTGGAGAGGTACAGGGATAGGTGCAGCGCGGGCACTAGGAGGAGGTGCACCTTCAATAAGTTGACGGAGAAGGGGCTTGACTACCTAACCCACGCCGAGCTTGTAATGATGATACCCACCCCCAAGGTGCGGGGAGAGACCGCCGTGGATTATAGTAATTAACCGGTTAAGCAATCCCCTTCCTTGGGGAGGGGAAGAGGCCGGTACCACGCCCATGCCGCTCCACGCTGCCAGTGATGAATGTAGGGAATCATAGGTAGTGCCCAATGGCCCACTATCTCCGTGGCATAATCCAGTGCCGCCCCTCCCATTCAGCTCCAATCAATGTAGGCCCGTTTCCCTTTCAAGAGACCCCTCAACCAACTTCACCGCATCAATATTCTTGGAACCGCCAAGGTATCCAAGGTATTTATCAGCGATCGTGGCGAGCCTTTTCAATGCGTCCAAGGCCCTATCGGGCTCCATGACCGCCCTACCGTCAACCACCTTAACCACCAATCCACANNCCCTTGCACTGAAACGCACCTCGGCAATATAATTTAGCGCTACATAGTATCTCCCATCGATATAAGCCTCCCCAACCTCCTTGGACATGGTGAACTGAAATCTTTGAGTAACGACCACCCCCTGCATGCAGCCCACTTACTCTGTGAAAATAAGCATTTACGACCTCTTCCCCGCCCTTCTCCAACCCGTTACCAAGCATGCATCGCTCCCCTTCCTACCTTGCCTCCCTCTCAACTATCTTCAGCTCCGCAAGCTCCTCCATCAACAACTCCCCTCGGTCTAAGATTACCCTCCCCATTCCTCCCATACCCACAAGATCCCCCTAGGAGTGATTTATACCCGTCGAAACTATTGACGGTTCCTCATGAAACCGCCAAACGCCGTTTTACAATCTAACCTTCAACACACGCTCAACCACGACAGTCCCTGCCCAGCATCCTCCATGCAGCGAACCGCCCAGCCTAAGAACGGGAGGGCGCTCCCAACCCCCATCGAGTTAAAGCCGCACCGCGTGTGGGGGCAGCGATGAAGTACCTACTTCGCCGGCGCTCCTTGATCGCAGCTTGGGGGTGGGGAGGGGGAGGGGGGTTAGCGTTGCCCGTAGCACCCGCATGCGATCGCTATGCTTTTGCTTCCTGGGAATGACGTGGGGAGTAGAATGTGTCCCCAAGCATCGACTCCTACAAAGGGCCAGTTGGCTATCGTGACCGTCACGGGGCAATCATCCAGCGCGTACCCACCGTGGGTCACGGTGTAAGCCGCGGCGGTTCCAACCCCACCAACAAGCCCCGGCGCGTCCGCGGTGCACTCAGCCCACCCCGCGCCGCTCCACGAGCCGCCGATAGGCACGGCGCCCGCCACCTCATTACCGTAATCCACGTAGAACCAACCGGCCGCGGTCGTGTTAACGACCAAGTATCCCTCCACGTACCAAAGCGCCTCGTAATAGGCCTGGAAGGGGTATATCGTGATTATGCTTCCCTGGGGCCCGGGCACGCTTGCCTTGTACAGCTTAATCACGGCCAAGCCCAACCCCTCCGCGACTGGCTTGCTGGAGTATACGCGGCTCAGAACGGCTGTCTTGAACGGGTGCTCAGCCTCGTAGAACAGCTTATCCCCGCTGCTGCCCACCAGGTAAACGGCGACTCGGCCCCCGCTCACCATGACCACTGAGTAATTGTATGGATAGCCCGGCGGCAATTGAAAAGCCACCAATTCCTGGCCCGGGATGCCCCTCACCAAGCGGCTGGGCACTTGAATCAATCCCAGCTGCGCAGTTAATTGCCGCGGCTTTAGATCGAAGAGGGAGGCGAGGCTCGGCCCAGTGAAGTTGTAGGGCGTATACACGACCGTGTGCATCGCCGACGGATGCACGGATTCCGGGGTCGCTTCCCCATAGATGGCGAGCGCAACGGAGATTATGACCACCCCCGCCGCAATGACCAGCGCAACAGCGATGACTCCCGCCACGCCACGCGCACCGCGACGCCGCGCGTGAACAGTCCTCACTCCCTTCACAGTGACTCTAGCTGAGTGACGACTTTTAAACGTTATGAAGATCTGCTTAACAGACTTACCGATTCCCCATTATTACAATCAAAATAAATAGGTGAACTACCTACGCTTATAATTTACTTCTTCAATGTTCCTTGCTGAGCTAATGCCCAAGAGGATTAGGAGGATTCACTTCATCATGTCGGCATTACTGGTGGCTGCCTTTGCATACTTTGCTGTAGTTAAGGTTGATGCAGATACTGAATAGGTGGGAGCATGAGGCTTAACTCAATCTACGCTGTAGTGGCCGTGGCTGCGTTAGTGATTACTATGGCTTACGCCAAGCCACTTTGGATGCATACTATTCCCAAGTCTAATTAACCTTGAATCAGCCCGACAAGTCATAAGCATTAATGATATTTATGAGGATAACATCACTATACCCTACATTTACAGTACTGAATTTACATAGGAACTCGTTTAGAAGTTGAGTTGATCATATCATTAAAAGGAAATACTGCATTGAAGGTGTTGGCGTTAAAGGGATTACCTTAACATAACGAAGGCTTAATAAGTAATGAAACCACCGTGAGGGCTATATTCATACCATTAAGCAGTAGGCTCGTTGGCTCCACTGCAGAGGCTATGCTTAGGCTTATTCACAATGAGACTA
>DAHE01000017.1:0-24726 GCA_002508315.1 Thermocladium sp. UBA166
GGTCTTCCCGACTCCGGGAGGGCCCGTTAGAAGCGCGCCCCTGGCCACGTTAGCTCACTTGCTTGGCCGCCAGCATTGCGCTGACCTCCTCCACGTCCTTCACGGTATCTATGGATCTCCAGAATGAGTTATTGTATATCACCGCCCTTATCTTTCCCTCCTTAGCCAGCTTCGGAAACACTCCCTTCTCTATATCGCCTTTATCGGCCATCATGTCTATGGTCTTCCTCTTCATCACATACACGCCGGCGTTTATCATGTACTCCAGCAATGGTTTTTCCTTGAAGCTCTTGACATATCCATCGCCATCAACCTCCACTATTCCGTAGGGGCTCCTCATGGGAACCAATGCTATCGTTGCCAATCCATCGCCCATTCCCTTGATCAATGCGCTTATATCGATGTCCGTTATCACGTCGCCGTTAGTTACCACGAAGAGATCGGTATCTATGTACTTCGATGCGTTTTTTATTGCGCCCTCGGTGCCTAAGGGCTCCTCCTCCACGCTGTAGAACAGCCTCACTCCGTATTTAGATCCATCCCCCAACTTCTCGAATACCTTGGTCCTCAAATGCCCCACCGCCAGTATTATGTCGGATATGCCCTGCCCCCTCAACCACTCTATTTGCCTGACCAATATGGGCTTTCCCCCTATCTCGACGAGGGGTTTTGGTTGATCGATTGTCAATGGCATGAGTCTTTTCCCGAACCCCCCCGCCAGTATTAGCGCCTTCATGTGCTGCTCCACATGGTTTTTGCTGGGTTCCTCAATTAAAGCTTTTTCGCGGGGCAAAAGCTTTAAATTTGCATGGTTATTTGCTCAATCCATGGGAGGAAAGCAGAAAACATCGATATTCATGAATGCTGAGGGAGAGGAGAAGCGGGCTGAGAAGGGGAAGGAACAGAAATGAAATGATGAGGATAGCAATACCCCACTCGTCCCTGGAGGAAGCGAGTGATGATCGCGAGGCCGTCAGGAAGATAGGCTATATCGGCAGGGCGGCCGCCATATTCAGGGTGGGCAGCGTATACATCTATACTCATAAGGGCGAGACGCCTCAGTCGCGGGCTCGCTTCATAAAGAGGTACTTGGAGTACATGGTAACGCCTCCCTACCTAAGAAAGGATTTATTCCCCGTGAAATCCGAGCTTCGATTGGCCGGCCTCCTACCTCCGCTTCGGCTTCCGGTACTTTCATCGAAGCCCCGGCCGGGCGTCGTGTTGATGGGCATGGTTGTGAGGTGGGATGGGTATGCGTCCATAGTTAAGGTAGGCGAGGCAGCGTTTGCCCGCGTCCCCAAGCCTTACCCCCTCAAGTCCCGCCTCTTGGTTCAACTGGAGAATGAGGTAGATGAGGGGCTGTATAGGGCTCACGTGGTTCCCGCCAAGCAATCCAATCACTATGCGGGGTTCTCGGTGGAGGTAATCGGAATTAGGGAATTGATTAGGCAGTCCCCGCTCCTCCTCACTGGGAGGGAGGGCAAGCCTATCGGCGATGCATTAAATGAGTTGGCCGGCCTGGTCGGGAGTGGTGATGTAACGGTGGTTTTTGGTTCTCCCAAGCGTGGAGTGGAGGAATTGATGCGCGATGAGGGAATCGATGTGGGGGGCCACACATTCGTTAATTTCGTGCCAAGGCAGGGAGTAAGAACCATAAGGCTGGAGGAGGCCATAGTATCCGTGTTATCCATAGTGAATCTATTTGTTAATGGAATAATGTGCTCGAAGGCGTGATGATGCCCGCAATTGAATTGATAATCGCGGTTAATAGTTATTGACTAGGTTGATGCCCACCTCGAATGCCCTCACGTTTAGCTCAGGCATCCTCATCGTGCTCCGTATCGCCTCTATTATGGCACCCTCATCTATCGCCGAGCTAAGCCCCGCCGCGTGAGCTGCTCCCAGCAGCACCATGTTCTCCACTATGGGATTGCCCAGCTTGACCGCCGCATTGAATGCATCTATTATCTTTACATTCCTAATCGCGCCGAGCTTATTAATTAATTCCTCGGCCCTCGGCAGCCTTAACCTTGGGGTCGGCGGCCTTATGAGCCTGCTGTTCACTATTATCTTGGTGTTCTCATTTATGTACGGAGCCGCCCTGAACGCCTCCAGCAGCTCGAATGCTATGACTAGATCAGCCCCGCCCAGCGGTATCAGGGGTGAGTTGACGTCGCCCAACCTGACGTGCACGTCCACCGAGCCCCCTCTTTGACTGAGGCCATGAGTTTCAGAGGTCAGCGCCTTGACGCCGCGAGACGTGGCTGCCGCGCCGATCAAGTTGGAGGTCGTTATCAATCCCTGGCCGCCCACGCCGATCATGTATATATTCATCCTCACAACGCCTCACCCCACCTCTTTATCCAGTCCAGGTTGCCGCTTGGCTTTATGGCATCGTATGGACACACCTGCGCGCAGACGCTGCACCCAACGCATGAATTTGGGTCTATCCAGGCCCTTCCATCATCCTTGGGCTGTATGGCTGGGCACGCAATCATGTTGTAGCATATGCCGCATGCCTTACAAGCATCCTCTACCACTGAGTAAATGAGCGGCTCCACGCCTTCCCTCCTCAATTTCCGGGCAGCCTCCAAAGCGCACGCCCTCTTGGAGACCACCACCGCCGGCTCCCCTCTCTTCACGGCATCTATTGCATTGCGCATTGTATTCACCGCCTCCCTCACGTTGAATGGGTCCATGGAGTATACGTTCCTAACGCCAAGCCCCCTCACCGCCTCCTCTATTGGTATGGCTTGAGTGGGATTGGGCTGTCCGCCGGTCATGGCCGTCGTTCTGTTGTCCAGTACGATGAGGAGCAGTGGGGTCTTGTTATATATGGCGCTGGCCAAAGCCGGTAGGCCCGAGTGGAAGAACGTTGAATCCCCTATTATGGATACCACGAATGATTTCCCATTGGTTCCCCTATGAATGCCCATGCCGACCCCAAGCGAGCTACCCATGTCCGTTAACACGTCCTCCTCATCGAAAGGTGAGTTTATTCCCAAGCTATAGCATCCTATGTCGCCGCTGAAGAGAGGTTTCACCCTCGATGTAGTGGATGCCAGCTTCAATTCATAGTACGAAGCAGCGTGCGGGCAGCCTGGGCAGAACACCGGGGGTCTCTGGGGCGGCTCGTATCCCAGGTTCACGCCGCGCCTGTGGGGGGCCTCGATGCTCATTGCCCCGGCCAGCACGGAATTGGTAATATCCAGGCTCAGCTCGCCCACGGGCGGGACGAAGTTGGACTTGCCCAGCACGGGCACCTTTATTCCCTCGTCGAAGAGGGCGGCCTTTACTTGGGTCTCCACCACGGGGTCCCCCTCCTCTATAACGACTATCTTACTAGCCTTGGTGGCCAAGTCAAGCACCTTCTTGCGTTGAACGGGGACGGGAACGCTTAGGTTGATCACTGTGGGGCTTACCTCCAGCTCCTTTATGGAGTCCATGACGTAGGCAAACGCGGATCCACTCGTTATCACCAGCAACCCGGGGTCCCCCTCCTCCACGGTAACCGGCAGCTCCTCCACCTCCTCCTCTATCTTGGCCCATCTGCCCACAAGCTCTGCTTTCAATTTGCGTGCATTAGCGGGCACCAGTGCGAATCTCTTTTTGGTCCTATCAATGCCCTTGCCGAAGACCGGGGGCTTTCCATCGCATACATCGACTGGTCCCCTGGTGTGAGATACCCGCGTGACCGTCCTGAAGAGCACTGGGTGCCTCATTTTCTCGCTGAACTCAATCGCGATTCTAGCCAATTCCTTGGCATTGGCGGGATCGTAGGGCTCCAGCACTGGGATGTAGGCGTGCAGTCCTACCCACCTATTGTCCTGCTCATTTTGGCTGGACCACATGCCTGGATCATCTGCGGTGACTATTGCCAGACCCCCCTCCACTCCCGTGTATGCGCTGGACATGAGCGGGTCCATCCCAACGTTTAACCCGACGTGCTTCATGGTAGCTATGGCCCTGGCCCCCGTCATAGCAGCGCCGTACGCTCCCTCCAATGCCACCTTCTCGTTGCTTGACCACTCAGCGTATACGCCGAGCTCCTCGCCCTTCTCGATCAAGTACTCCATTATCTCGCTGCTGGGGGTGCCTGGGTAACCCATCGCGACCGATACACCCGCCTCTAAGAATCCTTGAGCAATGGCGTGGTTGCCCAACATAAATCTTTTACCGCAAGTCATGCGTCGACTCGATTTCGGTGCATTTATATATATTTTCCTATTTATATTATATATAATACCCCAAAACGAAAACCTATGCCTATATTAAGCCAGCGCCTCCGATCACTTATACGGGCATGTCGTACAAGCTATCGAGGACAGAGTTAACGGTAGGAGATATGTACTTCAGACAAGGAGTGAAGCCCAGGGAAATAGCGGAGAGGCTGGGCATATCAGTCAACACCGTGTATAAGGCCATATCCAAGTATAAGGCGGTTCACGGAGAGCAGGCGGAGCCCGAGGTTCACGGGGAACAGCGAGAACCCTCAATCAACGCTGACGATGCTAAGCCGCCCCACTACACAATTACGTTCACGGTAAGCACGCAATATCAACCGCAGCTCCACATGATTCAGGAAAAATGCGATGATCAACTCCAGGTGGAGCTTCTGCTCAAGCTAGCCTCCTCCCTCGATGCCTTATCAAGCAAAGTAAGCGAGCTGGAGAGGAAGATAATGGATGTCATATCACAGCGGGGAACCAGCTACGATGGGCCCCAATCAATCGAGATCGACTCAGCCTCCGCGCCGGAGTTCGTCAGGGACAACGTGTGGGTGGACGTCATACGCTCCAAGCACTTCAAGTGAGCGAGTGAGTGAGTTAGTGGGCGAGCGGAGGGAAAGCTTTAATCATGTGGGGCAATGAATTGGGGAGATGCGGTCCCTCATCTTGATCAATTGCAGCAAGCGTAAATCCATGGACCCGCTCAACTTGCCCGAGGTATTGAAGGGAGAGTCGAGCGTGCCACGCGATGACTTGGAGAGGGAGGCTGATTACAGGCAAGCGCTATCCAAGTACTCGATGAAGGCGATGGATTTATACCAGGGCCCTGAGTTCAAGACTTATAGGGAATTGGCGTCCAGCAGCGGGGCTCGGTTGCTGGTGATGTCGGCTAGGTATGGGATAATCGATGGAAATAGGAGCATCATTCCCTACGACGCCACTTTGGCTGGGAAGGGTCTAGCATATATAGAGAGGATGGTGAGTAAGTGGATTGAGTATGGGAATTATGACGTCGCTGAACTATCCATGGGTTGGGATTGCGCGGTGATGCGGCTCAGCGATAATTACCTGCTTGCCTTGGAGCTGATGGCCATGAGGTTAGGCATAGATGTGTGCGGTATCGGTGGGACGACCATCGTCATAGGCGGTTCCAGGGCCAGGGAGCTAAATGGCTGCATCAAGGTATTTGTGAGAGGCAATGGTGATGCGCGGTCGAGGAAATTAATCGAAAAGATAAATAACTGCTTAAGCAGTGGATTGTATCGAGCATGACCGCCTTCGAACGATGTGATGCGTGGCTCGTTTCATTATATGATTGAATATAGACTGGTCCCTTCATCGTATGGGGGATAGCCCGAGCTCCTGCGCCCTGGAGGGCGTGGTGTATATCTCTATCCTATGTCCCTTGGATACCAGCGATATTATTCCCTTTGAGTTGAGCGTCCTCAGCACTTGTATGGCTTGATTCATCTTCACTCCATATTTAGATGATAGGAGATAGGGGGTCACGTACTCCATCTTAGCCACCTCCTTCTCTATTTGGTTCATCAGCTCAGCGGTTAGATCGCCAACGGGCTTAACGTTCTCTTCCTTCTTTCCCTTGCCCTTCTCTGGCTTCTTTTGAGCCGCCTCCTTCGCCTTATCTTGCTGTTGCTTCTTAGCCATCTGGGACAACGTGGGCCTCTTTTTTCCACCCATGTATTCACCCGTCCGGTTTCAGATTAAATATTTTACCGTGATGTGCTCAATGCCTTGATCCCCAGAATGGGAGGTTCGCCACGCTTGCCGCGCGAGCGGCGTGTCTCAATCAATATTCAATTTTTTGTGTTTTTAAACAAAATGCTTTTAAAGCTTTTTAAACTCAGTATAAAAAGTAATTATGCCGAAGGAACCCAGCTACAGGATAGAGAACATAGTTGCGACGGTTAATCTAGGCGTTGATCTCAACTTGGAGACCTTGGCGGAGAAGCTGCCAGCAGCTGAGTACAACCCGGAGCAGTTTCCCGGCCTCATATTAAGGCTGCAGAAACCGAAGATATCCGCCTTGATATTCAGGACGGGCAACATGGTTTGCACTGGCGCTAAGAGCGAGGATGAGTTGAGGAAGGCCATAAAGAGCTTGATAAAGATACTCAACGAGTATGGGGCTGAGATACCCATGAATCCCGAGATACAGGTGCAAAACATAGTGGCCTCCGGTAATCTGCATGCCGAGGTCGACATAGAGAGATCCGCATTGATGTTGGAGAACTCCATGTATGAGCCGGAGCAGTTTCCCGGCCTCATATATAGGATGGGGGATCCAAAGGTTGTTCTCTTGATATTCAGCTCCGGAAAGATAGTGTGCACGGGGGCTAAGAAGGATTCACAGGTTAAGGATGCAATAGTGAAGCTGTACGATAAGTTGAAGGACGTGGGCGCGCTCTACGAGGTGGGGGAGGAGACCAGCGAGGCGGAGGAATTGTAAGGCTATGTGCATTAAAAACGCGCGCACCCTGGTCCTGCGCGGGGAGCTGGGTTCGGCGGGTCCTCATGACTTGATAGGCCCCATTAAGGGCAGCTTGCTTGCATCGCTTGTGGATAGGGACTGGAACTTATTGGTGGAGATCGATGATATTTCCCAACTTAGCCCAAGGCTGTTCAGGGGAATTAAGTCGAAGCTTGTGGTGCTGACCGTGAAGAACATGACGTGGTTGGATACGTACTTTATCTCCCACATAAGTTCAATCCACGGCGGATCCAAAATCATGCTTGGGCTCAGCTTCGAGAGATTCTTGGAACTAGCGTCGTTGCCCCTATTGGCTGACATGCCCATACTCCTATTCCCCGGGGAGGAGCACTTGGACTGGCTCCCGCGGGTGCGGAGCGAGACTTGGGGTCTCTTCATCGCAAAGAATCAATTGCCTCGCTTTGATAAGCTGTACAGGGACTTGCTGGCTATGGAGCCGCGATATATTGTATTCGATGATGAGGTTCTAAGGGGTAACTTCCTAGGCATAGAGAAAGCATTCTGCAGTGGCTACTCAATATCGTGCCCCGTCAATTGCCTCGACGTGGTGGAGTGCCTCATAAAGTGCCCCGTGGCCACCGCCGCTAGGCAAATAGAACCTACTTGAGGCCCCCGGGGAAAACATTTTAAGCATTATATAGCCCTCATCGTGTGGTAGATGATATATACGACGCGGTCATGAGAAGCGTGTTGATAAACGCGGTTAAGTTCGGGGGCTCAGCTAACGTTAGCGCGGTCATGACGAGGCTCCTCGCCGAGAAGCCGGAGCTGAGGCAGAGGGCAAGGGAGGTCAAGGCAATTGTGGAGGAGGTGGTCGCTAAGGTTAACTCCATGAGCCCGGAGGAGCAGAGGAGGGTTCTTCAGGAGAGGTGGCCCGACGCCCTGGCCCCGGAGAGGAAGCGGGTGGAGGAGAGGAAAGGCGTTGAGTCGCTGCCCCCCCTCCCAAACGCCGATAGATACCCCGTGATAAAGCTAAGATTCGCGCCTAACCCTGATTTCGTCCTTCACCTGGGCAGCGCGAGGCCTGCCGTGATTAATTATGCGTATAAATTGAAGTATGCAGAGAAGGCCAGGTTGGTGTTGAGATTCGAGGACACGGATCCGCGCACCAAGAAACCGATGAGGGCCGCGTACTCAATGATAAGGGAGGACTTGGCGTGGCTGGGAATCAAGTGGGATGAGGAGTACATACAATCACAAAGAATGGAAATATACTATGAATATATAAGGAAGGCCGTGGATATGGGCAAGGCATACGTGGTGGCCAAAGGCACTCAATGCGATCCGGATCTGTGGAAGTCGTTGAAGTCATCTGGATTACCGTGCCCCAACAGGGATGCTGATCCCGCCGCCAACATGGAGCTATTGGACAAGATGTTTCAAGGCAGCTTCAAGGAGGGGGAGGCCGTGGTGGCTATGAAGACCGATATATCCAGCCCAGATCCATCGTTGAGGGATTGGGTGGCGATGAGGATAATAGACACGCATAGAGACCCGCACCCCCTGGTTGGGGATAAGTACATCCTATGGCCTACCTATAACTTCGCGGTGGCCATAGACGATCATTTGTTGGGGATAACCCACATATTGAGGGCCCAAGAGCATCGCGTCAACACGAGTAAGCAAAGCTACGTCTATAAGGCATTCGGCTGGGAGATGGGGGATACGATTCACTTCGGCAGGCTGCACATAGAGGGCGCATCGCTGAGCAAGTCCGTGCTGAAGAAGATAGGTCTATCATTCGACGATATAACGCTGCCCACTTTGGCCGGTCTAAGGGAGCGGGGCATACAGCCGGAGGCCATCTGGGAGGTAATGCTGTCGGTCGGCATAAAGGAGAGCGATGCAACCATATCGCTGGACAACCTGTTCGCCGCCAACAGGAAAGCGCTGGAGCCCCGCGCGAGTAGGTTCATGTTTGTGGAGGCCCCGATCAGGGTCGATATAGCCACAAGTGCTCCATTAAGGGCGCGCATACAGTATCACCCAAGCCACCCGGAGAGGGGCGCCAGGACGATAGAGGTAACGCCAGTGAATGGATTAGCAACGGTTTATATCTCTAGGGGGGATGTAGAGTCCATTCCGAGTGGATCGATTGTGAGGTTGATGGACCTGGCCAACGTGCGGTTGACCGCCGAGGGGGATCATTATAGGGGTGAGGTCGAGAGCCTGGGAGTGGACGACGCGAAGAGGCATGGATACAAGATAATACAATGGGTTCCATCATCTGCGATCCCCACCTCGGTCATAGTGCCCATCGAGGTGGGCAAGGTGGATAAGCGAATGGGTTTGGGAGAGCCCGCCCTCCTCTCGGATGTGGGGGAAGGCGACGTGGTTCAGTTCGTCAGGTATGGCTTCGTCAAGCTGCGGTCCAAGTCACGTGAGGGGTTGGAGTTCATCTACATTCATGGGTGACCCACTTGAGGGTGTGGTTCGACGCCTTGACCGCGAAGCAGGCGCGCATCGCCTCCATACTGTACCTGGAGGGTAAGTCGCGGGGCATTGATGTGGAGATAACGTGTAGGAATTATGATTACGTGGAGAACATATTCAGGTTATATGGAGCACCCCATAAATGCGTTGGAATGCATGGAGTGGATCCCATGGATAAGCTAAGGAAGGGCTTCGAGCGGTCCCTCCTATTGTTGGATGCATTGGGCGAGTTCGACGTCCACGTGTCCCTAACGTCCCCCGACGCCTTCCGCATAGCGTTCGGCCTCAATAAGCCCATAATAGCGATAACGGACACTCTTCACTCGACGTTCGTGAACAGGCTAACCCTGCCGCTCGCCTCGCTGATAATACTGCCCAATGCATTGCCTCACAGCGATATCCTGGAGTATGTTCCATGCGACGAGCGCCGGGCCATAAAGTGGTTCAATGGATTGTTCGAGATAATGTGGATAAAGAGGTTCTCCCCCAACGTGGAGGAGATAAGGGCATTGGGGTTGGAGCCGGGCGGGTACGCCGTGTTCAGATTGGAGGAGAGCTTGGCGTCCTATTACGTGTACGGCGATAAATTGTATCTTGGAATAAAAGCCGTGGAGGAGCTCGTCAAGAGGGGCCTCAAAGTGGTGGTGTTTCCCCGTTACGATCATCAAGCCAAGGCGATAGAGTCCAAGTTCGGCGGGGGCGACGTGGTGATACCGAGGATCCCCTTGGATGGGCTTAATCTAGCCTATCATGCTGCAATGGTTGTGACGGGCGGATCCACTTTCTCCACCGAGGCAGCCCTGCTGGGCACGCCGGCCATATCATACTTCCCGACGCCGTATTATATAGATGATTACTTGATCAAGTCGGGATTCCCGCTGCGCAGATGCAGGCCCGAGGAGCTGCTGGGCTGCATATCGACCATGGATCTAACCAAGACAAGGCCCAGCTTGAGTGGTCTAGTGGACCCGACGGATTTGATACTGGATGCGGTTAAATCCTTCTCGCGTTCCTAATGCTGAGGTCCTCTCCCTTCACTAGGTATATTGATTCCTTCTCGTCCAGCGATTTAATGACGCCTAGGGCGAATTCCAGCTCCATTAAATCGATCTCCGCCTCCACGGAGCTCCGCCTCAACTTGAGTAGGGATGCGTGATCCATCCCGTACTTGCTCTCCACCGCCTTCACGGTCCTCACGAATTCCTCGCGTCTATACTTACCGTAATCCGAGTAGCAGGGCGCATTGCCTAAGCCAAGGGCAGGGGATAGCTCGGAGAGATATATACAGGTTCCCGGGTCCCTGCCGGCTGGGCATCGGGTCTCGCAGAAGGCGAGGGAGTACTTGACAAGGCGTTGAAGCACCTTTAGGGGGAGAACCACGTATTCCTCTTCTGGATCCAAAACGGACTCACCTAACGCATTAATGATATTAGCCAAATAAACGTTTTCGCCCACTGCACCCACGGCTCACGCCATCTCTATCGCTATCGCGGTGCCTCCGCCCGTCCCATGGCACAGAGCAGCTATTCCCCTCCGCCCTCCCACGTGCTGCAGCGCTGTTATTAGGGTAGTCACTATCCTGGCGCCGCTGGCCCCCAGGGGATGGCCAAGGGCTATCGCGCCGCCGAACACGTTCATCTTATCGTATGGGACCCCCAACACCTTGTTGACCAATACGTTGACCACCGCGAATGCCTCGTTGATCTCGAACGAGTCGAAATCAGCCACCTTGCTGTTCAACCTCTTCAACAACTTATCGATGGCGTATATCGGGGTCTCCGGGAACCTCCATGGCTCGAGCATGGCCCAGCTATACCCCATTATCTTGGCTATGGGCTTCAGCCCCGCCTCCTTGGCCCTAGCCCCCGTGGTGAGCACCAACGCGGCCGCGCCGTCGCTTAACTGCGATGAATTGCCTGCTGTGTGCAATCCATCCACGCCGAATGCCGGCTTCAGCGACCTCAGCTTGTCCAGGCTTGTGTCGGGCCGTATCCCCTCATCCCGCTCCAGCGACGCCTTAACCCCCCTGATCTCCGCATGGAATGGCTCCACCTCCTTGAATAACCCCTCCGTCACTGCCTTAACTGCCCTGGTGTGGCTTAGGTATGCGTACTCATCCAGCTCATCCCTGGGCACCTCGTATTTCTTGGCCACCGCATCGGCCTCTTGCCCCATTATCATTCCATTAGTTGGATCCATCAACCCATCGTTTATCATTAAGTCCATGAACTCCATTTTCCTATTTATCAAGTGCTTCACCCCCCACCTATACTCGCTGCTCAAGGCCAGCGGCTGGGTGCTCATGGAATCAACGCCCCCAGCTATCATTACCGACGCATCGCCTACCTTCAACTCGCGGTACGCCTCGAATATAGCCTGCATGCCGGATGAACACACCCTATTCACCGTGTACGCGCCCACCTCCTTGGGCATTCCTGCCAGCAAGGCAGCGTAGCGGGATATGTTCTGACCCATTCCACCCTGCAGCGTGGATCCCATCACCACTTCATCGACCATCTTAGCATCTATCCCGCTGCGATTGATAGCGGCCCTTATGGCCTCGGCGGCCAAGTGAGGGGAGGGAACATCCTTGAGGGAACCCCCGAATCTACCTATGGGGGTTCTCGCGTACCCAACTATTACCACATCATCGTCGTTTACCATGACCTAGCGTCCCAGCTCGAATTAAAAAATCTTAGTGCCTCGATTTTTTGCATTCGTAGTAATATTTTTCAGTTTTTTCAGTAATAATTATTAATAAAAGGGCATTCCTCGATACCATGGATCAATGGCATTCCACGCGCTTCCTGCCTGATACTTTTTTTAATGCCGATGATGCGGATTAATTATGGTAATAAGCAAGTTGAGGAGCGGCGCATTGGGGGCAGTGACTGCATTGGCCGCCTCGCTGCCCCTCATCTATTACTCAGTGAGCAGGGGGGAGTGGATCGGCATCGCTGCGACGCTTGGCGCCGTCCTGCTGGCTGCGCTGGGTAGGACCAACGCATCATCCGGCCTCCTACTGCTGGGGGGATTGGGAGTAATAGCCGTATCGCTCTGGGGCGATATATACGTGAATCCAGGCGGCACCGCCCTACTCCTAGCACCCCTCGTGGTGGGCATCATAATTATAGCGTCACACCTAGGCCTCCTCTCCGCCTCCTCCACGAGGGGCATGGGCCCCTCATTCGCCTCGGCATCACTGATAGCCATGTTCCTCCCCCCACCCTGGCCCCTCCTGGGCTTTGCCTGGGCGACGGCGGGGGGAATAACCTCGGAATTCGAGGCATTCTCCTCCCCCCTCCTCCCACCGGCGTCCTACTCGTTGACGTACGTGCTGGAAGCAATGCTGAGCGGCGCCCCGCTTGGGGGCGGGATACCGTTGAAGCCTCTCTCCTTCTATTCCTCCTTCATTAAAAACATAAACGCGTATGCAAATCCATTCACGATAAGCATGCTGGCGATATCCCTCTCGCTGATCGCCGCGTCTCCCTTGATCGCCATGAAACGACGCATGCTAGTGCCCCTCTCCGCTCTCCTCTCGGTTCTGGCCACGTCCATGCTGGTCTCGTCTCTCCCCTCCCTTCCAGAGATCCTGGCCTTATTCTTGGTGGCTTCGGCATTGGGCTTCATTGGTTCGACCTACGTGACAGATGTGGACGTGATTCCATTACTTTATGGGCACTTAGCCGATATCCCCACCTCCGACGAATTGAGGAGCATGTACCGGGAGAATTGGGAGGGATTGATTGGAATGGACGCCGCCAAGAAGGAGTTAATGGCTGTCGCTGCAAGCTTCAACGGGGGGTGGAAGAGCAGGGTTAGGCCGGTGCACGGCGTGCTCCTCTACGGCCCCTCCGGCACAGGGAAGACAGCGTTGGGGCTGGGCTTCGCGGCTTGGCTGGGCCTGGAGAGGGGGTTCCACGTCCTCATCATAAGGACAGGCGCGTTGATGCGGGGAGGGCCGTGGAGCGCTGCCCATAGGCTTTACCTGGTCTTCCGCCTAGCCCGAGCGCTTCAGCCCAGCGTGGTCTACATAGATGAGGTGGATGCGTTGGGGAAGGCGAGGAGCGAGGCCGACTCAGGCGGGTACCGCTTGGTGGGAGTATTGCTGCAGGAAATAGATGGCACTGTTTCCCGCTTCGATAAGGTAATGGTGGTGG
This sequence comes from Thermocladium sp. UBA166, assembly GCA_002508315.1. Classification (GTDB taxonomy): domain Archaea; phylum Thermoproteota; class Thermoprotei; order Thermoproteales; family Thermocladiaceae; genus Thermocladium. The sequence goes on from DAHE01000017.1 coordinate 13,335, forward strand.
CGACGACGAACGTGGTAGAATCGCTCGATCCAGCGCTGGTCAGGCCGGGCAGGCTTGGGGATTTGAAGATATTCGTGCCGAAGCCGCCGCCCGACGTAGTGGCCGGGATATTGATGGGCATCGCTCAGCAACGAGGAGTGGCTCTCCCCGATTGGTTGTTGAGGGAGGCATCGCGGAGCGTGGAGACTGGCGCGGAGGCGGAGGCGCTGGTTAACTGCGTGGCCATAAAGATGGGGGCTGGGGCCGAAGCTGACTCACTCGCCGCATGCTTGGCCGGCGCCACCACTGGAATAAACGCGTACGAAGTAGGTAAGCAAGGAGAGGAACGCTGACGAGAGGCTTCTTGGGGGTGGAATGGGTTTTGGGTCGCCATCTCTTATGTCTCCGGTTAAATTTAACCGGAGAGAAGTCAATGGACTGAACCGCGTTGGGATAACAATGGAAATTTACGGTTGGGCCAGGGATTGCCTAGCTCTTCTCCATTACTATGATGTATTCATGCACTATGCCCGTGATGGTTTTTGGGTCGTATTCCTTTCTCTTGTCCCATATTATTATGTTCCTCAAGTTGAAGTTCATTCCCTTCATCATCGTGATTAAGTCCACGTGTAATGGGTATATGATTGGCCCCACCATCGCATCCTCCACGGTCATAATCATGAAGCCCCCCTTCCTTAATATGGTCCATAGCTTGGCAATGATCTTGCCTAGCTCCCCCATGTAATTCTCGTAATTGGTAATCACCGCTAGGTCCCTTGGATCCAGTCCCCTTAAGCCGCCGCTTGGCGCTGGGTTGAAGCGAGGAGGGGCCGTTAGCGCTATGTCCACGGACTCGCGTTCCAGGTACTTATCCATGTTTCGGGCGTCGTCTTTAATTATTATGGGTTCATGGTCTACCTTCTGCCTCACCATATCCATCTCCAAGGTCAGCCTATCGGGTAACGTTAATGGGGCGAATCCCCTTGATTCCTCCTCCAGCTCCTTAAGCCTTTTAATAGCGATGTTGATCAGGTCATCGTATATCTCGAACCCCACTCCCTTCCTTATCAATGCATAGGTCGATGCCAGGGTGGATCCGCTTCCCATGAATGGGTCCACCACCACGTCGCCCGCCTTGGAGTACATAATTATTAGCCTGTTTATCAATTCCATGGGCATGACTTGCTGGACGCCAAGTTTTTTCTCCTCCTTGGACCTCTGAATGTCCCACACAGACGTTAACCAGCGCGCTATGGTGGCGTTATCCAGCGTGCTCCAGCTTAATACGTCATAGTTGGCCCTGGCCTTATTAATGAGTGCTGGGGGGTTGTTTAGTAAAATCACCATATATACTATAAAGCATGCAGCATTTTAAATATTACTTATTAATCGATGGTACGTGCATCTAGCTCAACGCGGCGGTTAGACGAGCGCCAAGTCGCGGAAATCATAGGGGAGCGTCTTGCCCTTCGCCTTTATCTCGTCGTATCTCTTCACCAAGAACGCCTCGAGCACGGGGCATCCCTCGTATTTGCCGTCCCTTGGGCACTTCCCCTCATCCCCCTCCATTATGAAGCAATCGCTTGAGTGTAGGTCGAAGTACGGGCACTTCTTGTAGTATATCTTTATGGACTTGACTATTCGATCAGCCCATTTACGTTTCGGATCCTTTATCTCCTTCCTCAGCTCGAACTCGTTGAAGTCATCCTCATCTGACATCCTTTTCCCTCTAATTAATGCTGATAGAAAAGGTTAATAGAGTTTTCCCTTATTGCAAAACGGTATGGATGAGTTAACGGAGAAAATGCCTAGGCTATCCAACCTGCTTAGGCGGGAGGCGGTGCCCGTGGATCAATTAGTGGCCAACGCGGTGAGATCCAGGGGAGTCAACAACATAGTGGCCGGCCTGGAGAGGTCGTTGAAGGGCCTCGGCGATATGGCGCTCGACATATTGAGCGGGCTGGCCGTGGGGCGGCACGTGATGATAATGGGGCCGGTCGGCGTGGGCAAAACAACCCTGGCGGAGGAGGTGGCCTCCCTGCTCGACATATCCTCTCCTCCCTACATGGAGGTTGCCTGTCATAGCCACATGACCGCCGCAGAGTTGACGGGCGATATAGATATAGCGGTGGCGCTTCAGGCGGGCCTCGATCATCCGCTTGCATTCATTCCAGGTCCCTTGGTGATGGCCCACGGCGGCATATTGATACTCGACGAGATAAACAGGCTGAATCCCTACAGCCAAGCCGCTCTGCTTCAGGCGCTGCAGGAGCACTTCGTGTTCATAAGGGGCTTCCGCATACGAAGCGATTTCCTAGTCATAGCCACGTCCAACCCCTCCGAGTACTCCGGGGTGTATGAGTTGAGCGAGGCGTTGGCGGATAGGATGAAGGTGGTTAACATAAATTACCCGGACAAGGATGTATTGAGGGCCATACTTAATTGGAAGGCGAACGCGATGTTGGAGCACTTGGGGGTTAAGGTGCCTGACTTCGCTGTGGAGGTCGTGGCTAACTTCATGACGCAAGTATCCCAGGATGGATTGGTCGACATAGGGCCTAGCGTGAGGTCATCCATATACGCCATATCCGGCGCATTATCGCGTGCCTGGATAGAGGGCAGGGACATTAGCCTGGCCGATTTGAAGAAGGAGGTGGTTAGCAACGTGGCCCACGTGATTAAGGGTAATTTCTCCAATGATGAGGAGAAGGTAAATTACTTACTGAAGAAGTTCGACGACGCCGCCGCGCTTAGCAGGAGAAAGCATTAATCTTAACCCAGACGCGCCCCCGTTTTCCCTTAACGCCTATTAATTTAAATTTCCGGGAATCGGGGTAGTCACGGTGTATCCGGACTACGTCTCGCAGGTGCTGGATAAGGTGTTTGAATACTTATCAGGCGATAGCCGAGTAGTTAGGCCGGGCTCGGTGAGGGGCTTCCAGTCCGCAGTCAATGACATAGTGATGAGGATGATGCTCTCCAACAATTATGATGTGAAGACCATGATCACCAGGATTGGAATAGAGAACCTATACACCTCGGTGGAGACCACTAACCCTGAAGATAAGATGCGCGTGTTGGAGGAAGCCTTTCAGTACGCCTTCAACTCCATGGAACCACACGAGGAGTCCGCGGTTGAGGGGCTGGAATCGAATGCGGGTAATGGCGAGGGCGGCGGGGGAAAAGATAGTGAAAGCAATGATGAGGCCAAGAAGGAAGCTGCCCCCGCCAATGCGGCGTCCATGGGCTCCGTGGTGACAATAGATGGATCAAGCAACATTGTGTCCACAATATATGAGGCCCTCTACGGCAGCGTGGGCACGGCTAATTTCCTGAACTTGGCTCAATTGCTAAACATGTTCGTGGACTCCATGGCCAACATAACCGAGAAGTTGAAGGCGGTGGAGAAGCTATCTCCGTACCTCACCACGTATGGATTATTACCTCCCCAGGACAAGGGTAAGAAGGCGGATTCACTCGATAGCCTGAGAAGCAAATCGAGGGGCCCCTCCTCTCCAGCCAGCGCCGTCAGGGTAGTCAAGTTCACCGAGACCACATCATACCCCACCTACGTGGTGAGCATGAGGGAATATAAGTTCGGGGATGGGGTGTCCAGCATAGATTTTGATAAGACCGCGTTGAACGTATCGAAGAAGGTAATGATGGGGAAACCCATCACTCAGAGGGACATAATAGTCAAGGAATACGCCGACATAAAGATGCTGGATATAGTGCTTTGCCTAGACGTGTCGGGGAGCATGCGTGAATTAAGCGATGGAGTGACCAAGATAGACATAGCCAGGGACGCTATTTTCAGGTACATAAACTTCCTCGCGAAGACAAGCGATAGGCTGGCAATGATTCTCTTCAACTTCAGGGCGGACGTGCTCTGGAAATTGCACCCGGTCTCGAAGTACAGGCGGGAAATGCTGGAGATAACTAAGTACATATACGCTGGCGGCGGCACCAACATATCCAATGCATTGGAGAAGTCAATGGATGTGGTGGCCGGGATGAGCGGCGCATCGCGTCACTTGATATGCGTTACTGATGGTAGGACGGTCAATGCAGCCAAGGCAATAAAGGATGCGGTGAAGCTGAGGAGGATGGGAACCACCATATCAACCATCGCGATAGGCAATAACAGCGACGATGACCTTCTGCTCAGGATTTCAAAGCTGGGCAATGGATTGTACATAAAGATAGGAAGCATAAGGGATCTGGATAGGGCGCTCTTAATGGATAAGATGATGATGCATTGAGGAACTGCCCCGTAACTGTTAGGTCAGTGGCCCCCTTTCCCCTCCCTTCCCCCCTCCCCCCTTGCGTGGGGCGTCCTTGCCTAGCGGGGACTTCCGCTCCCTTTCCCCGATAGTATTAAATAGAGCGATTCATATAAGGTAGCAATGAAGCTGCCGCTGTTCATAGACTGCGTGGAGGCGGGGGAAGCCATTTCATGCCCAGGCGATACGGGGTATAGCACCATACCCCTCTTCGGGAAGACAGTCAAGTTGAGGAAGGACTCGACCCCCATTCAGTTAATGGGTTGCCTGGATGAATTGGGGAACTTGGCTCATGGATTTAGGCTGCAGGGGGATGCCTTCATATCCAGGGCCGCCTCGTTGGTGGTGGGCTTGGCGGTTCAATTAAATGCGTACATGGTGCAGGGAAGCGACGAGAGGCTGGGCAAGGTAATGGTGGTGGAGAAGGCATTCGAGGCCTTTGCCGCGGATAACTGTAAGGGCAATAACGCCAGGCTGGGCTGGATAATGCCCACGACGCCCCGGGGGGTTGCCGTGGATTCGCTTCGCGTCAAGTTGAGGCAGTGCGGTAGGATAGCGTCCAGCATGGTGGAGGAGTACGGCAGTAAGGCCGCTAACGTCATGATGATCCTCAACCAGGCCGATAAGATAGCGGCCCAGCTCCTATACTGCATGGGGGAGGGCCAAGTCTTTAAGTCGGTGGATGACCTCACGGCTCAATTGTTGAGGAGCTCGCTTTAGCGGGGATTAGATGTGGGGAGAGCTTCTGGGAGGGATTGTAACGGTAATGCTGGGCTCCTACCTATTCACGGAGGGGGCCGAAGGCGTTGGGTCCCGCTTCTCGCTGTCAGCGTCTTTCCTGGGCTCCGTGGTGAGCCCCGTGTTCACGTCAATGCCTGAAGCCGTGGTGATTTTAACCTCAATGCTTGAGGGGGCGCGGGATGTCGGGGTGGGCACCGTGTTTGGGGAGCCCTTCATGGCGGCCACGATCTCTTACGCCTTGGTGGCGATGTCCGCGTTGCTCGGCGGCCACGCGTTCTTGAACGTCGAGAGGGGCCTCTCTGCCCCCTACGTCTTAGTCATAGCTGCCTACCCCCTCACTCTACTGGCCTCGGCGGGTCTTCACTGGGTGGGGGGGTTGATTCTCCTCTCCGCCTACCTACTCTTCATAGCCTATATGAGGAGGGAGCCGTCGGCGGGGGAGGGTGGGTACTCCTCTACCCGCTGGTTCGTCCCCAAGCTTTTATCATCTATGGCTTTAATGCCCCTAGGCTCTCACCTATTAATTGAGGGGGTGGAGTCCGCCGCAAATCACTTGGGGGTGGGGGAGTTGGCTTTATCATTGGTGCTCGTGCCTCTTGCAACGGCTCTTCCAGAGACTATGAGCGCAATGATATGGGCATTCAAGGGGAGGGGCACGTTATCCGTGGGCGCGTTGATAGGCGAGCAGGTCATATTCTCAACGCTTTACCCCGCGGTGTTTTTGCTGACGGTTGGTTTTCCCGTGGGGGTGGCCATTGAGTGGAGCGTGGCCGCAACCACGTTCTCCTCCTTAATGCTGCTACCCCTCGTGTTGAGGCGCAGAATACCCGTGGCCGCGCTCTTCGTGGGGTTGGTGCCTTACATTGCCTACCTAATCGTCGTGATCCATTTATGAAATATTTATGAAATGATAATTGCAGCGGGTCCTCATGAGTACGTGAAGGCCTTGAACTCCCCCCTGTGCTCGCTCCACTCAACGTCAATGCCGGTTATCCGCCCCACGCGTCCCCTCTTGAGCCAATTTATTAATTCCTCTATCCTGAACGCGTCCCCCTCAACCACGACTGTAACGGTTCCATCCGGCTCATTACGGGCGAAGCCCGTCAAGCCGAGCATCATTGCCTTCCTCTTAATGCTGGGCCTCAGCCCCACTCCCTGAACCTCCCCCCTTATCCGCATCACTGCCCTCCGCTGCCTCTCTATTGTTAGGACGGGCGTGCTAAGCTTGCTGGCCAAGGCCTTATCCGCCACCAGGAACATCACGTTGCTTGGAACAATTAACTCCCCGCTCCCCCTACCGGCGACGCGCCCGATCACGGCTGGCCTCAGCCTGCTTATTCCGCTTAGCTCCGCCATTATTTCCTCGATCACCCTATGGTGGGCTATTATGGCGAGGGAACCGTTAGTGCCCGCCGTGGCGTCGGCCATTATGAAGTTCTCCGCGGCGAACCTGGCCACCTTCTCATTTATTAAGGGAACGCTGTCCAGCTTCATGTTTACTCCCGCTTGCTCCGCTAATTCCTTGAACACAAATATGCCGGGCCCGCTTATATCCACGGTGGCCGCCACGTGCTTGAGCGGGTCGAATTCCTCCCCGCTGCTCGGCAAGTGATTATCGATTACCTTGGCGACATCGATGTTGGGGATCATCATTGTCTTCATGGTCTCGTTCTTCAACTCCTCCAACTCCTCCACGCTCATAACCTCCTCCTCGAAGTTCCTCATCAAATCCTGGTCTATGTGGATGGTAACGAAGGTGCCTATCACGCTTAATTGGCCGAGGGGGCCCGTGACCATGATCTCGAATCCCTCGTCTATTTTATCATAGAAGAGAGGGGGTTCCTTATCGGTCTCCCCGGTGACGGTGGCGCCTATCAATAGGTAGCCCAGGTTCGGCTGGGGCTCGCTCACTAGCTTAGCGCCTATAGAGTCCGCGAACTTGGAGATGTTCCGGCCAAGCTCCTCCACGTACCCCATCGGCGCGTCGTAGACCGGGTGTATGGTTAACTTCTCGTGGACCCCCTTCACGAAAAGGTCATTCAATGCATTGCTGATGGCCACCGATGCTTGGGCGTAGGATGCTATATCATCCGTGGGATCTATCACTTGTATCGTATCGTTGTTGGCCAGGACGTACCCCTCCCCATCCTTCCTATTTGTCTTCACCATGTCCACCACGAACATGTCTGTTCCAGGCTTAGTGGTAACTATGCTATGCCCCTTCCCTATCAATACCCTCCGCCTAGCTGATCCCAGCCTTCTATATAGCCTTAGAATGGCGTCCGCGAACTCCTTGGAATTGCCCGCCCTTCCCTGATAGACCTGGGCAAGCACCACCACGGCATCAGGCTCGAATCTATCCACGGCATCCACGTCTATGTTCACATCATCCACCCCGCTAATCATGCGGGAGACCACGGCCTCGCGCCCGCTCAGCACGGCCACGTCCTCCCTCGGCGCTATGTCTAGATTGAGGCCGGCCAAGTCTTTCTTAGCCATGGAGAGGGCTGGGTAAAGCACGTTGTAGAGGTCCACCTTGACGGAGCACCCCAGTGCAAGCGATGTTAGGTTTATGCCGACGTTGGCGTACTTCCTTATATGATCCTCGAACCTCTTGATCCTTTCCATGGCATCATCGCCTCAATGAGCCTTTAAAGGCGTTGAGCTATGCATAATATGCAGGGTAGGTTTTTAACCACGCGCCTCCCCCGCGGTCTCGGTGGATTCATTGGCCCAGGAATACTTGATAGATGTAAAGGGAATAGAATGCCCCCAGCCAGTCAACGTGGTCGCGAAGGAGTTATCCAAAATGCCGGTGGGCACCCAGTTTAGAATAGTCACGGATAATTACGTGTGCTACATGATGCTGCAGCGGCTGCTCAAGATGCTTGGGGAGCGCGTGGACTCCACGACGGAGCACGAGGACGCGGAGGAGTACGAGATAATGGCGACCAGATTAATGTGACCACTCCTCCCCCCCAACCCTAACGCGAGACTCCCCTTAAGGATTAGGCATTTCCCTCTGGTGGGAGTAGGATTGAACAATTGACTGATAATTTAGATTCACCCCCTGTCTTTGATCATCATCCCTAGATGCGTGAGGCCCCCTCGCCGCATTTCACGAGTTGAATATTTTTATTCCATTGAATCACACGCGGTTTGTGCGCAGAGGCGCGCCTGGGTTTAAGGTCGATGGATTGCCGTACGGCGCCAGGGTGTATATTAACAACCAAGTCCTGCTCCCCGCCAGCCTGGTGAGGCTGTTAAACATGGTTCACGTGAGGTACGTGGATATGGTGATTCAACACAAGGGGGATAGGATAGAACTGCATGGAGTAAAACTACTCAGGACAAGGCACACGGACTCCAGGCAATTTACCATACCCAAGGAGATCAGGGATAAATTCAGAATACAGCCGGGGGATAAGATAGTTATAGTGGAGATCCATAAGTCATTCGTTTAAATAAGTCGATTCCCTGGAATTACCACAAGCCCCCTAACAATGCCTGGGGCAAGCGAGCATGAGATCGAGGGGATTAGATCCTCCCCACCATCCATTTCCCCCACATTTCCACGTGGAAGGATGAAAGATAAATCCTGCCCTTTAGGGCGGGATGGGCTTTAAGCCGAGTGTTCACCCACCCCACCCCCCTTCCTCTTCCCCTTCCTTACTGGTTGGCGGTCAACTCAGGGTGAGGGGTGAGGGGTTGATTCACCCTCCGCAATACCGCCGACCACGGGAGGAGGAGCCAGTAGCGACCATAACGGTAACCCACGAGACCCCCGAGGAACCCCCCTCAAGGTGGGGAGGAGGTCAGTGAGTAATTGTTATGAAATCGTTTTTACTAGGGGTTGCCTCCCTCCTCTCCATCCCCCTGGAGGGGGCTTCCGCCCCACTCATCCCCAGAAAAGAGTTAAAGCTTGGCTTGGGCTTTAATCAAGTGTGTGAGGCCTATTGGGAGTTGAGGCGGGAGGTGGAGGTGGTTTGCGGCCCTAGATCCATGTTGAGGAAGTTAAGGGGGCTTCAATTACCCGATGACTTAGCAATGTATTGGGGGGACGCCGTTGACGAGCGGGTATTTAGGCTGGCCCTCCCAGGCTTCAGTTCCAGGTCAATCCTGGTAGGCGGGTTGCCGCACGCATCGCCGGAGGACGTGTTTCTCTCCCTGCCCTTAAATCCAGGCTACCTCGACCTAAGCGAGTTGAGGATGCTGCCACGAGCTGACTGGGACTGGGTGATTCTAAAGGCGCGCATGCTGGGCGGGGAATACCTATCATCAATTACGGCAATCCTAAATGAATTGCGAGAAAGTAAATGAGGGGAAAATGGAGGGAAAAAGAAAATAAAGGAATTATTTTGATTCAACTATCTTTTATGAATCATTACTTGCTGCCTGGGCCGAAGAGTCCTCCAGCCATTCTCTTCCTTCTCCAGTTGCCGTACTCTATCAACGCTATCACGACTATTATCACCACTATTACCACCAGCACTATCAACAGTATCACGGTGCTCATTGGAACGAACGTGTTGCCTATCATGTAGCCGCTGACAGGCAGCGTCACAGTCAATGGATAGCTGGTTCCCGGCGTCAAGGTGACGGTCTTGCTGGAGGTGGCTCCGTAAGCGCTCACGGTCACCGTGTAGGTATAGCCGCTGCCGCTGGGCAGAACCACGTCCACGGCCCCCGTGCCGCTGGCCACCACCACTCCATTATAGCTCACGTTTATCGCCGCATTGGTGAACGCGACTCCGTTCTGGGATTCAGCGCTTACCTTCAACTCAGCCACCGGTATGGATAGGGTCGACACCGATCCATTGCTCACGGTCACCGTGGTGCTGTAGGGCACGTTGCTTATGCTCCCGCTCAGAGTGTAGCTTCCGGTNNTGCCGCCGCGTTTCCGCTTGCCACGGTCTTCCCACTATACGACAAGGACAGCGTGTAGCTCTGCGGCGTCAAGCCGCCGGTGAACCCAACGCTCAGCGCTCCCGTGCTGAACGTGGCCGGCGCTATGGCGCCGCTGCTCACCGTCACGGTCACTGGGGTCAACGGTACTCCAGCCAACGTGCCGCTCAGAGTGTAAGTCCCGGTCGGGACAACNNTGCCGCCGCGTTTCCGCTTGCCACAGTCACGCCGCTGTATATCAAGTTAACGGTGTAGGACTCGCTCGAGGCTGGGGCCACGGCGAATCCAACCGCCAGCTTCCCAACAGGCACAGACTCAGGCACTACCTCTCCATTGCTCACGGATATCGTCAATGGGCTTATCGGCACTCCATCAACTGATCCACTCAACGCGTAGCTCAAGGTACCGCTGGGCAGCGCGGGAACCACGACGGCTCCCGTGGTGCCTAGGGTAGCTATGTTCATTCCATTGTAAGTCAAGTTATAGGTGGCTTGGCTGGGCACCAAGCTGCTCGGGTACTGGAGCGAGATCTCGGCTGCGGGCACGGTGAACTGTATCGGGGCGCTGTAGTTACTGCTGCTTAGGAAGTAATTCACTGCGTAGTTTATGGGTATGCCCATCCAGCTATTCTCGGTCACAGACACGTGAGCGCCGGACGTGCTTATGGGCAGTAGCGGGGTCTGTATCTGGCCGCTGCTGGGAACGGTGAAGGTGCCGCTGTAGACAGTGTACTCGCCTGATTCCTGCTTGACCTTGGCCAGCCCGCCTATCCCGGTTATGCTGTAGACGGGCTCCTGCACTGCCACGCTAAGGTCTGCACCGGTGGGTATTGTTCCTAAGCTGGTGGATGCGGTTATCGGCAGGCCAGTGCTGACCCCTATGGTCACCGGGGTTAACACGGCCCTCATCACAACGTTGAATCCACTGCTGGGGACAGTGGCTCCCCTCTGTATCGAGAAGCTGCTGACTCCAACGGGCACGTAGCCAACGCCGGGCACGTAGGCGTAGGCCGTCACGTTGAAGTTAGTGGCAGGCACTTGACTGTATACCTGCTGCGTGAGCAGGTGGGAAACCCTTATGTCATATATGGTGGAGCTACCATCATCGCCAGTGACTCCGCTGGCCATGAACTCAAGCCCCCTAGTCGCGGAGTCAGTCACTATGACTGTGGCATTGCTCACAGGCTGTCCTCCCACCGTGTCCACAGTTATCGTCACTGGGTACACGTAGGTCCTAACCGTTGTAGCTTGGAACGCGTCTCCGAGCTGGTACACGTCGTTCTGTACTCCAGTATCATATATATCAATGAACGGGTACTTGGCGCTGTTAATCAAGTAGAGCGGGTAACTGTCGTACCAGTAAACCGCTATCCTCGGCGTTGGAGAGCCAAACGATTGGGCCACGGTATTGCTGCTGACTCCTATAGTGACATTATCGTACTTGTTTGATGTATATGTAGTGGTGAAGTCATTTGCCGGTATTCC
>DAHE01000017.1:24801-24997 GCA_002508315.1 Thermocladium sp. UBA166
CTCACCGTTAGCGCTACTAGTTGGTTGCCGAAGTAGGCGGCCACGGTCTGGTTAGCCAACGGCCTGCCGTTCCAGTCCTGCACTTGGCTGAACGGCGAGTAGTAGACGATTGGTGCCGCCGTTCCGTTGACCCACAGCTTGGCGAATTCATCTCCGTCAGTGGTCGGGAATACATTGTTCGGAGCCACGTATCCAC
>DAHE01000017.1:25089-25315 GCA_002508315.1 Thermocladium sp. UBA166
GGTTTTCACGGTTATCGGCTGGACATAACCCTGCAAAGATCCAAGGCTTATCGCGGTTCCATTAGGCAGCACGTAGCTGAAGCCCTTGGTGTAGGTGACATTGTACTGGTAAGTGTAGACCGCCGTGAGGTTGACGTTTAATTGAGGCTCGTAGAACGCCAGCTTCGGCACGTATCTGTTCTTCATGGCGACATTGGCCAATACGCTTCTCCCATAGATGTACTTG
>DAHE01000019.1 GCA_002508315.1 Thermocladium sp. UBA166
CTCCTCCTCTATCCTCCTCAACTCCTCCTGTGTGGGGAGCCTGTAGTGAGTCACGTCTATCCTGCTGGTCGGCACGTCCTTCTGGGCCCCCGCCTGCCACACGTGTCTCCCCAAGACGCGCCTTATGCTCTGGATGAGGACGTGGGTGCCCGTGTGCATCCTCATCAAGTCCAGCCTCCTCTCCCAATCAATCTCCAGCTCCACCTCCTCCCCCTCCCGCGGGGCCTCCCCCCTCACCTCGTGGACTATAACCGGGCCCGCCCTCTGCACGTCCACTACCTCCGCAGCCCCACCGCCGTGCCTGATGACTCCCCTATCCGCCGGCTGCCCACCGCCCTCTGGGTAGAAGATGGTGGAGTCAAGCACCACCCACTTGCCCCTGATCACCTTAATTACCCTGGCCCTCGACTTAGACTTGTAGACGTCCTCGTAGAACTCCTCCCTGGTGGGGGGTAGGCCGACCACGTCCTCCAGCGGGACGGGGCTCTTCTTCCCCTCCTCCTTAGCGGGGCGTTGATGCATCTTGGTTATGCGCTCGTAGAAATCATCGGGCACAGTCACATGAACCCCGCGGCCGGCCGCCGCCTCAGCCACGACCTCGGGCGGGATGCCGTGGGAGTCGTATAGGTCCACCAAGTCCTCCACTGCTATCTTGCCGCTCCTAACGTACCTCTCCACCAGTTGAGGCGCTGCCTTGAGGGTGGCCTTGTACTTCTTGTCCTCCATATCCACCAACTCAAGTATTAAGGGCGCCCCCTCCCTCAGCTCTGGGTAGTCCGTGGCCGCCAGCAGCTTTAGGTGGGCGTCGAACACCTCCGTCAACGGTTCCTCTATGCCCAGGAACCGCGCGTACCGCATCATCCTCCTTATCAGGAGCCTAGCCAGGTAACCCACGCCTGAGTTGGAGGGTATCACGCCGTCATTTATCATCCAAGACACCGTCCTACTGTGGTCGGCCATCACGTACAGCGCCTCCTGGGGCTTCACCGCCTTCACCAACTCCCCCGCGTCTATCCCTATCTTCCTGGCCACAGCCTCGTACGCCTTATCCAGCGCCAGCACCTCCGGGTCCAGCTGCCCCATCAGGGTGGCTATTGACTGCATCAACGCATCGTCCGGCCTCTCCACGCCGAACCTGGACCGCGCCCAGGACAGGAAGGGGGAGAAGACCGCCTCGTACACCGTGGGCTTCCCGGTGAGGACCCAGTAAATCCTCTCCAAGCCGTAGCCAGTGTCCACTATCTTCATGGGCATGTCCCTATACTCCCCATCCTCTATCTTGTAATGCATGAAGACCAGGGTGGCCACCTCCAGCCCCCTCACCAGCACCTCAAACGACTCCCCCGCGTTTCCGCCGCCCTCCCATATGTTCTCCTTATACGTCACCTCATCCTCCCTGATCCCCAACTCCTTGGTGAGGAACTCGTGGGCGTACTCCACAGTCTCGTCGACCCAGTACACCTTCTTGTCGGGGAAGTTGAAGGCGTGGTGAGCCATCATCTCGAACCCCGTCAAGTGCCTCCCGCTTCTACCAACCTTATCCACGTCCGTCAACCTAATGCTGGGCTGGGATATGGTCAGTGGGTTGGCGGGCGGCGGCACGATTCCCTCCGTGACCCAGGGCTGGAAGTCGTATATTGACGCCCCCACCAAGTAAACATCGTCGCGCCACCTGGCGACGACTGGGTACCTACTCACCCTCGCATGGCCCCTCCGCTCGAAGAAGGAGAGGAACTTCTCCCTCACGTCAGCCACAGAGGAAGGCCTGTACGTCCCGGGCGGGTTCCCTATGAAGCCGTACGGGGTGCAGGGCTGATCCCCGCAGCTCTCCTGCCCCTGGTTGAGCGTCCAGTAATGATGACCGCAGTAGGGGCACTTGCCCCTCTTGAACGACTCGCCCCTGAACAGCCTAGTCCTAAGCAATTCCTCGTCAAAAACCATGCCCTTAATCCGTCCCCCCTCAATTTAAGATTTCCCCCCACGCTGTGCCCCCCTGCACTTAAACCGAGCAAGCGCGCTAATCCCCACCCCTCTCTCTCCTCTCTCTCCCCTCCCCCATTAATGAACTGGCCCTCATTGAGTAGATCCGTCGTGATGTTAGTGAGGGGGAGGGGATGGCTTGGGGGCAAGCCCTTAATCGCCGCGCCTTCCGTGCGTGGGTGGCCCCTAGGAGAGGGAGAAGGGGTACTCCTCCCCATTCGCCGTTATCAAGGCCCCCCTTAAGTAGTTGGGCGGTGGGGGCTCGCTGCAGCTTCCCCGGTACTCCCTGGACGCGATGACCGCCTCCACTGTGGCGTTGCTGCTTATGTTGATGGTCATGGGGATGCCATCGGCGTTGCTGGGGACCGGGATGGGCTCGTTGAAGCTGCAGGTGGATGATCCAAGGCTCACCCCTACAATCCTCGCCGTGGTGGAGTAATCGTTTATTAAGATGAGGGAGAGATTTACCCACCCATTCCCCGCCGCCGCGCCGAGGGGCTCCACCTTTATCGCCGATAGCTTCGAGGCGGCGGCCGATGTCTCGAATACCCAAATTGATAGGCCGATGGCCAGCGCGACCGCCGCCCCCGTTAATATTATTGTGGTTATCGCGTTATCCATCCCGCGCACTTATTGGGGGCGTTCAATCCCTATTTAAGCAATGCGGTCCCGGCGTCAATGCTTAAAAACGCCGCTTCCCGCCTCCATCCATGTCCAAAAGCAGCACGGTGCTCTGTCCCTCATGCGGTTACCTGGGGTCCCCCACCGATGGCTTGGCAAGCGAGGTCAAGGCGCTGGACTCCATGAAGTGCCCCAAGTGCAAGGCAGACATCACTGTTCGAAACGCGGCTGCCCATCTGGTGGAGAAGCACTTGAAGCAGCAGGGAAGGAACTACTCCTGCGATATATGCAATGCCAAGCTGCCCAGCATGGGCGCGGCGGAGAGGCACGTGATGCAGCACTTGATTCTACAAACAGCGTCGGCCGGGCTGAACAGATTCATTTGCCTAGTATGCGGCCGCGAGTTCCTCACGATGAAGGCAGCGCTGGCCCACATGAAGGCCCACCAATAAGCTTCTCTCTCCCCTCCCCCTCCCTTCCTTCCCCCCTCATCGTAGGCTTCCTCAGCCCCAAGTTCCTCATCATTTGATCAGGGGCCTGTGCTCTCCTCACGCCAAGGGAGTGCGGTGGGCCTGTATCCCTTTTTATTTTATGTTTATTAAGGGCTTCATAGCGTTTATGCTCCACCCCCCCCTCATCCTCGCGCCTGGGTGCTGCCGGGAATTGATTGCGCGGGGAGAGCGTGGCCTGGCTCATTCATGGATGGTGGTTGGGCTCATCTTGGGTGGGGGCGTGGGGTTGAATTATTGGGGGCAAGCAATCTTTAAGTTGATTGCGCGGGGCTTGCCTGTGCTCTCTATTTACTTGGGGGGAGAGGATCACTGGTCCAGCGTTGCAGCGGAGTTGAAGTCCCTCGGCGTGGTGGAGCTGCTGGAGGGAGGGCCCACGCTTCTCTTCGGCAGTAGGGTGCTGGGGAAGGGGCAGAACGGGGTGGTGGTTAGGTGCAGGCACGAGGTCGCGGAGGGGGAGTGGGCGTGCAAGTTGAGGAGGAGGGACGCCTCCAGGCCCAGCCTGCTGTGGGAGGGGTACGTGCTTCGCCTCGCGAATGGCGTGGGGGTTGGCCCCCGCCTCCTCACGTTCTCCAGGAACGTGATAGTTATGGAGGAGGTGACGGGCTCGCCCTTGAGCGGGGAGGCGGTTGACGCCGCTCTAGCCAGGCGGTTGCTGGAGCAGGCGAGGGCGTTGGATAGGATCGGGGTTAGCCATAATGAGTTGGCGAGGGGTGGGCGGCACGTCTTGGTGAGGGGCGGGGAGCCCGTCATCATAGACTTCGAGTCCGCCACGCTGGGCGGGAGGAGGAGCAACGTGCTTCAACTCCTGAACGCGTTGGTGAGGGACCCTGTTAGCCTGAGGGACGCGGCTAGGAGGTATAAGGTGGAGAGGAGCGATGACGCGTTCAGGGAGTTGGTGGAGTTAGTCGTGGGGAGGGTGGGGCCTCGATTCTCCAAGCCGTAGCTACGCCTTGCTGAGGGCCTCGTATATCTTCCAGATCCTGTCGTTGACGTGGTGCACCGTCTGTATCACCTTGCCCTTAGTCATGCCGTTCATCTCGCCGCTGGAGTAGAGCGCGATGCCGACGGCTATCACGAGCCCCCTTGGGTCCCTCACAAGCACTATGCTCCCCTTGTCGAAGGCCCCCCTTATCGACTTTATGCCGGGCCTCATGACGTCGGCCCCGCCCGCCACGTGGCTCACGGCCCCCTGGTCCACGTCCACGGAGCCGTACCTCTCCTGGGCCTGGGGGTTCTTGTTTAGGAAGGGGATCGTTGGGAACCTGTACTCCCTCTTCTCACCGCTTGACTCGACCTCCATAACGGCTAGGACGGGCATCTTGCCCGCCACGTANNAAGCCGTAGTACTCAAGCGCGTCGACGCCTCTCAAGTAATCCCCCAGCTCCGGCACCGCCTCAGCTAGCCCCTTCATGTCCCTCTTGCTCAATAAGTGCCTCCTCACGGGCTTAGGGCGGCGAGGCGGTATAAAAAATTAACATTAAGCGAGGAATGGGGAGGAGATGAAGGAGAAAAAAAGAATATATTTCAATTTATAGGGAGGGGGATCGCCGTCACCAGCAGCGGCCGTGCCTTGGCCCCCAGCCGTAGCCCCACTGCGCCCAGGGCCATGGCCAGGTCCCCAGCCAGTTCCTTCCCGCGTCGGTTATCTCCAGGTACTCATCGCCCCCCTCCACCACTCGCTTTGCGAGTCCCATGGAGAGCAGGCCCGTGACCGCCCAGTCGAACGCGGTTCCGTAGAGCGGGGTGGATTGCCTCAACTCGCTGGTTTTCCTCCTCCCGCCCTCCAGTTCCTTTAGGAGGGCGTACGCCATCCACATTCCTCCTCTCATATTTATCGATAACGCTTCTGTTATCGGATTTATAAACCTAACCCCTACCAGGAGAACGAGGACTGCATCGACGCGGCTGGGCTTCAACGTTAAAACCGGGCGGCGCGGGGGTTCCCCCATGACCGTCACCGTTGTGGATCACCCGCTGGCTCAATCAATACTCACAATGCTGAGGGACAGGAGGACGGGCCAGATAGAGTTCAGGAAGGGATTGGTGAGGCTGGGGAGGCTGATGGGTTACGAGGTGGCTAAATCATTCCCAGTCTCCGAGGTGGAGGTTGAGACGCCGCTCGGCGCGAGGTCGCGGGGAGTGAGGCTGGAGGTGGGGGACGTGGTGATAATCCAAATACTCAGGGCCGCGATGCCCATGGTGGAGGGCCTACTCAAGGTATTCCCCATGGCCAGGATGGGTGTGATAAGCGCGAGGAGGAGGGATGAGACGCATGAGAGGGGCTCCATGGACTTCCAGGTGGAGATGAACTACGTCAGGATACCCAGGCTCGGGAGGGAGACAACAGTCATGATAGTAGACCCCATGCTGGCCACGGGCTCCACGATGCTGGCCGCAATGAAGACAATAGAGGAGAGGGGAGAGCCGGGGAGAATGATACTCATAAACGCCATAGGCACGAGGCAAGCCGTGGAGAGGATACTAGCCAAGAGACCAGTCGACATATACCTAGCCGCAATAGACCCCGAGATAAACGAGGACGGATACATAGTGCCAGGACTAGGAGACGCAGGAGACAGAGCATACGGCGAAGCATGAAAAATAATAAAATTAAAGAAATTATTAAAAATAAAACAGAATTATTCTTTTTATTTTGTTTTTATTTTGTTAAGCTTTTAATGCCTTACGAGCTGGCGGTTACGGTGAATGGATAGGACTGACCAGTTACGGTTGTCACTGTACCAGAGTATTGAACCCCAACAACAGCAGGCTGAGAACCAGAACATGAAACTCCATTACTATACGATGATGATGTTAGTGCAGGTGCAGATACACTGCTTACGCCACTAAATGTTGATGCAGCACCGGAAGTACTGGTACCGGCACTCTTCAAATAGATACTTATTGTAGCACCTTGGGTTCCTGATGGTACTT
>DAHE01000031.1:0-213 GCA_002508315.1 Thermocladium sp. UBA166
TGGAGCCCCGGCCGGGATTTGAACATTCCCTGGGACGCCCCATCCGGGATTTCCGCTACGGGCCTCGTATCTACGGGTCTCCACCATTAAAGGCCTGCAGCCCGTCGCTCTAGCCGGACTGAGCTACCGGGGCTCCCATCTCCCCTTGGGGATAAATGGTTTTATAAATTTACCTAGATCAATCGCCCCAACCCCACCGTTGTGCTCCATGGC
>DAHE01000031.1:228-21513 GCA_002508315.1 Thermocladium sp. UBA166
TCGCCTTTTAAGGCGGGGAGGGGGTCAGACTCTGCCCGCTCTGGGTGAATAATCAATTGCCCCAGTTGAAGATGCGTAGCAAATGGTTCGCGGCGTTCATGTCATGGGTAAAAATTAAAAACACCAGGTCTATGACGACGTGGGGCCCGTGGTCTAGCGGCTAGGACGTTCGCCTCACGCGCGAGAGGTCCCGGGTTCAAATCCCGGCGGGCCCACTTCCTAATGCTCCACGCTCCCGGCTTCACGCCGCCTCTAAACCCAATTAACTATGCCGCCTCCATCGAGTGGTAACCCTCCATCCTGCTTGAAAAGCTCCATTCGGCCCACCAGCGTGCATTTCTCCCTGCTTAACAATTATTCTATATTATTTAGGATTATTTAGGTAATACAGTATAATTGCTTCATCCCATGGGTATAATTTTTTATATCCGTGATCAATTTGTTAATTCATGGTTTTCAGGCCATTGACCTTCGCCCTCCTGCTTCTAGTGGCCTTCCTTCCGATCTACTTCGCTGCGGCTCAACCCGCGCAGCAAACTAGGACCCCCATAAAGCACGTAATAATAATATTCAAGGAGAACAGGAGCTTCGATAATCTCTTCGGGGCATATCCCTACGGCCACGGCGATGCCCTTGAGGGTAACCCCATCGTTAAGGAGCTATCCATACCCGACGGCATTCTCTACATGAACATCGAGGTCCCCAACTACCCCGGCCTAGGTTACCTGTTCGGCTATACGAAGTTGACGTACGCGGCAAGCCCTATTCAGCAGGATCCAGGCGAGGGCTGGGTCGACTACCACGGCGACTGGGATTATGGGAGAATGGATGGTTTCGTGGCGTACTCGGGCCCCCAGTCCATGGTTTATATCGACTACGAACAGATCCCCTTCTACTGGGATTACGCTGAGGAGTATGTATTGTGCGATAATTACTTCACGGCGGTTATGACTGAATCGCTGCCCAACTTCATGGCCCTCTGGAGCGGTGAGTCTGTCGTCAGCAACGACGTGGGCCCGCCCCCATACTTGCCGCTGAACGATACTGTCTTCTACCAGCTTTCCCAGAACAACGTGAGTTGGGGGGTTTTTGGACTTTATAGCTCGGTTCAAAGCCCCCCGCCAAGCGAGATCGGTTGGCTCGACGACGTGCAGGGCTTCGCCGGGAACCCGACCATGATGAGCCACGTGTACAACATGTCCGTGTTCTACCAAATGCTCAGGAACAACACCTTACCGGCCTACGTGTTCATAGATGATTACGGGATTGCCCATGGCGTATCGGATCATCCCCCCAACAACATAACCTACTCCGAGATGTGGACGGTCAACGTGATAAATGCGGTGATGCAGAGCCCGGAATGGAATAGCTCGGCGATATTCGTGACTTGGGACGATGAGGGAGGCTTCTACGACCACGTTCCACCGCCCCAAGTAAACGACTTAGGCCTAGGGCTCAGGACGGCTTGCCTAGTGATATCTCCCTACGCGAAGGAGGATTATATAGATCACCAAGTCCTCAGCCACTACAGCTTGCTGAAGTTCGTGGAATGGAACTGGAACCTGCCCTACCTCAATGATTACGTAGCCAATGCAGCACTGCCCCTGGATGCCTTTAACTTCAACCAGAGGCCAAGGCCCCCCGTGATATTAGGGCCAACCCCGAACATAGCTGGAACGCTGGGCATCAACCGTGGTTACATATACTTCGAGAACGGCTCGATCTACGAGTTGACGGCTGCCCAAGCATCCAAGCAATACCCGATACCGCTCCAAATTCCAATTAATGAGCTTCCATACGCCGTGCCTCAAAATTATTCCGGCGACATGGGTTTCACGGCGAGCTATAGCTACGTAACCCCACCATGGGTGCTGCCGGCTCAATTCTACCTCCTCCTATCATCGCTCGCGCTCCTAATAGCGGTTCTCGCCGTTAATAGACGCGGCCCAGCTTCAGTGAACCTAAGACCCCCGCTACTCGCTATGGCCATCGCGTTGAGTCTCCTCGGTTCGGTTCTGGGAATAATATACCCAGCAGTGCCTCCAGCACCGTTGCCCCCCGCTCAATCCACTTACTCCGTGTTCACGGGCATAGGTCTGCTCATCTTAGCGATGGAGATAATGATTCTCGCCCTACCATACATTAAGAGGCTCTCCGGGAAAAAACCCGGGGGGCTTCCTTGAGGACTTGATTTGTCCGGTTTCACGGCACTATTCCAGGGAGTACCTTGCCCTAGAGCTTGTCGTACTTGACGTTTCTCCCCCTGGCCTTCTCCACGGGGTATCTCTCCTCGTTTATGGTCAGTTTTTTGAGGAGTGATTGCGTTAGATCAAAGCCGTACTTCTGGGCGAACCTGAGAAGCATGAAGAGGACGTCAGCCATCTCCATGGCCGCCTCCTCCCTGGCCTCTGGGTCCTTCATCAATTCCTCGCTTTCCCCCTCGCTCTTGAACCTAAATATCTCCAGCAGCTCGGCCGCCTCAGTTACGGCTCCTACTGCGAGGTCCTTTGGGTTATGGAATTGATCCCAATCCCTGGCCTCGCAGAACTCCCTTACCCTCTCCTTGAGGAACTCCAAATTAGTCGTACTATCGCTCATGAATTAATCGATCAATCCACGCCACGTTTAACCCTATCGGTGGTTCAAAGGGGATCCCCTCCGCCCCGCGGAGTGCCCCGCCCGTAGGGGCAAGGGGTGGTTCGCCTAATCTGCGATCCAAGTTCAAGGTGTGGCCCGCCCCTCGCCTTTGGTTTCGCGAGGGCTCGGATTTTGAAGAAAAATTTATTTTACTGATAAAGCATTGGCTAGATATGGTCTACGACGTGCCTTTCGTGCCCACTCCAGAGGTGGTGGTGAAGAGAATGCTTCAATTAGCCAACGTTAAGCCGGGGGAGGTCCTGTATGACTTGGGATGCGGTGACGGCAGGATAATAATAACCGCGGCGAGGGACTTTGGGGCGCGCGCCTTCGGCGTGGAGATAAGGAAGGACCTATATGAGCAATGCGTGCGCAGGATAAAGGAGTTGGGGCTCGAGGATAGGATAACCGTGATAAACGGCAACTTCTTCGAGGTGCCGGTGTCGGACGCGGACGTGGTCACCATGTATTTATTGACGAGCGTTAACGAGCGGTTAAGGCCCAAGCTGGAGAAGGAGTTAAGGCCGGCCACGCGGGTGGTCAGCCATGATTTCGAGATGATAGGGTGGAAGCCGGTAATAGCGGAGGACCTATACGAGGAGTGGAGGAGCCACAAGATCTACCTCTACAAGATGCCCGGCGTCGAGATACCAATACCGGCGCGGCCTTTGGCCGACGTGGATGAGAAGTACAAGGACGTGGCCACGTTGATAGATGGGAATAACTCGATTGAGAGGATAGCATCCAAGCTCAACACGACGGTCAGGAATGTCAGAAACGTGGTTCAGGAACTGCAGAAGCTGGGCTACGTGAGCGAGGTAAAGGTGGTCAGGTAATCGACTCATGGGGATGCACGTCTCCGTGGGTCTAGTCCTGCCTCATCCGAGGGGCTGGGATTGCTGAGGAATGGCGTGCTCCATCCTTGATGGGGCTTCTCAAGGAGAAATAAAGTTATTAAATGAATATAGGCCCCCCTCATTTGATGAATGTTGATCACCCCGTATTGGATGTGGAGCCCAGCATACGTACCATTGATGAATTAATAGACGCGTTTGGGAGGAGCGGCGGCTTCATGGCGGGTCACCTATATGATGGGGTCAAGATAATGGAGCGGATGCTGGAGGATCCGGATACTACGGTTTTCCTTTCCTTCACCGCCGACTTGATTGCCACCGGCCTTAGGGGCCTGCTGGCCAAGTTCGTGGAGCGGGGCTTTGCGGACGTGGTGATCACCACAGCGGGCACGCTTGATCACGACTTGGCTAAATCCATGGGAGGCGTGTACTTCAGGGGCACCTTCGATGCAGATGATAGTTACTTGCTCAAGGAAGGCATAAATAGGATCGGCAATGTATTTGTGAGGAAGGAGCATTACGGTCCATTAATAGAGAAGGCAGTTCACGGGGCATTGGCGGACGTGGAGGGCGTGGTGGGAGTCAGGGAGCTGATTTGGAGGGTGGGAAGGGAAGTGAGCGATGATTCATCAATAATCAAGGCAGCCTCCCGCTCCTGTGTTCCCATATATGTGCCGGGGTTCGTGGATGGCGCTTTCGGCACTGCATTGCTTACCTTGAACGATATGAGGAGGGCCAGGAACAAGCCGGGGATATTGGTGGACGTGATCAAGGATGAGAGGGAGATAATGGATATAGTGCACTCAAGCAAGAAGCTTGGGGCCATAATAGTGGGGGGAGGGATTAGCAAGCATCACGTGATTTGGTGGAGCCAGTTCAAGGATGGGCTGGACTACGTGGTCTACGTCACCACGGCCATGGAGTGGGACGGGTCGTTGAGCGGCGCCAGGCCCAAGGAGGCCGTTTCCTGGGGTAAGGTTAAGCCGACCGCCGCGTCATCGTTCGTGTTCTCAGACGCAACACTGGCATTGCCCATAATGTTCTCGTACATCTCCAATAAGCTGGGGTTCAGGCGCAGAAATTTGGGGATGTATCCATGGAGTTGCTCCCAGTGATCTCTGCAGCGGCGGCGGAGGCTGTTGCGCTTTACTTGATAACCAAGTGCAGATGCGTCCTGGCGCCCGATATACATAAGGCGGGCCAGCCGCGCATTCCCAAGATAGGGGGCCTCGGCTTAATAATTGCTATTCCATTTTTATGGCTCCTCTGGAACCCGGTCAGTAGGGTTGCCGTGGCGTTCTTCTCAGTGCCCCTGGTGATGGGGGTGGTGGGCCTCCTCGACGATATTTATTCCATCAACGAGTACGTGAGGGTTGCAGTATCGCTGGGATACCCCGTGGCCCTGTACGCCGTAGACTTAATGCCTAGGATGATTTATGTGCCGTTGATAGGGAGGTTCAGCGACGCGTTGCTTGTGGGGGCCATAACCGTTGCCTCCTACCTCATATTCTCAAATGCGGTTAACATGTTCGACGTGGTTAATGGGGTGGTTCCGTTCTCCATGTCGTTGATACCGCTCTCGTCGCTCGTGTACGGCGTGGTCGCCGACAATGAAATTGCCGTGTACTTATCCATAGCCTCGCTGGCGGCCTCGCTTGTCCTCTTCGTGTTCAACGCCTACCCGGCCAAGCTATTCAACGGCAACGGCGGGACCCACGTGCTTGGGGCGATTCTAAGCGGGTTGTTCCTATATACTGGGGCATCTACGTTCGTGTTGATAGCTGCATTGCCGTACATAGTGAACGGCATATTGATAATATTCTCCTCCCGCGGCATAAAGGGCAGGGATAAGTTGAGCAGGCCGACAAAGGTGGTAAATGGATTGGTCTACCCCAACGAGGATAGTAGAGGCGTGTTGACGCTGGTTAAGTCGATAGTAATGGATGGGCCGAGGGATGAGTGGGGGATAATAAAGGCCATATACGCGTTGTTCCTGGCCTCCTTTGCGTTATCGTTGTTAACGATTTACTTGTGGCGATTAATATGAGGACCTCACTATCATTGCTGGCGTTCTCCTGGGCAACCCTGGTGGTGGTGCTTCTCCTTCTGCGGTTCATGAACGAGGAGCTGGGCGGCTACATTCCGCTACTAGTGGCTGGGCTGGCGCTAATATTTTTGTGGGCTGCCGGGGTCTACAGGCTGGCGAAGTCGTTGGAGGAGAGAATGATGCGAAAAGTTCCGCGCTGATCGGTGAAGATAACCGCCGACGCTGACGTTGGGGAGGGAGAGAGGGGCGGCTCCATGAGGTCTCGCTCCAGTAATGCTCTACCTAGGGGCTCGCTATGCTGCAGCTGCTTATGCGCGGCATCGAAATGATCATATTGCATTATGTAAAGGCGGCTCGATAGTCCGCTTCCCCCGTAGATTGGGGGAAATAAATATAATTATTTATTATTTAGAAAGGATGAAAATTTATAAAGATGCAGTAATGCATCGAGCCATGGCTCTAATAGAGCTTAGGTGGCATGGCAGGGGCGGCCAGGGAGCAGTGACCGCCTCGCAGGCATTGGCAACGGCTGCCATAATAGAGGGTAGATACGCGCAGTCCTACCCAGAGTACGGCGCGGAGAGGCGCGGAGCGCCTGTTAGGGCCTACACTAAGATAAGCACGGACCCCATAATGGATAGGGAGCCCGTGATAAATCCTGACATAATAGTGATACTCGATAAATCCCTTATAACGATACCGGATGTATTGAGCGGGTTGAAATCGAATGGTTATGTTGTGGTGAACTCCAGGACGCCAGTCACGGTTAATGGCGCGCGGGTCGTTTACTTGGACGCCACAGGCCTAGCCACCAAGTTGTTGGGAAAGCCCATAGTTAATACAGCCATGCTGGGAGCGGTGGCTAGGGTGATGGGGGACTTCATGAGCATAGATAGCATAACCGCCGCCCTTGCTCAATACTTTGGAGGCAAGGTCCTCTCCATAAATAGGGAACTGGTTTTAAAGGCCTATGAGGCGACCACGCTATGAGCTCGCCGCCGTCATGGAAGGAACTGGTCATCGGTGGGACTATAATTGAGCCGGGCAGCACAGTTAATGTTCGCACAGGTACTTGGAGGACTAAGAAACCTGTAATAAATCAAGATGCTTGCACCAGGTGCAGGATATGCTGGGAGTACTGTCCGGAGGGGATAATACAGGAGCTGGACAAGCCTTTCGTGTCGAGGAAGGGCATTAAGTATGCGGTGACCTACGAGGTAAACTATGACTACTGCAAGGGATGCGGCATATGCGCAAACGAGTGCCCCGTGAAGGCCATAGACATGGTGAGCGAGTATGAGTAGCACGTCAATGATTGAGAAGGCCGTGGGAAAGTCAACGGGGCCGACGCGTGTCGCATTGACGGGCAATTACGCCGCCGCCTATGCTGCCAAGATGGCCGATATAGACTTAGTAGCGATATACCCGATAACGCCTCAAACCACAATAGCGGAGAAGCTGAGCGAGTTCGTGGCGGATGGGGAGCTAGCCGCGGAGTTAATACACGTGGAGAGCGAGCACTCAGCCCTCAGCGCCACCATAGGCGGCGCGGCCGTGGGGGCTAGGGCGTTCACCGCAACGTCGTCCCAGGGGTTAGAGTTGATGCATGAGATACTTCACATAGCGGCCGGCCTTAGGTTGCCCATAGTGATGGCGGTTCCATCCAGGGCCCTGTCGGCGCCCATAAGCATCCATAACGATAATTCCGACATAATGAATGCCAGGGAGACGGGCTGGATAATGCTGAATGCCTCAGATGCTCAGGAGGTGTTCGACATGGTGATCCAAGCATTCAAGATAGCTGAGGATCCGAGGGTGCTTCTGCCGGTAATGGTGACGTACGATGGGTTCGTGGTGAGCCACACTGTGGAGGGGGTGGAGCTGCCCGACGCTGAGGCGGTTAGATCATTCATACCAAAGGGCAAGTGGCATGCCTTGGATCCATCGCGTCCATCATCCATGGGCCCCATAGCTGGACCGGATTGGTATTACGAGATAAAATTCGGTCAATACCACGCGATGCGCGATTCAATTAAGGTGATAGCTGAGGTCATGGATGGCTTCGGCAAGAAGTTCGGAAGAAACTACTCGCCCGTGGTGGGCTATATGATGGGGGATGCCGACTTCGCCGTGGTGACCTACGGGGTCACGTGGGGTTTCGTCAAGACCGCGGTCGACAGAGCGAGGAGCATGGGGATTAAGGCCGGCGCGATAAAGCTGAACGTGATAAGGCCATTTCCCTCCGATGCCGTTATCTCCTACTTAAGGGGATTGAAGTCATTCGCAGTGGTGGACAGGGCAATATACTACGGCGCCCCGTCTCCCGGTCCCGTATATACCGATGTAGCCTCCGCGCTCTTCATGAGCGGCCACGCCGTGCCCGCCCTCAACGTGATTCATGGTATTGGGCAGAGAACAATGTACATAAACGACTTCGTCGAGGTGTTCAAGGAATTGACCAAGCTTGACGAAAGCAAGGTGATCTTCATGGGGGTGAGGGAGTGATGCAGGGAGGCAAGCAGATTAGGACGATTAAGGACCTCCCCCGCGAGGAGAGGTTCGCCCCGGGCCACGCGATGTGTGCTGGATGCGGTGCCGCGATAGCGATTAGGTGGCTCAACAAATACATAGGGGACAATGCCATAGTGGCGAATGCGACGGGATGCGTGGAGGTGACCACCACTACTTACCCCTACACTGCCTGGAGGAATCCCTGGATACACGTCGCGTTCGAGAATGCCGCGGCCGTCGCCAGCGGCTTGAGGAAGGGGATAGATGTATTGACGAAGAAGGGGGTCTGGAAGAATGGAGATACCAGGATAGTTGTGGTTGGAGGCGATGGAGGCACGGTTGATATAGGCCTGCAGAGCCTGAGCGGAATGCTGGAGCGCGGCGATAAGGTGATGTACTTCCTCTACGATAATGAGGCTTACATGAATACGGGAATACAGAGGAGCGGCGCCACGCCCATGTATGCGTGGACGACGACGACGCCCGTGGGGCAAGTCCTCCACGGGAAGCCCCAGATGAAGAAGGACATATTTGATATAGTGCTCGCCCATGGCATTAAGTACGCCGCCACGGCGACTGTATCCGACGTAATAGATATGTCCAATAAGATACGGAAGGCCATGGATTACAGCGAGGATGGGCCCACGTTCATTCATGTATTGGCCCCATGTCCGCCTGGGTGGAAGTACGACGAGAGCAAGACCGTGGAGGTTGCCAAGAAAGCCGTTGAAACGGCGTATTGGATAAACCTGGAGTACGATCATGGGGTTTGGAGCGTGACCACCAAGGTACCCGTTAGGAAACCCGTCTCCGAGTTCCTTCGCATGCAGGGCAGGTTCTCCCACTTGACGCAGGTCGAGGTGGAGGAGATACAGAAGTGGGTGGATGCTAGAGTCGCCTCCGTCAATAAGCTGGTGGGCATGGAAGTGATAGGCCCAGTCAAGGGGAGGTAAGCTGCTTCCTCATTTACTCTACATTTTTAATAGTAACTTTTAAAAATGCTCGAACGCCTTCATCAATGTAATGTACAATGTCGTCATAGAGGAGCAGTCAGCGGAATCCACCAGGTATAAGTTGACAAGCGAAGTCGATGGCAAGATGATAGAGCTAAGCGTCGTTGAGTCTATTCCCGGCATCAGGCTTAGGCTTGCATCGTTGAGGCCCATAAATGAGAATGAGTTCGCGATACTCGCGCCGGCCATGGGTAGGATTGGATTTTATGCGGACTACGTTAAGGAATCGGGCATAATGATGCTGCAGCCATCGCTTGAGTTGAGGGGGATGATTATGAAGGACTTAGATGATGTGATGCCCCTCCTAGAGACCATTAGGGAATTAGTCAGTGAGGTCAACTACATGATAAATAATCCTAAGTCCCTGCTGGAGTTGAAGGGCGAGTTGTTGGGCAATGGTTGGCTGGTGGGCGATGACTCATCCCTCCACAGGCTGTACCAGGCATTGGACGGCGTGGTAGACGTGGACATACGCATAAAGCCCGATATGTATAGCTCGAGCATTGCTGACGTGGTTCTAAGCGCGATGTCCAGACGCGGCTCGTTGGAGTGCTTGGCAGGCTCGTTTGCCGTTCATGGGTTCACTAAGACAGAGGACTTTGGGCACTTCGTTAGGCTCGAGGGTAGGCTCCACACTCTGGGCGTCTTGCCCATAATAGCATCTAAGGTTGATGAATGGATGAATCAGGCGATTTCAGCATGCAGTCAACAGGAATAATGCTGACGCTGGCCTTGGCCCAGCTCGTGGTAACCATAAGCCTAGCCTACTTTCTCTATGACGCCAATAGGAAGTACGTTGCTATGTCGTCCCCCACCTCCGAGGTGAGGCTTCCCTCCTTCACTGATGATGAGCTGATGGTAATGAAATACTTGCTGGAAAATGATGGACAAGCGCTGCAGGCCAGCATTGGAAAGGACCTCAACATACCTAAGGCATCGCTTTCCAGAATGGTGAAGCGGCTGGCCGAGAATGGGTTGCTGGCCGTGGAGAAGAGGGGTAGGTACAACTACGTATTGATAACGAATAGGGAGTACGTGGAGAAGATAATCAAATCAAGCAATAACGAGAAGGTCAAGCAATAGGTCAGTTAACTCATCAATGCTCCGTGAGTCCATCACTCCGTACGGGCCTAAATGCCTTACCTTCTCCATGGATATAGCCATGGCCCTGGCAAAGCTCCACGCCGCGTCCTCCCCCCTGCTTAAATGCCACGCCAAAGCGCACCCAGTCACATCGCCCGCGCCCGTGGGATCCACCACGCTCACGGGTGGGGTTTGCTTAAAGCCGTATCGCCGCCCATTATGGATTAAGTACCCCAGTCTGCTTCCCATAGTCACCAATACATACTTATCGTTCTTGGACAGCTTGACTAGGTCTAGATCATCGACATCGTCGACGCTGAGCTTTAGCAAATCGCCGTTAACTAACAGGGAGTTCAGGGTCGCGTGATCCAGCGAAACGCTTACGTTGCCGTTTACATCGAATCTCCTGGAGAACCCCTGCGCGTCTATGGCCATGAAATCCGAGCTGTTCCTGACCAGCTTCAATAAATCCAGCGATACTTCGCCTGCTATGGGATTGACCACAGCGGTCCCCCGAACTCCGTTTACGTCATCCACCCTGAAATCCCGGCACCTGCTGGCCAATCGCAGCTCCCTGCCGTCGCCCCGCCTATATTTGAGCTCATACGATGTCGTCTTGCATGTTGGCTCCACCCTTATTCCATCTATCGATAACCCCCTCTCCTCATATTGCCTCAATCCATCGAAGTCAGGCCCCACCACTGAAACTGGCGCAATGCGTATATCAAGCTGGCTTAGGTAGAAGCCACAATACGTAGGAGCGCCGCCAGCGCTCATGGCAATGTTTCCATCGGGGTCCACTATCTTGTCGATGCTGATGTGGCCTATCACGTACATTGTACGCGTCCCCTAATATTAATGCTTATAAATATTGCAACTCCATGCTTCTAACCTAGAGAGTTAAGGAGGTGAAGATCTCCTCTCCTCATGGAGGGGCGTATAGCGAGTTTCATGGAGGGGAGTAAGTCCTCACAGTGAGGTGGGAATGCCCTGCACGAAGGCGGCCGGTTCGCTCCGTGAATGCCATGGATAAAAATGCTAATTTGCGGCAAGCATCCCGGCAAAAGCAATTAAACTGCTACAGCTATTATTGTTGGATGGGAACGCTGTACGTGATTGGAATCGGGCTGCAGCCTGGGCATTTGAGCATTGAATCCATGAATTTAATCAAGAGTTCAGACGAGGTGTTCGCGGAGCTCTACACGTCCAAATCCGTTTCCAACCTCATGGATGAACTGGAGAGGTTAATGAGCGTTAGACCGATACTGTTGGGAAGGAGGGATATTGAAGATGAGGGGGGGAGGGTTTTGATGAAGGCATTGGATGAGGGAAAATCCGTGGTTCTTCTAACGATAGGTGACCCCTTAATGGCGACCACGCATGGAGCAGTAGCGGTGGAGGCGGCCAGGAGGGGACATTCAGTGAGGATAATTAACTCAGTCAGCATAGTTTGCGCGGCGTTCAGCCAATCAGGCCTGTCTCCCTATAAGATGGGGCCCACTGCAACCATAACTCATGAGCGGTTGGGCTATAGAAGCAAGAGGCACGTGGATGTCTTGCTAGATAACTTATCCCGCGGCCTCCACACTCTACTGTTGCTGGATATCGACGATGATGGAGGCTTCATGGATGCGCGACGCGCCGCTGAACTGGCATCCAACGATATAGCGGAGAGGGGCCTCAATCCAGGCGAGTTATTGGTGATATACTTGGCTAGAATAGGGTGGAGCAATCAAACCGTAATCGCCTCCGCCATGAATGAACCACCGAATGGGCTTGGGGAGCCTCCGCACGCCCTCTTGGTGCCGGGCGCGCTTAACGCTGTGGAGGAGGAGTTCCTGCTCAACGTAATAAGAGCCGACCCTAATCTATTGGAGAAACACAAGGGATTTACAAGGAAATTATTCCGGGAAGCGGGGCCGCCCGGTTGATTAGGCTTAAGCGCATCCCCCGCTGGACTTCTTTTTCTGAGCTTGTTGGGCTTTTTTCTCTGACATGCCTTGCCGCTGTATTGCATTGATTATTAAGGTTATCGAGCCGGTTCTGTTTTAGTGAACACGGGGCAGGAGATGGATCGAACGAATTACAAATACGGAAGCTTTAAATAAAAACTGGAAATGCTTTACCGATGAGATCTATAAGATATGATGATGTATTAAGCCAAATAGATCTGGAACCTGGGGGGTACCGTGATTTAGTGTCCGTGTATGTGGCGGAGTCTGAGGGGAGGGCTGTCGTAATAGAGTCGGGCCCCGCCATCACTGCCGACGAGTTGGCGAGCTTCGTGAGGAGCTTGCCGATTACCCATGTAATCGTGACCCACGTTCACATAGATCACGGCGGCGGCGCGGGGGGGTTAATAAGGAGGTTTCCAGCAGTCATTTACGCGCATCCAAGGGCAGTCAAGGTGATTCAAAACCCTGACTTGATATGGGAACCCGCCAAAGTAGCCATGGGTTGGTTAGGCGAGTTGTATGGCAAGCCGTTCGATGCGCCGCGCGACAGAGTGCGCGAGACCAGTGATGGGGAGGTAATAACGGTGGGCGATCTATCATTTAAAGCGATCCACACGCCCGGTCATGCCAGCCATCATCAGTCTATTCTCATGGAGCCGGGCGGGATACTGTTCTTGGGGGATGCTGCTGGAATCTACTTGGGGGACGTGGATTACGTGATACCCACCACTATGAGCCCCATCAGGTTGGATCTCTATGTTGATAGTATTAAGAAATTGATAAGGGAGAATCCATCGAAGCTGGCGTACACTCACTTCGGCATAGTTGGCAATGCAGTTGAAAGATTGGAGAATCACTTAACCCAAGTTGAGTCATGGATTAAGGCATTGAGAGAGTCCTTGGCGGAGAAGAGCGACGCGGAGGAGGTACTTATCGAGAGAGATGATAGGTTAAGGCAAGTCATCGATAAGATAAGGGAGAGGAAAGCCCATTATCATTTATTCAAAATGGCGGTTGAGGGGATGGCGTCGGCGATATCCCAGTCCAGCGAGAACTTACCGAAATGATTTGAACTACCCCGCGGATGGGCTTTCCGCCTCCTCTCCCGCCAGGATTGAATAAGGCATTGCAGTGCACTTGAGGCGGGGAATCCTTGAGGCGTGTTTTTCAGTGGAGTCAGTGGATCCCGGCTGAAGGCCGGCCCGCTGGGCTTTATAATGGTTAAAATTGATAAAGGTGCTCCGTTCTAGCTTAAACCACATGGATATAAATTCATGCTTGACGGTGCTCATACCCGCCAAAATGGAGGCGGGGATAGGTAAGGTAATAGAAGAGCTGCACGAGCATGGACTTAATAATATCATCACAGTAGTCGATGACTTCGATGATCCAACGGCCGCAGCCGCGGCATCGCTTGGATCCCAGGTTGTTAAGAGCGGTGGGACAGGCAAGGCAAACGCGGTTTATACAGGGCTCAGATACGTGAGGACCCCCTTCGTGTTGGTAATGGATGGCGATTATACGTATGATCCCAGCAGCGTGAGGGAAATGCTTAGAACAGCCATTCAGAACGACTTGGACGAGGTGCTGGGGGCTAGGCTTATTGGAAAGGAAAACATACCTTCGCTTCATAGGTTTGGCAATGCCGTGTTGACGAGCATCTTCAATCTATTATTTGGAACGGGCTTAAGCGATGTGTTGACCGGGATGTACTTGCTGAGGAGCGATGCGGCCAGGTCGATAATACCTGGATCCACGGGATTCAGCGTGGAGGTCGATATAGCCTCCCAAATGGCCTCCACGGGGAAGATAGGCGAGCTGCCGATCAGGTACAGAAAGCGAATCGGCGATCCGAAGCTGAGGTGGAGTCACGGATTGAATATAGGGGTGGACATCATAAGGCTAATGATAAGGTATAATCCCATCTTCATTTTCTCGCTCGCTGTTGCTCTTCTACTGGTTCCGGGCCTTTTATTAACTCTATATACAGGGGTTCAACTTCTCTTTCGCCACGTGAATCACTTCATTTGGGGAATAATAGCGGTCGAATTAACCAGCACCGGAATGATTGGGCTCATGATGGCTCTCCTCGCGCTCATGATAAAGCGGTTGGAGTTCAGATTGGTGAACGCGAATAAGGTGGGCAAGAACCCATGCGAGGGGCTCGAGCTATAAGTCGGCCGCTCCATCCCTCCCGAATAGGCTCCTAGATCCGAAACATTGCCCCGCCTAGCCATGGTGTTTGCGAAAATATTTAATAAAGAAGGGAGGGCTATGAACGCGTGTCCAATATACGTCGTCTCATACTTGATGTAGATGTGCCCAGCTCGGCGCACTTGATGGATTTAGCTCAAACCTTGACCGAGGTGGCGGGCGTCAAGGCGGTTAATATAACCGTTACCGACACGGACGTCGACGTGCTTGGGCTCTTGATAGTGGTGGACGGCGTGGGCATAGATTACAAGGCGTTGGAGGAATCCATAACTAACATGGGCGGCGCGATCAGGAGCATAGATCAAGTAATAGCGGGGGAGTACGTCTTGGATCTTGACGCTAAAAAATTAAAGAGTACAGGGGACTAAGTTATGAATGTCGCTGGGCTTCGGCGCCGGCATAGGTAGGTATTTGGTTATGGGATTCCTCGATAGCACCGTAACAGCGATAGCCTTATCCCCATTCCTTCCATTACGGAATGGAGAGGCAAGCGTGGGTTCGGCATTGATAATAATGTTCATAAACTTAGTAACGGCATTCATGGCTGAGTACACGGAGGAGCGGAGGGATTTGGGCAAGATGGAGAGGTCACTATTCATGAGACAAGGAAGCATTTTAAAGACGAAGCTTTACAGGGAAAGGATAATCGAGGTAATCCATAGAAGCACGGTGTTCGGCGTCGTGTCGTTTGGGGCGGCCATAGTTACTGAGTTAACGGCGGATTTAGTGAAAGTCATGGGGATCCCAGTGATTCCCATCGCGTTACTTGGAGTATTCGGCTCGCTCATGAGCAGATATTTCGGCGGCAATGAATTTACATGGTTCGCGTTCTACCTAGCCATAGGGATTGCGGCCGCTGGGTTGGGCTTATTAATTCGATCCTTCCTTCCATTATGAGAATCGAGCATGGATCCTCGCCCCTAATTGATCAGGGCGGGAATGATATGAAAAGACCCAGCACGGCGGCCACTATGAACATGGTTAGGACGGGGCTCGTCATCTTGAACATAGTCCAGAACGCATCGTCTGTTGGGTTCAATAAGGATTTGGCGGATATGTATATGGACACTGCAACGAATGGAAGTAGTATTACGTATCCAGGGATGGAGTTTACGTAAATGACGTAGAGGAGCAGCATATATATGGTTGATAAAATGTTGAGCCCGGATATCGTGCTTATCGCGATGTCCCTCTTCACGAGGACCGGAAGCATTGGGATCCTGGCCCTCCTGTAATCATCGGCGTACCTCATCACCAGGGACCATATATGGGCCGGTATCCATAGGTAAACAGCGAATGATAGAAGCATTGCCTCCATGTTTATGGGCGCGGCAGCAGCCCAACCGCTCAGCAAAGCAGCATTGCCGGCGAGTCCACCTATCAGTATGTTCAGCCAAGTCCTCCTCTTGAGGATGAGAGTGTATATCACCGAATAGAACACCCACCCCGCTAGCATGAATATGAACGGCATGATGCCCAGCCATATGTAGCCCAAGGCTAGCCCAGCTGCCGTTAATACCATCATTTCAACCCAAGCCGCTTCCGCAGATATTGAGCCGGCGGGGAGAGGTCTCTTGGCCGTTCTAGCCATCAATGCATCGACGTCCCTCTCGAACAGCATATTCGCGGCAGCGGATCCGCCTGTGGATAGCAATCCAGCAACCGCTATCTCGACTAGCCTCAATGCATTTATCTTAGGCATTGCAGCTATTAGATATCCACCAATGGCGGATAGAACCAGCAGCCAAATCACGCGAGGCTTCATTAATTCTATGGCGTCGCCCAGCTTCATCGATTCCATGGATGAAACGGGTCGCTTATAATTTTTTCTACCATGCTATATGCGGTGAATTCCACGAAGCGCTACGCAAATCATGGCCTGGCCCCATCCCATGATTCCCGCAATCACATAATTGCTTTTCAATCCTGCCGAGCTTGCTTTAATTATAGTGGATGATCCACGCGTCTTTCAATGTTAGGAGAGAGTTCGCGTGCCTTGCCGTGGGGACACGACCATCATTTATATTCAAGGAGATCTTATCGCTCCGATTGCCGGAATCAATGCCTGGGTCTTGAGTCTCTTAATTAAGTCGCGGGAGATCAACGTATTGAATATCTCCACGTACGCATCGCTTGGCTCCACGGACCTGATCGCTATATCGTAAGCCTTGGAGAGGCTCTTGACGTTTTTAACGCATGCCTCCCTGAACGGGCATGTCTTGCAGAGGCCAGTGGATCCCCTGAATATCAATATCCCATACTGTGGATCCATGAAGGCGCCTCTATCATTCCTCAAGCGGAGCTTTATCTCTCCATCGGAGTAATCAGCATTGAAGGCCACGAATAGGGCAGCGGCGGGCTCGTAGCATTTACCCCTATGTACCAGCCAATTGGCCTTAATCAATGCCTTCAAATGCCTAGCTAGCTGGCCCCTCGGTATGCCGCTCGCCTTCAATATATCGGTGAAGCTACACTCTCCCCTTGCCGCTGCCTCCATTATCTTTAGGTTGAGCGATTGGAACACAACGTCAAAGCTATCCACGGGCATCAAGACATAGTTCTTCAATTCTCCCTTGAGGTTACCCATGGACACGAACACGTTGCCTGCATTGATTTCCTGCATGCCTGTAGCGCTGGGAGTAAGTGGAAATTCTTTACGCGGCTAACAGCTCTGATGTGCTGGAGATACTTGATCTGCCCTGGAGGGAGGTGGGGGACGTGCTGGATAGGGTTGCCGCCAGAGCACCGCTCAACGTAGACCCGTGGAGCAATGTGAAATGGCTAGGAAGATAGTTGAACACGCGTATCGCTCGCGTTGGGCTTTATTTGATATATATAGATTGGATATGCAATCCCCCCCGCGTCCGGGAGCAACGTGACTCCCGTCCCGAACTGCGTCACCTTGGTGGCATTGACTACTTGATCGGTGACCAGGTAAACAGTTCCATTCAGGGTTTCCGCGGTTTGCTGCGGGTCATACGAGACAACTATGTTGTGGCCAAACCTATCGGCCAGATGCATGAAGGTATAGGTGCAGTAATCGGTGACGTAAGTCCCATTATGGGAATCCACGTACAGCCCAGCCTCGTATGCATACTGCTCCGTGGGGACCACGGTGCAGGCCCTAGCATATGTTCCCTGCACCAGCAGCGTCGAGTCGCCGGGGAATAGAGATGGAACTATCGGCGCCCACGTCCACGCCGCGTCCAGCAGCATGAAGGCGATCGCGAACGCCGCCGCTAAAAACTTGGGCCTTGTAGATAGCGGGACCAAGGCTACAGGCAACATCAGGCTCCACCTCCACCATTGAACGAAGCTATAGGCCGGGGCCAGGGCGGCCGGCAGCGTTATTATGAGGAGCCAGAGGAGAACGGCGGCGATGCTGAACGGCGGTTTCCTCCTGTAGTGGGAGGCTAGCAGTATGAGGGGCCACATTGCCACCAGCAACGGTCCAAGGTACTGGCTCAATGCTTGGGTGAAAATGACGGAGCGGCTCTCCGTAAGCGGGCTGGACACGCTGACGCTCACGCCTGTTGCAGTGTGCATTAAAGCGACGTGGAGCGGGGCGAAGTTAGTGTAAACTATATCCCCCACAATGCCTACCAAGCCCAGCATCAACCATCGTGGGTTCCTATCCTTAACAGCGAAGTACGACAGGAACAAGAGGGCAGTTAGCGTGGCGGAGGTTTGGTGGGCCAGCGTCGATAATATGGCCAATATGGCCAGCATGCCCCACTTTCCCCCTCCCTTTATATGCGCCTCGAATTCAGCAATGGTTAATAGGAGAAATACTATTCCCAGCATATTCCTGCTGAGCTCCCATGAAATCGAGTATGTGGTGGGGTAGAACGCGAATAGCATGGCCCCTATGAATGCCTCCCCCCTCTCCATGCCCAGTCTCTTCAAGGCGTAATCCATTGCCGCGCCCATCAGTCCAAGCAATGCCGGGTTAACGAACTTGAAAATAATCCACGGACTTACGGCGAACGATACTGGGTACAAAAGCATGTAGAGGAGCGGCGGGAGAATCGAGGAACCGCCGTACCACCACGTATAGGTAAAGAAAGTGGGTTTCAAGGCATAATCCATCAACGTGGCGGCGTATTCAGGGGTGTCATAGCCCACAAACCACGGCCAAGTAACGACCTCGGGTATCAATCGCACCAGGAATGCAGCCGTGAATATTATCAAGTAATCATGGGCAACGGCGAACTCGATAATCCTCCTAAATCCCCTCATCAACTCATCCTTTACGGATGGATGCCCCCTGGCGCCCGGCAATGATAAGGAGTACTCCGCCATTTCCATGCCGGCCAGCATTATGATCGCATACGCATCGGCCGGTTGCCTAAGATATCCCCAACTGTTGGTTCCTATCAATGGAAATACGCCTCCAGTCAGCACCACGTAATTGAATACCAATAACCCTCTCCCCACCCACGCCAGCAACACGCCCAACAGAGACATTGGGGAGGAGCCACTCCATTTCCTATCCATCTCCAGCACGAAATGAATTGTGATCCAGGTTAAAACCAGCCAAAGCGCTACATCCACGAAGCCCGTGGGATGGGCTAGTTGATAGGCGATCAATATGGGGGAAACAATAATTGATATGACGGCCAGGGTCCTCCTCATTACATGCGGTGCAATTTCCATCTTAAAAATTTGTCGATGCTCTGCCCGCTTCCTTGAACCAGTTTCGGCTCCCGTGGCGGTCGGCTTCAGTATTTAAAGCTCAGGGGCGGTCGGCATTCCGTGCTTTCCGGCAAGGTAGTGTTGGTCACCGGCGCGTCGAGGGGGATAGGGAGGGCCATAGCTGTGGAGTGCGCGAGGCGAGGGGCATCATTGGTAGCGGTGAATTACTTGAGGGATGAGGAGGGCGCTGAGGAGACGGGTAAGTTAGTGAGGCGGAGCGGGTCAAGGGCATTGCTGGTCCGCGGGGATGTATCCATTGAGGGCGATGTAATTGATATTTATCGAGAGGTAATCAGTGAGGCCGGCAGACTGGATGGCGTCGTCAACAACGCTGGCCACGGTGATTCATCTATTTGGAATAAGGACTTGGATTCCCTATCCCCTAGCGACTGGATCGACGTGATGCGGGTGGATGTGGTAGGCACGTTCCTATCAATCAGGGAGAGCCTGAAATACATGCGGAACGGCGCCATAGTGAACGTGGCATCCATAGCTGCATTCCAGGGAGCCGAGGGAATGGGGATACCTTACGCGAGCGCTAAGGCGGCTGTGATAGCGTTAACCAAGACGGTGGCGCGCCTATTTCCATCGATAAGGGTGAACGCCGTTGCCTTGGGGAACATAGCCACCCAGTGGGTGAACTGGATAAACCCCGATACCCTAGCTGCAATAAGGGAATCCATACCCATCAAGAGGCTCGGCGAGCCCGAGGAGGTGGCTAAGGTAGTCGCGTTTCTGCTCAGCGATGATGCAAGCTTCATCACAGGCCACGTGATTCCGGTGGACGGTGGTCAATGCAGTTGCTAGCACTTGTCGAGGAAATCCGTTACCGCCGCGGTGAATTCCCTGGGCTTATCCAGGTAGGCCGGGTGGCTTGCTCCCGGTATAATGACCACGTTGAACCTCCTCGACAGTAATTCCCTGTTCCTTGGATGGGACACGCTATCTCTCTCCCCCCATATGCCGAGGACCGGCGCGCTTATCCTATCCAAGTTAATCCTGTCCACGTTGACGGGCCCCACCACTATGCCGCATCTAGCATCATACCCCCTCTCCAAGTACCGCAGAACGGTGGCGCCGCCTATCGATGCGCCCAGCAATGCCGGCCTCGTTATCTTGAGATCCATGAGAACACTCCTTAGAAACTCCGCGAAGTCCCCCTCATCGCCGTTTATGTGATCCGTTTTAGATCGAGGCCCGTAGGGCATATCTATTGCATAGACGGCGTAACGGGCGGAGAGGAAATCGAACACTCCGGACTCCACCCATGCACTGGAGTCGAAATTGAATCCATGAACCAAAACGACCGGCGGCCCGCTTGGCTTCGATGCCAGATACCTATACTTGACTCCGTTCACACTTCCATGCATTTCCATGCTGGTCACGCAGCTGCACCTGCTCAAATGCTTTTCCTAAGCTGGCCGTCGAAAAATATATCGTTGAAATCCACGCATCCCCCCTCCAAGCTCATTGCCTTTGGGGAATGGCTGGGGCGCTCCGCGTTATTTCCCGATCATTTCATCATATAAGGCCTCGTTAAACGATTCATTAACAGCGATTGCATGCATGTATACATTAACTTGCGCTGGCATCAATAACTTGCCTAATAAGCCATTTTCGGCCATCGCCGCGTATAGAGTTATATTTACGTTGATTGGAATGCCATTCCCATTAATGCATGAAATCACGGTCAGGTTATACGCCCTGCTTGCGGCGAAGGGCAGCGGCAACCGCGGCAGTGTCTTGTTCTCTGTCTCCTCGTATTTATAGCAATACAATCCCTGCAAGTTTTCATAGAATGCCGCCTTACCCTCCGTTCCATTAAATTCAAGGCATTCCCCTAAGGGCACGTGATTAACCCACGGACATACGATAAATGACTTATTATAGATCCATGCCGCCCCAAAGTAATTGCCAATCAATATGAATCCCCTCCTAATCGTGTTTTGACCATAGATAGCCTCAAAGCTCTTGGAAACGCCAAGCTTGGGCGCGTATACATTGCCATTATATACCACGGTGAAGGTACTTGACGTGAAGCGGTCGATCGGCGATGCATACAAGAAATAGGCGGCGACTCCAATAACTATTAATGCTGCCCCGATCAATGCCGTGATTATTTTCATGTTCATATGAAAGGAAGAGGCCCCAGTCGATATTTAACGTTACCCCCTCTCCCGGCATTATTAGAGAACTTAATAAAGGGCTTAAAGTTCTAGGGCGTGGGCATAGATGGACAGCGGCGAGGAAGCGCTTTGGGTGGAGAAGTACAGGCC
>DAHE01000011.1:0-133 GCA_002508315.1 Thermocladium sp. UBA166
ACTTGCCCCCCGCTTATTCCCCCGGCTTTCTACACCGGGGAAAAGCTACCCTCATCGGGTAGCACTCGGGGTAACCCCGTCGCAGTTTCCTGCATTGCGGAGGTTTCGCGCCTGCTGCACCCCATAGGGCCTG
>DAHE01000011.1:189-328 GCA_002508315.1 Thermocladium sp. UBA166
TTACCCCACCAACAACCATGATGGACCGCAGCCCCATCCTAGGGCGAATCGCGCCGGGTGCCGGACGCGGTTCCTTTCGGGGAGGGAGCCTTCCAGCTTCCCTCTCCTATGGGGAATTAGCCCCAGTTTCCCGGGGTTA
>DAHE01000011.1:391-4901 GCA_002508315.1 Thermocladium sp. UBA166
ACCCCGATAGCGGTCGGGTCCGGCAGGATCAACCGGTTTCTGGGGATGGCCGCGCAAGGCCGCCCCAGGGGATGGGATGGGTCCAGGCCTCTCCTTCGTCGCCGGTGGTTGGATGAATCACCCCGTAACCTTCGCCCCAGGCTAGCCCCGGGGCGGTGTTAGGGGGCTCACTTGTAAACGCCTCGAGAAAAATCAGTCCCAGGAGCATTTATAAGCTTTACCTCAACGTTGGCGCCAGGGGCTTTTTGCGTATCACGTCTTTTTAACCCTATCGGTCCCCAAGCGATTCACTCACGACGCGCAGCGGGTTTCCCCACAACTCATCCCCGTGGCCCGTCGCCTCCGCCAACTCGCTCACCCTCAGCACATCCTCGAAGCCGTTGGGCGTTTCATCTATGCCGAGCATGTCGGTGCCCACCGCAACGTGGCTCCACCCAAAGCCCTCGCCGATGTACTTGAGGTTATCCACGATGCCTTGAATCGTGGGGGATGGAAGAGTCTCGCGTATCGCAGTAACCCCAATCACCCCGCCAGTCCTCACTATTGCCTCTATCTCCTCATCATCCAAGTTACGCCTGTGCCCCTTCAACGCAGCGGCGTTGGCGTGGGACGCTATAACGGGCTTCTTGGAGGCGGAGGCGACGTCCAGCACGGTGCGCTTGCTGGCGTGAGCCACATCCAATATGATGCCCAGCTCGTTGGCTAACTTAACCAATTCCTCCCCCTCACTCGTTAACCCGTAATCCCTACGAGCCATGCAGGAAGAGGCGAAGCGGTTATCCTCGTTCCAAGTGATGCCGATGGCCCTCACGCCGAGCTCCCTGAGCAGCAGTAAGTCGCCGGCGTCGCCCAGGGCATCGGCTCCCTCAAGCGAGAGGAGTAGGTTGACGCCCGGCCTTAGATCGCCTCTCCTCCGGACTATATTGACCAACCCGGCCCTTTCCAGTTCCAAGTAGAACCTAACCTGCTCCAGGAGGAGCCCCATTAGGGCTGGGCGAACCGTTTTCCCGACTCCCCTGGCCCCCGCTCGGGGGAACACGGCCGCGAACACGAAAGCGTAATCGAAGCTCCTCAGCATGGATATGCTGGATTGAGCGCTGCCGTTGATGACATCCATCCTCATCGACGCATACGCCAAGTCCTCGTGCAGGTCCGCCAACCGCATACTGGAAGCCATCTGACTCCCCGATTAAAACGCGCTTATTTAAAGGGGTTACCCCGTGGAGGCGGGTGGTTGAGAGCGTCAACTCAATTCTAGTTGCGAAGGGGGTTAGGACGCTGGCATTCGGGGCGGTGAGCGTGTTGACGCCCATCTACTTGGCAATGCTTGGATACCCTCCCCAATTAGTGGGGCTGGGCATATTCTTCATAGTGGCGGGCAACGCCGCTTCCAACATCTTATTAACGTGGTACGGAAACCTAGTCGGCGGGAGGAGAATGCTAGTGGCGTTCAGCTCATTGATGACTA
Organism: Thermocladium sp. UBA166; assembly: GCA_002508315.1. Taxonomy (GTDB): domain Archaea; phylum Thermoproteota; class Thermoprotei; order Thermoproteales; family Thermocladiaceae; genus Thermocladium. Next base: position 1,860 of record DAHE01000011.1, read on the forward strand.
TATCCGGGATCCTCCTGTTCCTGGGGGGACCATTCCCGCTATTGGCGGCGGCGCTGGCCTTGGGCAACATAAGCACGACGGGCACGGAGGCTGGGCCTTTTCAATCAATAGAGGTGGGCATCCTCCCCAGGCTGACGGGGGCGAGGATCGGCAGGGTGCTGGGCGTCTACAACGTGATAGGGTACTCCGCGTCCGCCCTAGGCGCGCTGGCCGCCTCGCTTCCCTCATACGTGGGGGATTCGTTGATGGCCATAAGGAGCATGTACCTAGGCTACGCCGCCGTTGGTGTGGTCCTGGCATCCATATACGCCGGCATGAAGGGCTTAAGCGCGGGCAACTCGCCCACCGGGCTTAGGAGCGCTTCGCCGACGGCTAGGGCGGACATGGGTAGGCTATCCGCCTTGTTCGCGGTGGACGCGTTCGGGGGAGGCCTCGTCTCTCAATCGGTCGTATCGTATTGGTTCTACGCTAGGTACGGGGCATCGCTGAGGGAGTTGGGCATCATATTCCTCGCCGTCAACTTAGTGACGGCGGCATCAATAATGGCGGCGCCCCTCGTGGCTGAGCGGTTGGGTAACCTGAGAACCATGGTGTACACCCACGTGGTATCCAGCGTCTTCCTAATAATGATTCCCCTGGCCAGCACGTTGCTTGGAAGCCTTTTATTTCTATTGCTTAGGCAAAGCACGTCTCAAATGGACGTGCCCACCAGGCAGGCATTCATGGCGCAGATATTCGGGGACGGGGAGCGCGTTCCCGCCATGGCCATCACGAACACAGCGAGGAGCCTCGCCGTCCTGCCGGGAGCGCCAATAGCCGGCGCCGCCATAGCTGTGGGGCTGCTGGGGCTCCCGTTCTTCTTGGGCGGGTCATCCAAGATAGCCTACGACGCGGCGGTTTACCTCTCCTACAGGAGGCGGGCTAGGTGATTAAGGAGAACATGAGTGACCCCCTAAGGGGAGGGGGTCAGTATAGAAACATGTACCTATCCCGCGCGAAGTCAGTTATTAATAGCCGTAACTTAATGGGGTCATCGATAGGCATGCTGCACTGGGAGTACGCGCACACGTACGCCGCCGTTCCTCCGCGCCTTACCATTGCCTTTATGGATCCATCCATCACCAAGTCATCCAGCGAATCCCCCCGTACCGGGATCACCAGCTTGCCTGGCCTGAACACGCTCAGGGCGGCTTCATGAAGCTCCTCGAACTTCTCATCACCGCTCCCCACTATCACTACGCGGGGAGGATCGAGGAAGTGATCCCCCACAGCGACGAAGAACGAGGCGGCGAAGGGACCGAAGCGAACCGCTTCTCCATATAGCGCCTTAATCACCGCCTCGGCGTCGGGGCTCGGGGCTCCGCTCACTATTCTGGAGAGCACGTCCATGGCCAGTACCGCTATGGAGGCCGGGCTCCAGTTGGGCGAGTCGCCGAGGGGATCTATTGGGACCCGTAGCGCGGCGTCCCCATCCTGAATCGAGTATAGAAGGCCTTGGCCGCTCATGAACGCCCTCAAGCCCCGCCCGCAAGCCACGGCTAGCTCCAGGTATTTCCGATCGCCAGTGCGCTGAAACGCGGATAGTAGGGCCAGCACAGTGTAGGCCTGGTCATCCAGGTACCCGGGGCCCAGGAGCTTGCCGTTTCTGTACCCCCTCCTCACCAAGCCGTCATTAATTAACCGAGACGCCAGGAAGCCCACCGCGGCAAGCGCGCGGTCGGCGAAGGCGGGGTCCACGTAATTCCCAGCCGCCAGGCCCGCTACCGCAGCCGCCGCGGTTGAGTTGGCGTAGATGGTGTGATCAACGGGGGGCTTCTCCCTCCCCTCCCTCGCTATCCTCATCTTATTAATCGCAGCCCTCAACGCCTCAGAGTCCCCAGTCGAGGAGTCGCGGGGCACGTGTAGAACCGCCTTCTCCCCGCTTGGGAAGCGATTCAAGCCGAAATGCTCGTAAACCAATTGAAGCTCTTCCTGGGTCAGTATTGACGCCAGCTCCTCCATGCTCCACTTATAGTAGCCGCCCTCCTCTCCCCCGGAGTCCGCGCCTTGACTGGAGTAGTAGCCGCCCTCATCATCTCCGAGGACGGAGTTGATGTAATTGAGCGTATCCACGGCCACGTACTTAAGGTACTCACTGCCCGTGGCGGCGAACGCCTCGATGTAATTCATGGAGAGCTCTGCGTTATCTATGAGCAGCTTCTCGAAGTGGGGGATCAACCAAGCATCGTCCACCGAGTACCTGTGAAACCCACCGCCCAATTGATCGCGAACCCCTCCCCTCCCCATCGCCTCCAATGTACGCACCACCGCGTCTATGAAGGTGGAATTGGAGTAGAAGCCCCGGTAGAGGAGTAGCGCGTGGAAAGTGACCTGCGGGAACTTGGGGAAGGAGCCGAAGCCGCCGTGCTCCTCGTCGTACATGTCCATTATCCTCAGCAAAACCCCATTAATCGCCGACAGATCAACGCGGTCCACGTGATCGCCCGCAGTTTGAGCACCGCTTATGGACACGCCCCCACCGCCCCCGTAGGCCTTCAGCACCGCCTCGAGCACCCTGGGCATGCCGGGGAGCCCCATTGAGTCCCTCGGCGGGAAGTAGGTGCCGGCGAAAATCGCTTTCCCGCTGGGCGTTAGGAACACCGTGAGGGGCCAACCCGCTTGGCCGGATAGGGATGACGCGACTCCCTGAAGTATTTTATCTATGTCAGGCCTCTCATCCCTATCAACCTTTATAGGCACGAAGGATTCATTGATTATGCGAGCCACCTCCGGGTCATCGTAGGTCGACTCATCCATCACGTTGCACCAGTGGCACCACGACGCGCCTACATCAACGAGGACGGGCTTATTCTCCCTCCTGGCTAACTCAAACGCCTCGCTGCACCAACCCCACCAATTAACCGGGCTCCTCGCGGCCTTCAGCAGGTAAGGCGAGCCGCTGCCCGTCAAGCAAGCCACCCTATCCATTAAATTAAGGAGAGGACCCCCTAATTATACTAGGCGGGAGCGGCGGGCCCGGGCGAGCGCCTCGCCGCCCACTGG
>DAHE01000011.1:4940-10302 GCA_002508315.1 Thermocladium sp. UBA166
CTTCCAGGCTAGACTACCGGCCCTTGAATTGATTGGGGGCCATGCCTTTTAAAAGATTTTCCGCCTCGCGGTTAACTAGTTAAGTTTATTTTCCCCATAGCTCGAACCATGCCATGCGGGTCGGCTTAATAGGCCTGGGAGTAATGGGGTACAGGATAGGCGCTAACTTGGCCAGGGCGGGCAAGCTTCAGTTGGTCTATAATAGGACCAGGGAGAAGGCGGAGAGGTTCAAGTCAGAGCACGGCGTGGAGGTCGCCCCCACCGTGGGGGAGTTAGTGAAGGAAACCGATGTGATACTCACAATGTTATCGGATGACTCCGCGGTTTCCTCAGTGGTCGGGGAGGCGCTTCCAGTGATTAAGGGCAAAGTAATAATCGATATGTCCACGATATCCCCCACCACCAGCATAGACTTGGCGAAGCAGGTGAGGGAGAGTGGGGGCAGCATGATGGATGCGCCCGTCATAGGCACATCAATACACGTGGAGCAGAAGAAGATAGTGGTGCTGGTGGGCGGGCCAAGGGAGCTCTTCGAGACGGCCAGGGACGTGATTGGGGCGACGGCCGCTGCCGTGGAGTATATGGGGGGCAACGGCATGGGGCTCTACGCCAAGCTCGTGAATAACCTGCTCCTAGGCGCGTACGTGGCCGCCATGGGGGAGGCGTACTGGTTCGGCGTGAGGAGCGGGGTGAAGCCGGAGGACGTGGAGAAGGTGTTGAGGCAGCTCAGCAGCGCCAGGTCCCCCACCGCGGACTTGAAGGTGCCCAAGATAAGGAGCGGGGATTACTCTACGCAGTTCGCATTGAGGCACATGAGGAAGGACTTGGAGATAGTGCAGAGGGAGGCCCAGAACATTGGCATGCCGGCTCCAATGTCGTCCCTTGCGCTTCAATTATATAGATTAGTGGAGCAGGGAGGGGGAGGCGACTTGGACTTCGCGGCGGTGGCGGAGCTATTCAAACCAGTAAAGAGGGATCCTCAACGCCCATAACGGAGCCCGCAGGGATTTGGGGGAAGCCATTGCCTGCATCGATGGAGGGCATTGTCTGGAGCAGGACGCGGTGACGCCCCTTCCTCCCCCCGCCGGCCCGGCGGCGCGGTCATGAGTAGAGGGATTAGATCGACAGGGGGAATCATCAGGCCGCCCCACCTCGCTGATCGGGTTTGACTCGGCGATCGGCTGGCTGTCCTATTCAAGTAGTTCCGTTAACTGATAAAAGCTTAAATACTTAAATAATGCTTGAAAGGCATGCCAAGCTGGTTGGGTTATCCCGTGGTTCTGACCAGCGAGGGCTCGACTGCAAGCGATACCTTCGGCGCATCCATCGCGGGCTTCATAAGCGCTTTGCCGGATCACTACATAAGGGATTGGGTGGCCCGCCTCTACTTCCAGGTGAAGAGCGATAGGAGGGGCATAGTCAAGCGAGCCCCCTACGGCATAGCTAAGGTTCAGGCATCGTTGGCCAGGGCCGGCATTGATGCAGTGATAGCGGACCCGAATAAACTGGATAAGGTGGTGGGGCCCAGAACCAAGGTGCTCGGCATATACACCATGGACCCACTGGGGCTCAGTTATGGGTCCGGCATAGTTTACTGGATACTAACGCTGGCTGGCTTGAAGTACGCCGGCACTCCCTACATATCTAAGTCATTCCTCAAGGTGCTGGACAACCCAGCGGTCAAGAGGAATAGGGGCAATCTCAAGATAGTTGTGGGGGGACCCGCTGTTTGGCAATTGATCGACACTGGCATGCAGGCCAAGCTGGGCATCGACGTGGTGTACGAGGGGGAGTTCGAGGAGGATGGGCCAGCGGTGTTCAAGCGATTGCTGGCGGGCGAGGCTGTGCCGGCAGTGGTCACGGCCAGGCGACCGGCTCCAGTGGACTTGATTCCAACCATAACGACTCCAGCGATTGGTGGATTGGTTGAGGTCACCAGGGGATGCGGCAGGGGGTGCCAGTTCTGCACTCCCACGTTGAGCGGCATGATAAGGTCCATTCCCTTCGAGGGCCACGTGGATGAGGAGATAAGGGTCAACATAGAGGTGGGCGGGGTGAAGGAGGTGGGGCTGCACAGCGAGGAGTTCTTCAGGTATGGGGCTAAGGGGATAGACCCCAATCCGGATAAGGTGATCGACTTGGTGCGGAAGGCGTATAAGTTGGTCAAGTCGTACGGCGATGATCACGGCATAACCACGGACTTCACCACCGCGGCGGTGGCGGTGCAGGCGAGGAAGTTAGTGGAGGAGGTGGGGCAGTACATGAATGAGGGGGGCCAGATGAACTTCATCGAGATGGGGATAGAGACGGGATCGCCCAGGCTGCTGTCTATGGTAATGCCGGGCAAGGTACTGCCATTCAAGCCAGCCCAGTACCCCGACATAGTGGAGAACGCGGTTGGCATACTTAACGACAATGGTTGGATAGTGGTTGGGACAATGATAATAAACCTGCCGGGGGAGACGGATGATGACTTGTTGAAGAACCTAGAGCTTCTGGATAGGCTGGGCAGGCTCAGGATAATGACGTTCCCATTGCCGTTCATACCCATGGGCGCATTAAGGCACAGGGACTTCACCGTTCTAGACAAGATACTGGAGAACCCACTGCGGGAGGAATTCGTATTGCGGGCGCTATCGAAGGCAATGAGCGAGGCGTACGCCGATGCCGACGTGGTGACGGCCAAGATGGAGAACCCAGTGGTGCGCCTATTGATAAAGCGATTAATGCACGCCGCCATTGGGTTAGTGTTGAGGCGGTACAAGGAGAGGCTGCAATCCATGGAGCCAAGGCGACCCACGGCCCCCCAGGAAATCAAGTGGAGAGTACAAGTGTAATCGCCCCACCCCCCATCGCCGTTCAATGCAATGAACGCCCCTTGCCCACCCATGAGTGGGGGAGGGGGGTATAAAATTAAAGCGCATAACTCCGGGGAGTGACCGTGCTCGCCTCCCTGGTGATAGATATACTGAATTACGTGGGGATAATTGCGTTCGCGGTGTCCGGCGCGTTGAAGGCCATAGAGAAGGACATGGACCTCCTGGGCGTGGTCGTTCTTGGATTCTCAACCGCATTGGTGGGGGGGATAACCAGGGATGTGCTGCTCGGGGTAACCCCGCCCGTCAACATCACGTACCTCCCCTACCCAATCACCGCCATAGTGGCATCGCTCGCAGCGCTGCCGTTCGCTAGGTACGTGACGAGGGGGATAAAGCCATTCCTCTACGCTGACGCGCTCGGCCTAGGCGCTTTCACTGCAATAGGCGCCCAGGTGGCATTCACTCACGGCATAAACCCCCTCGGCATCGCCATGCTGGCCTCCATAACGGCGGTGGGGGGAGGCGTTGTGAGGGATCTCCTGGCCAATGAGGTGCCCATGGTCTTATCGAGGGAGGTGTACGCGTGCGCGTCGATAATAGGCGGGTTCGCGTACTGGCCGCTCGTCGAACTGCTCCCCGGAGACGCGGCGTTGATAGTCACGGTGCTGGTCTCCTCGATAAGGATAGCGGCAATAGAGAGGGGGTGGTCCCTTCCCCGCGCTAGGAGCTTGGCCTGGAAAGGAGACCGCCCACGACGCCGGCGATCAAGTTGATCAAAATGAAGATGCCGATCTTCGTTCTAAGGGGGCCCCCGTAGGCGTCGAACGCGATCGATGCTATGGCCAGGGCGGCCAGCGTGTAGGCAGCGAGCCGCCGGGCGTCCTTCAGGATGGGGTAGTAACTGGAGCCCTCCTGGAGCCCGTACGGCGAGGCAAAGGCAAGCAGCAGCGCGTATAGGGCGACTATCAGCCCTAGATCAACCCATTGCCCCACGTAGATAGCCCAGAGCGGGCTGAGCACCAACCGCGCTGGGTAGAAGATGTCGGCGACGAGCTCCAGGCCGAGGGTCAATGCTGAGGCAATGAATGAGTAACCCACCCCAGCCGCTAATTGTAGCCTGAGCCGCCTGCCGCTCATATGGGCCAGGCCCTCATTGCTCCTTCTTCTCCTCCTTCCTTGGGATCAACTGCTCCAGGCCGGGCAGCGAGCCGCCCACTATTAGGTTGACTGGGTAGTAGGGGACTCCCAGCATCATGTTGGTCGCCGCCGGGTCCGACTTGCTGGCCATCACCTCCGCCAGCCTAGCCCTCACGGCTTGTAGGACATCAATGCCAAGGGCTAGGTATTGAACTATCCTCCTCATGGTGTCGTCCTCCGGCTCAAGCCTAACTATCCTGCACGCTATTAGGTTGATCCCTATCTCCTCCATTGCTGACCTGAGCGACGCGGCGACGGCGTCGGTTATCTTGTGGAGGTTGGCGTAGACCTCCTTAAGGGAGACTAGGTTCAGGACCTGGGACACTGATTGATCAACTATTGGGGATAGGAACGCCGCCAAGGCGTCGACGGTGTACTTCAGCTCCCCGAATTGAACGCTATTCACGAGCTTCGCTGGATCGCTCACCGTGAAGAAGTAGGCGACTTGGTACCGCATGGCCACCAATTCCTTGGTTTGGCTCACCCCCTCGCTCCTCGCCTCATGCCTCGCGGTGCTCACGAATAGCACCTCTATCTCCCAGGGCAGGTTCCCGCTGTATTGAAGCCTTGAGAAGAATTGGGAGACGGGGTTGGCCGGCGTTTGAAGGTCGTGAGCGCCTGAGTCGAAGACACCGGTTATCTGCCCCTGCACCCTAACCACCGCCTTCTGGTTTGAGTAAACGATGAGGCGGGACCTGGACCTCACGTCCACCGAGTGATATTTGACCACCAAGTCGTTGGACCCCATCTCATCCCGTCCCTGCTCGTTTATCGTCGATATGACTTGTGCCCTTATCGACATGTCTAGCCAGGCAGACCTTCTATTAATATACTTTCTGACCAGGGAAAGCATTGCAACAATCGAGGCCACAGGCAATGCGGCAGGAAGCGGGGATCGATTAGGCGCCAAATACCGGCCATCAGGGGAGGGAAAAGCACCCTCGAGACGGGGAAGGACCACCTTGGCGCGCCTTCACTGTAATGCTTGTTCCCTAAATAATTCCCTTACTTCCCAGGTACTCCAGCAGGGCCACGGCGTTGTTTCGCTCCCTATCCCTAGTCGAGTAGAGAAGCGTTACTTTATTGCCCTTTGCAAGAGAGACCAATCTATCCACCGCCTNNTACGCCTCCCGCCTCGAATCCAGCTCCCTCCAGTACCTTGACTTGAACTCCTCCCACTTGCTGGGATCGTGATTGAACCAACGCCTAAGCTCGCTGCTCGGGGCGATCTCTTTAAGCCATTCATCTATCTTGGCCTCCTCCCTCCTAACACCGCGCGGCCATAGGGCATCGACGAGGACTCGAACGCCGTCATCCTCCTCCGCCCCATCATACACCCGCTTAAC